>NZ_JBFRFS010000005.1:0-353723 GCF_052114945.1 Glaciibacter sp. 2TAF33
CGTCCGGGGCCTGGACACCCTCACCGAACACGGCACCCTCGAACCCGCCCTCGGTGACATGCAGCACCGAGCCGACCTCTACGAACTGCTCGACTACGAGTCCTACAACCACTTCGACACCAACGTCTTCAACTTCCACATCCAGCGTTGACCCGCTCGAAAGGATTCAGCCATGACCAGCACACCTGAAATTCGCAAGGGCCTTGCGGGGGTCGTCGTCGACTACACCGCCGTCTCGAAGGTCAACCCGGAGACCAACTCGCTGCTGTACCGCGGCTACCCGGTGCAGGAGCTCGCTGCGAACTGCTCCTTTGAGGAGGTTGCCTACCTGCTCTGGCACGGCGAGCTGCCGAGCACAGCGGAGCTGACCGCGTTCCAGAGTGCCGAACGGACGCAACGGGGGCTTTCGCCGGCCGTGAAGACCGTGATCGACCTGACCCCGACGACCGCGCATCCGATGGACGTCGTGCGCACGGCCGTCAGCCTCATCGGCGCCAGCGACCCGGCGGCCGAGGACAGCAGCCGGGAATCGAACCTCGCCAAATCCCTGCGCCTCCTCGCCCAGCTTCCGTCGATCGTCGCATACGACCAGCGCCGCCGCCGCGGCCAGGACGTGATCGAACCACGAGACGACCTCGACTACTCGGAGAACTTCCTCTACATGACCTTCGGCGAGGTGCCGGAGGCCGTGGTGGTCGACGCCTTCCGGGTGTCGATGGTGCTCTACGCCGAGCATTCCTTCAACGCGTCGACGTTCACCGCGCGCGTGATCACCTCGACGCTCTCCGACCTCTACTCGGCTGTCACCGGCGCCATCGGAGCGCTCAAGGGCCCCCTCCACGGCGGCGCGAACGAGGCCGTCATGCACATCTTCGACGAGATCGGCGACGCCGAGCGGGCTGAGGACTGGCTCGAAGAAGCCCTCGCCGAGAAGCGGAAGATCATGGGCTTCGGCCACCGCGTGTACAAGGACGGCGACTCGCGGGTTCCGACCATGAAGGCGGCCCTCGACACCCTGATCGAGTACTACAATCGGCCGGACCTGCTCGCGCTCTACGACACCCTCGAGGCGGCCATGACAGAGCGGAAGCGCATCCTGCCGAACCTCGACTACCCGTCGGGCCCGGCGTACCACCTGATCGGTTTCGACACCGAGATCTTCACGCCGTTGTTCATCGCCAGCCGGATCACTGGCTGGACCGCGCACATCATGGAGCAACTCGAGTCCAACGCGCTCATCCGCCCACTCAGCGCCTACAACGGGCCCGAGGAACGGCACGTGGGCGCTTTCGCGCTCGCGTGAGGCGTTGCGCGGATCGCAGGTGAGGATCAGGGTGCGTCCGGTCGATCGAGCAGCCCGGCTGCCACCTCGAGCACGCACAGCGCGGCCAGGCGCACGGTGCGACCGTCGGGGGCGTCGGCGCTGACGTCCACCTCGGCGAGGTCGATGGATGCGACGCGCGGGTCGGTCCCGGCCGCCCGGGCGGCCTGGCGCAGCTCGTAGGCGGAGATCCCGCCCGGCACTGACGCGGGGCAGCCGGGAGCCACCGACCGGTCGCAGACGTCGACGTCCAGGTCCACGTGAATCGGCCCGCCGCCGGCTCCGGCGATCTCGAGCGCCTCGGCGAACACGTCCGCCATCGGCCGCCGGTGCAGCTCGTCGCGGTGCACGACGGTAATGCCGAAGTCCATCGCCCGCCGGGCATATTCAACGGAGTTGGCGAAGTCGGCGATGCCGATCTGCACGATACGGCTCCCGTCTAGTCCGAACTCCTGCACCAGCCGCCGCACCGGCGAACCGTTCGAGACGCCGTCGCGGAGGTCGTAATGGGCGTCGAGGGTGATCAGCCCGGCGGTAGCCGCATTCATGCCCCAGGCGCCGAGCGCCACCGGAACGGTCAGCGCGTTGTCGCCGCCCAGCGCCACAACGACCCGGGAACGTGCTGCGGCCGCTGCGACGTCGGCGATGGCGAGCGCCTCCCCCGTGGGCCCGTCGGGTTCGGCAACGTCACCGAAGTCCGCGACGATGAGGTCGTCGAGTGCACGCGGTCGGCTGGCCGGGCCCAAGCCGTCGCTGCCGCCACGGCGCGTGCGGCCGCGGTCGGGCATCAATGCCGTGCTATACCGGCGGAGCGCGGCGCGGATCGCCGCCGGCGTCTTTCCGGCATCGGTCGCCGACAGGGACGTGCGCCAGGTCGGGACACCCATCAGGGCCAGGTCGATTGGCGCGTCGACCCGAAGGGACGAGGCTGACGGCCACCCGCCGGCCCGGGGCCAAAGGGGGTCGTTCGGCAGCGTCGCGTCGGTCACGAGACCGACCCTAGCAACCTCATCCGCCGGATCATCGGCACCCATCGTCGGCATTGTCCCGCATACCGGACGACACCTCTGCTCCGGTATGCGCACGCCTCGGCTACCATCGCAGCATGAGTGCTGAGACCGTCTTCGACGACCTGCTGAGTGAGTTGAGCAACGCCGGCGCGGTGGGCGGGAAGATGTTCGGCGCCCGGGCGCTCACCCTGCAGAAGAAGGCGTTCGCCTGCCTGCAGGGAGACCGGATCGCGCTGAAGCTCGGCGCGGGAACGCGCGAGCACGCCGAGGCGCTGGCCCAGCCGGGCGCGGAGCTGTGGGACCCATCGGGAATGCACAAGCCGTTCAAGGACTGGGTCGCCGTGCTGGTCGACGACAACAGCGAGCTCGAAGACACCGGGCTGGCCGAGTTGGCCCCGGTGGCCCTGCAGCGGCTGGCGCTGGCGCTCGGTGCGGGCCCGGCAGCCTAAAGCCCTGGGCTAAGGCCGGGCAGGTGCCTGCTCGAACTGCGCCGGCCCGTCTGTCGACAACGCCAGGCGGATGCGCTGGGCGACGTTCCCCGGCAACACCGGCAGATCTCCCAACCGGAACCAGGCGGCATCCGTGTTCTCACCGTCGGCGGGGTATGGATCGCCGCTCACCCAGCTGCAGCGGAAGGTGAGGTCGAGGTACTGCGCCTGGTCGCCGTTGGCGTAGGTCATCGGCGGCTGGGAATGCACCCACGCCAGCCGCTCGACGCGGGCGACGATGCCGGCCTCCTCGAGCACTTCGCGCGCCGCCGCATCCGCCGGTTGCTCACCGGGATCGATGATGCCGGTGACCGGGGTCCACGCGCCGTTGTCGGCGCGGCGCACCAGGAGCAGCTCTTCGCCGCGCAGCACGACCGCGGTGACACCGGCCAGCCACAGCGGCGCGGTGCCGATCTTCTCCCGGAGGTCGAGCACGAAGTCGGGGGTAGCCACGCGCCGGCCCTACCGATGTGCGCGGGCGGCACGGCGTTCCCCGCGCAGGATGGCCCGCCGCTCTCGCCCGCCCTCGACCAGGTAGTACAGCACCGGCAGCACCACGAGGGTCAGGAAGGTGGACGACACCAGGCCGCCGATGACCACCAGCGCCAGCGGCTGGGAGATGAACCCGCCGTGGCCGGTGAGGCCGACGGCCATCGGCAGCAGCGCGAAGATCGTGGCCAGCGCGGTCATCAGGATCGGCCGGAGGCGCCGGCTCGCCCCGTGCAGGAGCGCGTCGCCGACCGCCAGTCCGCGTCTCCGGTACTGGTTCACAAGGTCCACCAACACGATCGCGTTGGTCACCACGATGCCGATCAGCATCAGCACGCCGATCAGCGACGCCACACCGAGGGGGATTCCGCTGACCACCTGCAGCGCGATCGCTCCGGTGGCGGCGAAGGGAATCGACACCAGCAGCAGCAACGGCTGCAGCAGCGACCGGAAGGTGGCGACCATCACGATGTAGACGATCAGGATAGCCACCAACATGGCGATCCCGAGCTGCTGGAACGCCTCTGTCTGGTCAGCAGAGACCCCGCCGACCGTGGCGCTGGCGCTTGACGGGATGGACGTGTCGGCCAGTACCGTGCTGATCTGGGCGTTCGCGGTGCCGAGGTCGTTGATGTTCGGCGTCGCCGAGACGGTTGCCGTGCGGAGGCCCTTCGTGGTGGTGATGGTGGACGGGCCGTCGGTCTGTTCCACGGTGGCCAGGCTGCTGAGCGGCACGGGCCCCCGCCTGGTCGGAATCGGCAGGGCCGACAGTTCGGCCGTCGTGGTGGGCGGCGCGGCGGACTGGAGGTACACCGACAGGCTGGTCTGGTTGATCACGACCGAGCCGATCGTGCTGGGCTGCATCGCCTGGGACACGAGCGTCCCGAGGGCGAGCTCGCTGAGGCCGGCCGAGGCCGCCGCGGAACGGTCCACAGTGACCGCGATGAACGGGCGGGACGCGGCGAGATTGCTCGTGCTCTCCTTGATCGCGCCGAGCTTCTGCACCTTGGCCAGGATGGCGTCCGCGGCTTTCTGCAGGTCGGCATCGGTCGCGGCGGTGATGTTCACTTCGATGTCGGACGAGCTGAATCCGCCGGCGGCGGCGACCGAGATGGTGCCGGCGTTCTTCATGGCGGTGAGTTTCTTGCGCACGACGTCTTGCACCTGGTCGGGATTGGCCGAGTCGTCGGTGGTGATCGAGTAGGTGATCGCACTGGACGACGGGGCACCGCCGGTGAACGCGGCGGCCAGCGAGCTGCCTCCGACCGAGAGCTGGACGATCTTGACCCCGTCGGTGTTCCGTAGTTCTTTCTCAACGGATGCCGACGCCGCGTCCTGCGCGGCCAGGCTGGTGCCCACGGGAAGGGTCTGGATCACTCGGAAGGTGGTCTGGCCGGTGGAGCCGAGGAAGTTGACCTTCATCAGCGGTACCAGGGCGACGGTGCCGGCCAGCACCAGCACGGCGAGCATCATGGTCGCGACGGCGTGCTTGAGCGTCCAGCTGATGACCGGCAGGTAACCTTTCTGCAGCCGGCTGGGGTGTTCGAGGTCGTCGCTGGTGCGGGCATCGTCGTCGGCGACGGATGCCGCGCGGTGGCTGTGCGGGCGAGCGGTGGTCGCGGTGGTCGCGGTTGTCGCGGTTGTCGCGGTGGTCGAGACCCCGGCGCGCGTGGTCTCGACAGGCTCGACCACGGACGGCTCGCCCACCGCAGGCCCGGCAACCGCCGGCGTGCGCAGGAACCAGTAGGCCAGCACCGGCACGATGGTCAGCGCCACCAGCAGCGACGCGAGCAGGGCGATCGTCACGGTCAGCGCGAACGGGCGGAACAACTCACCGGTGGATCCGCCGACGAACGAGATCGGCAGGAACACCGTGACCGTCGTGATGGTCGACGCCGTGATCGCACCGGCCACCTCCCGCACCGCTCCGACGATGGTCTCTGCGCGGTCGCGGCCGAACATCAGGTGGCGTTTGATGTTCTCGATCACGACGATCGAGTCGTCGACGACCCGCCCGATGGCGATCGTGAGCGCCCCGAGGGTGAGGATGTTGAGCGAGTAGCCGACGCTCTGCAACCCGATGAAGGTGATCAGCACCGACGTCGGAATCGAGATCGCCGTGACCAGCGTTGCCCGCACCGACAGCAGGAAGACCAGAATCACCAGCACCGCGAAGATCAGGCCGAGGATGCCCTCCTGGGTGAGGGAGTCGATGGACTGCTGGATGAACGGCGCCTGGTCGAAGACGACGGTGAAGGTCGAGCCGTCAACGGCCTTCTGGAGGGTCGGGATGATGGCGCGCACGTGCTTGGACACGTCCACCGTGTTCGCCGCCGGCACCTTGGTGACCGAGATGGTCAGCGCCGGCTTCCCGTTGACCCGAGAGACGCTGGTGGACGGGTTGGCGGCGAGCGCCACGGTGGCGACCTCGCCGATGGTCGCAGCAACGGGGGCTGCTGGTACCTGCGATGCGGTCGCAGCCCCGCCGGCGGCATCCGCTGCACCCGCTGCAGCACCGGATGCGGCACCCGTCGCCGTACCGGCGGGCTGCGAGGAAACCAGCGGCAGCGCGGCGATGTCCTCCACCGAGCCGAGCTTCGAACCGGTCTGCACCGAGAGCGTGGAGTCGCCCTCGGTGAGCGATCCGGCCGGGATCAGCGAACCGTTCTGCTGCAGGGCCGAGCGGATGTCCTGGGGGCTGAGTCCGCGTGCGGCGAGCGCCGCCGTGTCCGGGGTGATGGTGACGCGCTGGCCCACGTCGCCGACCAGGGCCGCGTCGCGCACCCCGGCGACATCGCGGATATCGCCGAGCACGCTGCGCTTAAGCTCGTCGGCGAGCGTGGTGGTGTCGGCGGAGCCGGTCGAGACCGCGAGCGAGAGCACCGGGAAGTCCTCGATGCTGCCGCTGATCACCTGCGGGTCCAGTCCGTCTGGCAGCTGCGTCTTGATCCGGTTGATGGCCTGGGTGATCTTGGATTCGGCCTTGGTCAGGTCGGTTCCGTAGGTGAAGGTCGCGTTGACCAGGGAGGAGTTGGTGCTGCTGGTGGTGGAGGTCGACTCCAGCCCCTGGATACCCTGGATCGCGGTCTCGATCGGCGTTGACACGTCGTCGTTGACAACTTCGGGCGAGGCCCCAGGGTAGCTCGACGAGATGAGCAGCGTCGGCAGCTGCAGGGAGGGGATCAGCTCCTGCTTGAGGCTGGTCAGAGCGAGGCTGCCGAATACCGCCGCGACGATGGTGATGAGCGCGATGAGCGCCCGGTTCTTCATACTCAGGACCGCGAGAAAATGCACTCGCACAGTATCCCACTGCGCCGTGTGCACTACGCCGCGGAGTTTTCCGTTGTTTCGTCAGCCTTGCAGGCCGAGCCGCACCTGCCGCGGAAGGGACTCGACGACGATCGCGTGCGACTCGGCGATGAGTTCCCGCACATGGTCGTCTGGCACGGTGCCGTCCAACCGCACCGTCACCCAGTGCTTCTTGTTCATGTGGTAGCCCGGTCCGATTCCGTCGACGCTGCGAATGAGCCGAGGCACATTCTCGGGGAGTGCCTTCAGCGTGACGGACGGATGCTCCAGGTCGGCGCTTTCGATCGCAAAGACCCTGCCGGCCACTTTGAACACCCGGTTCTGAGGCCCGAACGGGTAGGTCTCCTCGGCCCCGTTGAGATCGAGGTAGAAGCCGGTGAGCTGGTCGGGTGTCATCCTGTGGGCTCCGGCGTGCGCATCCGTTCACGCTACTCGACCAGGCGCCGCACGAGAATCCTTGACCGGAGTCGGACCTTCGGCATAGAGTCCCGAGCATCCGCAGGCAGGAGGGGCCGAGATGAGCGAAACGCAGTCCGAGACTGACACCGAACGCACCCTGATTCTGCTCCGGCACGCGAAGTCGGACTGGTCCGGCGGCGAAGCGGACGCCGACCGGCCACTGTCGGATCGTGGCCTGCGGCAGGCACCGATCGCCGGCCGATGGCTGGCCGGCTGGAGCGAGCACATTGATCTCGCGGTCATCTCGCCCGCGGTTCGGGCCCGCGAGACCTGGCAGCTCGCCGCGACCGAGCTCGGTCCCGCTGCCTCGGGCTCCCGGCCACCGGTGCACATCGAGGACCGCGTCTACGCGGCATCCGCCGACGAACTACTCGACGTGGTGCGCGCACTGCCGGACGATGCCGTCACCGTGGTGCTGGTCGGCCACAACCCGGGCATGGAAGAGCTCGTCGCCCAGCTCACCGGCGATCGCCTGACGTTGCCCACCTCCGCCATCGCGGTGATCGGGTGGTCCGGACCGTGGGCATCCGCTGCGGATACCGAGGCCGTACTGCGCACGTCCGGCCGCCCGCCAGGCGCCGACGCCGGAGATCCGTCAAGCGGTCAGGCGACGTCAGCCAGGTAGCAGACCCGACCGTCACACCGCAGGGACGGTGCTGGCGAACAGGATCGGCCGGAAGAAGGCGGCCAGTTCCGCGGTCGCCGACAACGAAAGCACGTTCGCCACGTACTGGTCGGGTCGAACCACCACGACAGCGCCACCGCGGTCGATTCCTCGAAGTTCGAAGATGTCCTGCCCGGGGTGCGCGGCGTACAGCTTTTCGTAGTCGATCAGCCCATAGGGGCCGGTCCTGGGCAGAAACGCCCCGGGGACACGACCGATGTCGACGGCGGTGTGCGGCTGCTGGTAGACCACCTTGACATCGAAGACGCTGTCGATGTCCCTCTCCGGCGGAGTGTGGACGACCAGCGGTGACTCGGGCGAGGCCTGGAGCCATTCCGCCCATTCGCTGAGTGCCGAGGTTTCGCCGGGAGCGGCCGCATCGGCGAACGCGTACACGCGCCACCGTCCGTCCGCGCGGTGATGGTGCCCGAGGTGCACCCGGTTGGCGTCGGCGACCCGAACCACCGGGGCGGACTTGAAGCGCTTCCCGACCGGGAACCCGGTCGCGAGGCCCTGGTGGGTCGCTTCTCCGACCAGCATCGACGGCGGGTATTGCGTCATGAAGCCGGCCGGGAACTCGGCGGTCCGGGTGTAGAAGTCCTCCAGCTCGGACGGGTCGTCGAGATCTTCCGGCTTGGCCGCCATCAGGCTCGACCACTGCTTGTCGAAGTCGATGAGGTTTTTGGCGATGACCTGCCGTTCGGCCGAGTAGGTACCGAGCAGGCTCTCGGGGCTGCGACCGTCGAGCACGTGGGCGAGCTTCCAGCCCAGGTTGAAGCCGTCCTGCATCGATACGTTCATGCCCTGACCGGCCTTGGCACTGTGTGTGTGGCAGGCGTCGCCGGCGATGAAGACCCGCGGCCACCGGGTACCGATCTCGTCCAGGCGCACGTCGTCGAACCTGTCGGTGAGGCGGTGGGCGACCTCGTACACGCTGTGCCAGGCGACGTTCTTCACGTCCAGCGTGTACGGGTGCAGGATCTCGTTCGCCTTGGCGATGATCTCTTCGATCGTGGTGTTCCTGATCGCCCCCCTGTTGTCTGCGGCCACCTCGCCCAGGTCCACGTACATGCGGAACAGGTAGCCGCCCTCGCGAGGAATGTGCAGGATGCTTCCGAATTCCGACTGGATGGCGCACTTGGTGCGAATGTCGGGGAAGTCGGTGACGGCGAGCACGTCCATCACACCCCAGGCGTGAAAGGCCTGGTCGCCGGCCATCGTGCATCCGATCGACTCGCGCACACCGCTGCGGGCGCCGTCAGCGCCGACGACGTATTTCGCGTGGATGGTGCGCTCCTCTCCTTCCCGCTCACCGGTCGTGTGCACGAGTTTCACGGTGACGGGGTATTCGCCTTCCTTGGCGACTTCGAGGCCGCGGAAGCCCCACCCGTAGTCAGGCTTCATCCGTGTCGGGGAGTTGAACATCACCTCGGCGAAGTAGTCCAGGACCCGCGCCTGGTTGACGATGAGGTGGGGGAACTCGCTGATGCCGGTCACGTCGTCCACGGCGCGCGCCGTCCGGATGATGCGGGACGGGTCGGCGGGGTCCGGCTTCCAGAAAGCCATCTCGGTGATGTGGTACGCCTCTGCGATGATGCGCTCCGCGAAGCCGAACGCCTGGAAAGTCTCGACGCTGCGGGCCTGGATACCGTCAGCCTGCCCGATCGCGAGGCGTTCGCCACGTCGCTCGATGATGCGTGTGGTGATGCGCGGAAACTGCGAGAGCTGGGCTGCGGTGATCATTCCGGCGGGACCCGTTCCCACGATGAGCACGTCCACGTTATCCGGAAGCTCGTCGGGCCGATCGATGCCGACCCCCGCTATCGTTTGAACGCGCGGATCGGTGGACACGTATCCGTGGTGGTGGAACTGCACGGCTTTCCTCACTTCGTTGTGGCGGAGCGGACTGCATTCTCGACGCGGCGTGTTCGATATTCGAACTCCACGTTCTAATATCGCTCAGAGAATCATACGGCGGCGGTGCGCCGGCGACAACCGACCCGGCTTCTCCGACCGGGTCAGACGACGTCGGCGAGATAGCCGGTGTCCTGCAGCGGATGCCGCAGCAGCGTCGCCCACGCCTGTTCCAGCGCGTCGACGGCCCGGTCGATCTCGGCCGGCGAGTAGGAGAACGGCAGCCGCACGAAACGCTCGAATGCCCCGTCGATGCCGAACCGGGGGCCGGCCGGGATCAACACCCCCTGCGCACGGGCCGCCAGCGCCAGCTGCGAACTGACCGGTGCGCCAAGGTTGACCCATGCGGTGATCCCGCCGTCGACGTGCGGTATCTGCCAGTCCGGAAAGCGCGCAGCGATCGACGCCTCGAGGTGGTTTCGCCCGGCCCGGAGCTGCTCCCGCCGGTGCTCGAGGATCGTGGGCATGTCGGCGAGCAGGCGGGTCACGATCAACTGCTCGAGGATCGGGGTGCCGAGGTCGCCGGCCGAGCGCGCCGCGACCAGCTTGCGGATGAGTCCACGATCGGCACGGATCCAGCCGATCCGAAGGCCGCCCCACACCGTCTTGCCGACCGATCCGATCGACACCATCGCTCCCCCAGTCCCCGGTGCCTGGGCGGCGTAGGCGGCGAACGGCAGGAAGGTGCCCGGCCGGTCGATGTCCAGTTCGCCGATGGTCTCGTCGGCGATGAGCACGGTACCCTGGCGCGCGGCAGCCGCCAGCACACGTTCGCGCTGGTTCTCCGGCATGGTCTGCCCGGTGGGGTTGTGGAAGTCCGGCATGAGGTAGCCGAGTGTGGGGTTGCTGCGCTGCAGGGTCTGGATCAGGGCAGTCTCATCCCAGCCGCGGGTCTCCGGATCCTCGGCCGGGCCGGTGGCGGACACGCTCACCGGCACCAGCCGGGCGCCCGCGGCGCGGAGCGCCGTGGCCGCGTGCGGGTAGGTGGGCATCTCGACCAGGGCCCTGTCTCCACGGCCGAGGAGAACCCGCGCGATCAAGGCGATAGCGTGTTGGGCTCCGCTGGTGACCATGATCTGCTCTGGACCGGTCGGCAGGCCGCGGGCGGCGTATCGTTCGGCGATGGCGGTGCGGAGTTCAGGGATTCCGATCGGGTCGAAGCCCGACCCGCCGAGGTGCCGCGGCAGATCTGCGGCGGCAAGCGTGGCGACGTCGGCCAGCCACGGCAGCGCCGGCATGGTGGCCTTACTGAAATCGAGCACCCCGGCCTGCGGCACCGCCTCCAGCGTGGGCGCCGCACCGGGCAGCGTCACCACGCTGCCCGAGCCCCGGAGGCTCCGCAGGTAGCCGGTGTCCCGGAGCTGCCGGTAGGCAGCGGTGACCGTGGTGCGGCTCAGGCCCAAGCGTGCGCTGATGTCCCGTTCGGCCGGCAGTCGGCTGTCCGACGGGATGCGCCCGTCGAGTGCGAGCAAGCGGATGCGGTCGGCCAGCGCCGCGTAGGCGCTGGCGCCCGTTCGCCAGTCGCCGAGCAGGTTCTCCAGGGCGCGGGCGCTCACGCTACTCTCTGACATGAAGCCACTCTAGGCAGATTGGCTACTTGATAACAGGCCACCCGTGCAATTGGATTGGTTTCTATGACCCGTCGCATCCTCCAACTCCTCATTGGCCTCTTCCTCTACGGGATCGGCATCGCGTTGATCGTGCGCGCTGCCATCGGCGTGGCCCCCTGGGATGTCTTGACCCAGGGCATCGACAACCACACGCACCTGGGTTTCGGGCTGATCACGGTGCTGATGAGCGGCGTGGTGCTGTTGTTCTGGATCCCGATCCGGCAGAGGCTCGGCGTGGGCACGGTGCTGAATGCGCTTCTGGTGGGGCCGTCGGCCGATGTCGGGTTGTCACTGATCCCGGAAGACCTTGACCTGTGGCTCCGGATCATCCTGTTCGCGGCCGGCCTGCTGGTCCTGGCCGTCGCGACCGGCCTCTACATCGGCGCCCACTTCGGCCCGGGCCCGCGCGACGGGCTGATGACCGGCCTGCACAAGCGCACCGGCTGGAAGATCTGGATCGTCCGCACCGGCATCGAGGTCATCGTGCTCGCGGTCGGCTGGGCGCTCGGCGGGAATGTGGGTGTCGGTACCGTGCTCTTCGCGGTGCTGGTCGGGCCGCTCTGCGGCTGGACGATCCCGTTGTTCGCGATCAAGCGGACCGAGGCCCCGGTGGCCCGGCCTGTCGAGACCGACCCAATCGCCGTACCGTAAGGGAGTGACCAAGCGCCCGTCCATCGTCTGGCTGCGCGACGACCTGCGCCTCGCCGACAACCCGGCGCTGGCGGCAGCGGTGGCCCGTGGCGCTCCCGTTGTCGTCGTGTACGTCCTCGACGAGGAAAGTCCAGGCATCCGGCTACTGGGCGGCGCCAACCGCTGGTGGCTGCACCACAGCCTCAACGCCCTCGCGCACTCGATCGGGGACCTCGGCGGCCGGTTGCTGTTGCGCCGCGGATCAGCCGCCGTCGAGATTCCACGCCTGGTCACCGAGACCGATGCCGCGGTCGTGTACTGGAACCGCCGCTACGGGGCGTCCCGCGAGATCGATGCCGACCTCAAGGTCGCACTGCGCGCGGAGGGTGTGGAGGTGTCGAGCTTCCAGGCGAACCTCCTCTTCGAGCCCTGGACGGTGACCACCGGAGCGGGAAGCCCGTTCCGCGTGTTCACGCCGTTCTGGCGGGCGTGCCTGGAACGGCCACGGCCGCGGGACCCGTTGCCGCCCCCCACCGCCCTCACCGCGCTCGCGGCCCCGGCGAGCGCGAGCGACGCCCTCGAAGACTGGCACCTCCTCCCCACCCGGCCGGACTGGAGCGAGGGCCTCAGACACAAGTGGCGACCGGGCGAGGCTGCGGCATCCGCGCGATTGGAGCACTTTGCCGCCGATGTCCTTGCCGAGTACCACCGGCGGGATGAACCGGCACGCGAGGCGACCTCGCACCTCAGCCCGCACCTGCGATTCGGCGAGATCAGCCCGTTCCAGGTGTGGCACCGGGTGCGCCACACCGGAAATCAGGGTGCCGGCACGAACGCCGCGAAGTTCTTGAGCGAACTGGGGTGGCGCGAGTTCAACTGGAACATCCTGTTCCATTTCCCGCAACTGGCCGAGCGGAACTTCCGCCCGGAATTCGACGAATTCCCGTGGAAGGAGGCCCACCCTGCCGAGGTGGAGGCCTGGCAGCAGGGGCGCACCGGGATACCGCTCGTGGACGCCGGCATGCGTGAGCTGTGGCGGACCGGCTACATGCACAACCGGGTGCGCCTGGTGACGGCCAGCTTCCTGGTGAAGAACCTGCTCTTCAACTGGCGGATCGGCGAGCGCTGGTTCTGGGACTGCCTGGTCGACGCCGACGAGGCCAGCAACGCCGCGAATTGGCAGTGGGTGGCGGGCAGCGGGGCGGATGCCGCGCCCTATTTTCGCGTGTTCAATCCGCTGCTGCAGGCGCAGAAGTTCGATCCCGACCGGGCGTACGTCGACCGGTGGGTGTCCGACGACGCACTGTACCCACCTCCCATCGTCGACCTCGCCCAGTCCCGCCGGGACGCGTTGGCCGCCTACGACACCATCAAGCGCACCCCGTCCGTCCCGCCCGCCGCCGTTTGAGCCGGTGAGGGGCCGACTAATCCCAGTGCGGCGCGACCCGCACTAGGAGAAGTTGGCCCCTCATCCGCGGCTTGGGGCGCGGCCTCAGAGGTTGCGCTCGGCGTAGACGGCCATCGCGTCGCGCACGAAGGTTGCGCCCGCCTCTCCACCGTAGTTGGCCGCGAAGCGCTCGTCGGCTGCGTACATTTCGGCGAGGCCGACGAAATACTCCCTCGTCGGCCCGGCACCGCCGCCTCCCGGCGTTCCCGGGATGGCGCGCAGCCAGTCGAAGTGCCGCTGGGCGAGGGCCTGCGCCTCGTCGCTGTCTGGCGCGATGCCGCGGGCGGCGGCGTCCATCCAGGCGGCGCCGAGTTGCTTCTGGCCTTGCTGCCAGGCCTTTTTCTCGTCGGCGGACATCGACCGCCACCACGAATCGCTCCTCGCGTAGGCATCCTTACCCCACCGCTCTTCAACCTCCTCCTGGTACTGGGTGTGGTCGAAGCCGTTGAACATGTCTTCTGCCATCAGTTGTTCCCCTCCTTCCATCGCCAAAATCGTGTTCTCCACCGACCGGACCTGCCGGCCCAGTCGCTCCTGCTCCTGCTTCAGCCAGTGGAGGTGGCTGAGCAGCGCACGCCCCTCGTCCGTCTCCTTCTCGAGTACCTCGCCGATCGCGGGGAGGCCGAGACCGAGCTCTCGCAGCATCAGGATCCGCTGCAGGCGTACCAACGCACGCTCGTCGTAGTACCGGTAGCCATTGCTGCCGATCCGGCTGGGCGTGAGCAGGCCGACGTCGCCGTAGTGGCGGAGTGTGCGGCTGGTCGTGTTGGCCAGTCGCGCGATGTCCTGGATTGACCAGTCCACGTCTGCCTCCCTACGGTTGCGTGCAGCTACCACGCTAAGGGTTGACGTCGCGTCAATGTCAAGGGGGCGATATCAGCCGCAGAAGTCGCGAATGGTGCCGTGCAGAATTTCGGTGAGCTGCAGAACGGATGCCTCGGTCGTCCACTCGAGGCCAGCGTGCGCCCCGCCGCCATCGACCCCGATGAGCAGACACGGGATGCCCGCGTCCAGGATCAGCCCGGCATCGGTCCAGAACGGTTCGCCCCGTGAGGCGGCGGGCCGCCCCAGCACTCGCGTCGCGTTGGCCGCCACTGCACGCACGATCGGCCAGTCGGGGTCGGCAGCGAACGCGCCGCGGGCGACCAACCGGGTGAGCCGGTAGTCCAATGCCGGGATGCTGGCGGCGAGGCCCTCGAGCACAGTCGCCAGTTCCGCTTCCGTCTCCGCCGGAGTCTCACCGGGGAGCGTTCGCCGCTCGACCGTCAGCGTGCACGACGAGGCGACGGTGGCGGCATCCGTTCCCCCGGAAATCACAGCGACGCGCACGCTGCCATGTCCGAGCAGCGGATGCGCCGGTGCGGCGTCCAGCCGCGCCCGCAGGCCGTCGAGCGCGTGCAGGACCAGGCCGGCGTGGGCGATTGCGTCGACGCCGAGCTCGGGTTGCGACCCGTGGGCGGCGCGGCCGGTGAGCTGGATCTCGAACCAGGCGAACCCGCGATGGGCAAGGATCAGGTCGAGACTGCTCGGCTCGGCGACGATCGCCGCATCGGCGCTGAACTGGCGGAGCACCTCCTCGGTGCCGAGGCTGCCGAACTCCTCGTCGGCGACGAGGGTGACCAGCACGTCGCCCGGCAGTCCGTCTACCCCGGCCCGCGCAGCGGCGACCAGGATGGCCGCCAGCCCGCCCTTCATGTCGAACGCACCGCGCCCGATGATCGTGCCGTCGCGTTGCTCGCCGCCGAACGGTCGAGCACCGGGCCCGCCACCGCGCCCGTCGCCCTTCCCGCCGGTCCAGGTGGCGACGCCGACGGTGTCGAGGTGGCCGTTGAGCATGAGGGATCGCCCTCCCCCGGTTCCGCGTGCGACGCCGACCACGGACGGACGGCCCGGGCGCTCCTCGAGAACGTGTACGTCGAACCCGTGGCCGGATAACCACCTCGCGCACCACCGGGCGATCGCGCCCTCGCCTGCGGCGCCGGCAACCAGGTCAGGATTGATCGAGTCGATGCCGATGAGTTCACGCAGAAGCGTGACCGGGTCGAGGTGCTCTGTTGGCATGGCTCGAATCTAGCGTCCGTCTCCCGCCGCCCCCGCTTCGATCGGCGGAGCCCATCCCGGCCGCGGAATCAGGCAGAACGGGTGCCCCGCCGGGTCGGCGTAGACGCGCGACGTTTTCGATCGGCCCGGGAGCGGCGTGGCTCCAAGCGCCAGGACTCGGCCGCCGGCCTCAGCGACGTCGTCGACCATGATGTCGAGGTGAAACTGCTGCGGATGGTCGGGGTCCGGCCACTGCGGCGGCTGGTGGTCCGGCGCCAACTGGAACGCGATGCCCGAGCTGGTGTCGTTCTCCGCAATCACCACCCAGGTGTCGTCCTGATAGGTCACCGGCAGGCCGAGGAGTCCCGAATAGAAACGCGCGAGAGCCAGCGGGTCGCGGCTGTCGATCACAACATGGTGCATGCGTCCGATCATGCGACAATTCTCGCCCCGTTTGCCGCAGCTATCGCCATTTTCCGGCATCCCCATTGCATTTCCCGAAGACGCGATATATCGTAACTTTAACAACGCGATATATCGTGACATGCGATATCGGCATCCGTTCCGATGCCATGCGGAAAGGGAAAGAACAATGTCACTGGAAAAATGGCTGGTCGCCCCCGGGCAGACCAAGATCATCGACGTCGAGTTGGTACGCACACTCAAGGTGGGGCTCATCGGCGGCCGCGTCGACGTCATCGGCCATGACGAGCCCGGCGCCCGTGTCGAGGTGCACAGCGTCAGCGGCAAGGACCTCAAGGTCTCAATGGACGGCGACGTCCTGGAGATCGATCACCCCCAGCTGCGCTGGGACAACTTCATCGACGTCTTCTCGTCGTTCCGCGGGACGGCCAAGGCCGACATCAGCATCATGGTCCCGAGGGATGTTGCGATGAAGTTCGGTGTGATCTCGGCCGAGGCGCTCATCTCGGGCCTGGCCAATGATGCGAAGGTGAGCACGGTCAACGGCGACGTCGTGATCGACAACCTCACCGGCAACCTCGAGCTCAATGGCGTCAACGGCGAACTCTCGGTGCGGAACCACACCGGCGAGATCACCGCGCACACCGTCTCTGGCGACATCACGGTCAGCGGCGAGGTGCGCCGCTTCAGCGTCGACGGGGTCTCGGGCAACGTCTTCCTCGATATCGAGGGCATCCCCGACCGCATCATGACGAACACCGTCACCGGAAACGTCACCGTGCGGCTCGGCGCCGACGTAGCCGCCCGTTACCGGCTGAACACGGTGACCGGAACCATCCAACTCGACGACCAGACGATCCGGACCACGTTCGGGAAGGGCTACGAGGGCAGCAACGGGCAACTCGACGGCTCCTGGCTGGAGCTGCAGGCGAATTCGGTGTCCGGGCACATCGCGGTGGTGCGCCGCGCGGCATCCGCGAACTCGTCCACGACGTCGTCCACGTCGGCAACCGATGACGGAAGCGAGGCGTCGGCATGACTCCCCCGGTCTTCTCCCACGGCAACCTCCGGCTCTACCTGCTCAGCCTGCTGGCCGAGCAGCCGCGGCACGGCTACGAGCTGATCCAGGCCCTCAGTGACCGGTTCGGCGGAACCTACAGTCCAAGCGCCGGCACCATCTACCCGCGGCTGGCCAAGCTGGAGGAGGAAGGCCTGGTCACCAAGTCGGCCGACGGCCGGAAGACCGTCTATGAGATAACGGATGCCGGACGCGCCGAGTTGGCCTCGCGCGAGGGAGACCTCGACGCCGTCGAGAGCGAGGTCACCGATTCGGTGCGACGACTCGCCGACGAAGTGCGACTCGGCGTCAACGCGGCGATGAAGGGCCTCAGGGCCGACCTCGCCTCCGCCGCCCGGGATGCCAAGTCCGACTCCCGCGGTGCGGCCAACACGGCGCACACCGAGTCGACCCAGGCACTGCACGAGGCGGACATGGTGCTGAACGAGTTCCGGCAGCAGATGCGCGCCGACCTCCGCACCACCGCCTACCGGGCGGCCCTGCCCGCCGAGACGGTGTCCGAACTGAAACGGCAGCTGGCCGACGTGCGCGCGGGGATCCTGGCGTCCCTCGCTCGCTGACCCGGGCCATCCGCTCACCACGCCGAAACCGCACTTGTTGGGGCTAAAACGTTCGTATAAGCCCAACAAGTGCGGTTTCGGCGACGGGAGCGCTAGTTCTCGAGGGGGTTGTCGGCGCTGTTGCGGTGCGCGGCTTCTTTTCGGCCCCAGCCGCCGGGGATGAGCGCGGCGGAGACCACCGAGACCAGGCAGATGATCACCAGGTAGACCACCACGGCGTCACTCGACCCCGTCGCCGCCAGGAGTCCGGTCGCGATCATCGGGGCGAACGCGGGGCCGGCGATCTGCGAGATCGTGTAGCCGACGGATGCGCCCGTGTAGCGGACCTCTGGCGTGAAGATCATCGCGAACAGCGAGCCGGTGACCCCGGCGGATGCCGACATCGTGATCCCGAAGATCAGCACCACCGCGATCGTGAAGTTCCACGGGTTGCCCGTGTTGATCAGCATGAACGCGATCGGCGTGGTAACCAGCATGCCCACCGCGCCGGCGAAGTACATGGTCTTGCGCCCGAAGGTGTCCGAGAGCGCGCCGAAGACCGGGTAGAGCACCACGGCGACGACCGCGGAGAGCATCACGCCGAGCAGGGCCGAGGTGCGCTCGATGCCCACCGTCCCCGAGTAGTTCACGAGGAACGCCATGGTGATGTACGCGAGCACGCCCTGGCTGAGGTAGGTGCCGGCGACCAGAAGGATCTCGCGCCAGTGCCGCTTGAAGGCGATGACAACGGGCATCTTGACCAGTTCGTTCTTCTCGCGGGCGGCCGCGAACGCCGGGCTCTCGGCCAGCGACATCCGGATGAAGAGCCCGACCCCGACCAGGACAACGCTCGCGATGAACGGCAGGCGCCAGCCCCAGGTGAGGAACTGTTCGTCGGGAAGCTGGGCGACGAGGAGGAACGCGCCGGTGGCGATGAAAGTCCCGGCCGGAGCTCCGGTCTGCGGGAAGGCGCCGTAGAACCCGCGCTTACCCCGCGGAGCGTGCTCCACTGCCATCAGCGTCGCGCCGCCCCATTCGCCACCGACCATGATGCCCTGGAACAGGCGCAGCACGGTGAGCAGGATGGGGGCCCAGATGCCGATCTGGGCGTAGCCGGGAAGCAGGCCCATCGCGAGCGTCGCGAGCCCCATACCGGTGAGCGAGATCATGAGCATCCGCTTACGGCCGACGCGGTCGCCGAAGTGGCCGAAGATCACCCCGCCGAGCGGGCGCGCCAAAAAGCCCACGCCGAAGGTGGCGAAGGCGAGCAGCGTTCCCATGATCGGCGACGCCTCGGGGAAGAAGATCGCCGGAAAGACCAGGGCAGCGGCCGTGCCGTAGATGAAGAAGTCGTAGTACTCGACCGTGGTGCCGATGAAGCTGGCAAGGGCGACCTTCAGCGGCCCCGCCTTCTTCACTGGGATGGTGGTGTCGGTGGTCCGACGCGTCGTCAACGTTGACATGGTTAGGTTCCTTAGGGGTTGAACGGATGCCTGCGGCATCGGCGCCGCAGATCGAGGAGGTTGCTCAGGGGGTTGGTTACGACGAGACGGTTGCGGTGACCGAGCCGAGGCCGCTGATGAAGGCTTCGACATGATCGCCGGAGGCAAGGGGGACCATCGGGCCGAGGGCGCCCGAGAGCACCACTTCGCCGGCGCGAAGCGGGCGTCCCAGCCGGGCAGCGGTCTCCGCCACCCAGACCAGGGCGTTGAGCGGGTCCCCCAGGCAGTCCTGCCCGGTCCCGGTCGAACGCTCCACGCCGTTCACGGTCATCGACATCGTCGCGGCGACCGGGGAATACTCACCGAGCGGCAGTTGCGCGGCGCCCAGAACGTAGAACGCGCTCGACGCGTTGTCGGCGACCGTGTCGACGATCGAGATGTCCCAGCCCGCGACCCGACTGTCCACGATCTCGAGCGCCGGAGTGACGTAGGCGACGGCATCGATCAGAGACTGCCGGTCAGTGGCATCGACATCCGTCCTCATCACGAACGCGAGTTCTGCTTCAATGCGGGGCTGCAGCAACGCCCCGTGCGGCACCTGTTCGCTCTCGAGCACCTGCATGTCAGCCAACAGCACGCCGAAATCGGGCTGGTCCACACCGAGCTGCGCCTGCACGGCTGCCGCCGTCAACCCGACCTTCCGGCCGGCGCGCGGGTTGTGCTCACCTTCCCTCGAACGGATGCCGAGCTCCTGGGTCTCGTAGGCGGCGTCCAGGTCGGCACCCAGCAGGTCCCGCACCGGGGGGACCGGCACGCCGGTTGCGGCCGCGTCGGCCAGGCGTTCGTAGGCAGTCCGCCGCGGATCGGTCGTGGTGGCCATGCAGAGCTCCCTTGCTTGTTTCACCGCAGTGCTGCTGCGGCGGCACCACTCGAGTGCCGAGTTAGCATGCTAGCGGGTAAGAAGCGCCAGCCTAGCGCACACTCACCGACCCGGCGCAACTAGCATGCTAGTATGCCAAGACCACGGATCGAGTGGCGCAACGACATCGACGACGCCCGGGACCTCACGTCTCGGGCCTTCTCAAAGAAGAGAGTGCAGTGAGCAACACGCGGGAACACTTCGACACTGATGTGCTGGTCGTTGGCAGCGGCCCGGCCGGCGCGACCACCGCACTGGCCCTGGCCACCTACGGCGTCCGGGTGCACATGGTGTCCAAGTGGAACTGGCTCGCCAACTCACCGCGAGCGCACATCACCAACCAGCGTGCGGTGGAAGTTCTGCGCGATCTCGGGCTCGAGGACGAAGCCCGCGCAGCCGCGACGCCCTGGGAGTGGATGGGCGACACGATGTTCACCACCAGCCTGGTCGGCGAGGAGATCGCCCGGCTGCGCACCTGGGGCACCGGGCCCGCGCGACAGACGGACTACCTCACCGGCAGTCCCTCACCGATGCTCGACATCCCGCAGCCCGTGATGGAACCGATCCTCGTCAAGAACGCTGCCGCCCGCGGCGCGGACGTCTCGTTCAATACGGAATACCTGGGCCACGAGCAGGACGAGCACGGCGTCACCGTCCGACTGCTGAACAAGATCAGCGGCCAGGAATACACGCAGCGCGTCCGCTACCTCGTCGGAGCCGACGGCGCCAAGTCGCAGATCGCGGAAGAACTCGCCCTGCCGTTCCAGGGTGAGATGGCGCGCGCCGGCACCGTGTACGTGCTGTTCAACGCCGACCTCAGCCGACACGTCGCACACCGCCCGAGCATCCTGCACTGGATCATGAACCCGGCGGCCAGTTTCGGTGAGATCGGGATGGCCACGTTCCGAGCCATCCGCCCGTGGGACCAGTGGATCATGGGCTGGGGCTTCGACATCGCCAAGGGCGACCCCGACCTCAGCGACGAACACCTGCGCAACCAGGTGCGGACGCTGATCGGCGATCCCGACGTGGAGTTCGACATCGAACGGACGATGGTCTGGTACGTCAACCAGCAGCACGCGGAGCTCTACCACCGTGGGCGCGTTTTCTGCGAAGGAGACGCTGTCCACCGGCACCCGCCGAGCTCAGGGCTGGGATCCAACACTTGCATCCAGGACGCGTTCAACCTCGCGTGGAAACTCGCATTCGTGATCAAGGGGCATGCCGAGCCTCGGCTCCTCGACTCGTACTCCGAGGAACGGGTACCGGTCGGGCGGCAGATCGTGGCGCGCGCCAACCAGTCGCGGAAAGACTATGCCGGCATGCGCGCGGCCCTCGCCATCGACGAGTCCGACGACCCATTGGCGGCGATGCTCGCCAAGATCAGCTCACCGACCGAGGACGGGGTAGCTGCCCGCGAGGCGCTCTACGCCGGACTCGAGCTCAAGAACACCGAATTCAACGCCCAGGGAGTGGAACTCAACCAGCGCTATTCGTCAACCGCGGTGATGAGCGACCCCGCGGCCGGCGACGAACACTGGCACCGGGACCGGGAGTTGTACCTGCAGGCCACCACACGTCCCGGAGCAAAGATCCCCCACGCCTGGCTGGTGAACGAGCACGGTCGGCGGGTGTCCACGCTTGACGTGATCGGGCACGGTCAGTTCAGCCTGGTCACGGGGCTTGCCGGAACCGCATGGTCGGATGCCGCCGCCACCCTCGACGCGGACTACCTGCGCACGGTCGTCATCGGCCGGCCGGGATACGCCGATGCTTACGGGGAGTGGCACGCGCAACGGGAGATCCACGAAGCCGGCGCGCTGCTCGTACGCCCGGACGGCTACATCGCCTGGCGCCAGAGCGAGGCGGTGCGAGACGTCGACGAGGCCAGGCAGCAGCTGGCCGCGGCGCTGGATGCGGTCCTCGGCCGAACCGCGATCACCCCCGAACTCGACGGCGCTTTGACCGGCGACCTCACCCCAACCCACGAAGGAGAACTGTCATGAGCGAGCGTCCGTTTACCAGCGTCTGGACCGATCTGGCCCAGGTTTCATTCAGCCAGGGATTCATCGAGCACGCCGGCTACCGCACCCGCTACCTGCACACCGGCGACACCTCGAAGCCGACACTGCTGATGCTGCATGGGATCACCGGGCACGCGGAGGCCTACGCCCGCAACCTGCGCTCGCACGGCGAGCACTTCTCGACCTGGGCAATCGACTTCATCGGCCACGGCTACTCCTCCAAGCCGGAGCATCCGCTGGAGATCACGCACTACATCGACCAGGTCCTCACATTCATGGACGCGATCGGGGTGCAGAAGGCGTACTTCAGCGGCGAGTCGCTCGGCGGCTGGGTGACCGCGAAGCTGGCGCAGCTGTACCCGGAGCGGGTCGAGCGGATCGCCCTGAACACCATGGGCGGCACCATGGCGAACCCGGTTGTGATGGAGCGGCTCTACACGCTCTCGACCGAGGCGGCGAATGACCCGTCGTGGGAGCGGGTGAAGACCCGCCTGGAGTGGTTGATGGCCGACCCGTCCATGGTGACGGACGACCTGATCAAGACCCGGCAGGCGATCTTCCAGCAGCCGGACTGGCCGATGGCCTGCCAGATGAACATGGCCCTGCAGGACCTCCCGACCCGGAAGCGGAACATGCTCTCCGACGACGACCTCCGGGCGATCGAGGCCGAGGCGCTGGTGATCTGGACCACGAAGGACCCCTCCGGTCCCGTTGACGAGGGACGCCGGATCGCGGGACTGATCCCGAACGGCTCGTTGGCCGTGATCGAGAACGCCGGGCACTGGCCGCAGTACGAGCAGACCGCCGTCTTCGACCAGATCCACCTGGACTTCCTGCTCGGCCGTCGCTGACCGCATCCGCCGCCGACAGCATCCGCTACCGAACCACACCGACGAAAGAGAAGACAGCAATGACGCTCGCCCTGGTGACCATGTCGCACAGCCCGCTGCTGGAGTATGTGAACCCGCCCGCCGACGTGAAGGCGGGGGTGGACGCCGCCTTCGACGCCGTGCGTGCCTTTGTCACGGACTTCGACCCCGACCTGGTCATCAACATCGGCCCCGACCACTACAACGGCTTCTTCTACGACATCATGCCGCCGTTCTGCATCGGCTATGACGCGGTCGGGGTCGGGGACTTCGGCACCCAGGCCGGGCCGCTGAACGTGGCCACCGACACCGCGCGGGCGCTGACCGAGTTCCTGATGCAGGAGGGCATCGACATGACGGTGTCGCTGCGGATGGAGGTCGACCACGGCGCGGTGCAGCCGATGGAGATCATCTACGGCGACTTCACCGCGAAGCCCGTCGTGCCGATCTTCATCAATTCGGTGGCGCCGCCGTTCACGCCGCTGAAGCGGATCCGCGAGCTCGGCGAGGCGATCGGCCGCTTCGCGAGCACCGAACTGCCCGACCAGAAGGTACTGCTGATCGGCTCGGGCGGGCTCTCGCACGAGCCGCCGGTGCCGCAGATCGCCACCGCGACCCCCGAGGTTCGGGCGTCGCTGCTCGGCGGCGGCCGTCACCTCACCCCGGAGGCGCGCGACGCCCGGCAGCAGCGGGTCATCAGCGCCGCGAAGGACTTCGCCGCCGGGATCAACGTCGTCAAGCCGCTCGCTCCGGAGTGGGACCAGGAACTCATGCGCATCCTCGCCTCCGGCGACCTGAGCCCGATCGACGCCTGGACGCCCGATGAGATGAGCGAGATCGCCGGAAACTCCTCACACGAGGTGCGCACCTGGATCGCCGCGTACGCGGCCCTCGGAGCTGCCGGCCCGTACACGGTGCAGTACTCCTTCTACAAGCCAATCCCGGAGTACATCGCCGGGTTCGGCGTCACCGCCGCCACCCTCGACTGATTGGCGGACTTCATCTCCTCCATACTGGAGCAGTGACAGTGATCCTCGACCCTCAACGCAACCGCGGCCGCCTCTCCGGTCAGGTGTACGAGACCGTGAAGACCCGGCTGCTCGACGGTGAGTACGCGGCGGGCGCCAAGCTGTCTGTCGAGGCGATCCGCACCGAATTCGGGGTCAGCAAGCAACCCGTGATGGAGGCGCTCCGCCTGCTCGCGGCCGACGGGCTCGTGGAGATCCTGCCGCAGGTCGGCTGTGTCGTCATGCGGTATTCGCTGCAGGAGGTCGACGATTTCTTCGAGATCTTCGCCGCCTTCGAAGGCGCCATCGCCGGCGCGGCGGCAGAGCGGCGCACCGACGCCGATCTCATCGTGCTCGAGGCCGCGTCACGCCGGATCGAGCGGATCAGCGCAGAACCCGACCCGCGGGCGCGGTCGTCCGAGTACCGACTGGAGAACCGCGCCTTCCACGAGGAAGTCCACCGCATCGTCAATTCGCGCATCATGACCGACGCCAGCAGGCGGATGTGGGACCTGAGCGACCTGCTGATCAACACCACCGGGCGGGAGTTGCCACTCAGCTATGTCGCCGGCGAACGCCACGCGGAGCACGAGGCCATCCTGGACGCGATTCGCCAAGGCGACGGCCGTGTGGCGCGGAACCTCATGGAGGAGCACATCAGGGCGACCCCACGCCTGGTTCGTGACGGCGCACCCCGCCCCTCCGTCTGACCCCTCTCCCCTCGCCGAACCCGCAGTTGTTGGGTCTAAGACGCGCTCATAAACCCAACAAGTGCGGGTTCGGCGACGGATGCGGGGGTGAGGGATGCGGGGGACGCGGGGGTGGGGGACGCGGGCGCGACGGGGATCAGGATTCGGTCACCTGGCCGGCGATGACGGTCCAGTGGCGATCGAGGCGCACCGTGCTCAGCATCCGTCGGTCGTGGGTCACCAGGAGGAGCGTGCCCTCGTAGCCGTCGAGCGCCTGCTCAAGCTGCTCGATCGCGGCCAGGTCGAGGTGGTTGGTCGGTTCGTCGAGCACCAGCAGGTTGACCCCGCGGGCCTGCAGCAGGGCGAGCCCGGCGCGGGTGCGCTCGCCCGGCGAGAGTTCCTCCACCGGACGGCCGACGTGGTCGGCTTTGAGCCCGAACTTGGCCAGCAGAGTGCGCACCTCGCCTGACGCCAGCTCAGGCACGAGCGCCTCGACACTGTCGGCCAGCGGCCGGCTCCCGGCCAGCAGCGACCGGGCCTGGTCGATCTCCCCGATCCGCACGCTGGCGCCGAGGCCGGCCGTGCCGGAATACGGTGCCTGCTGCCCGAGCAGGGCGCGCAAGAGCGTGGACTTGCCTGCCCCGTTGGCGCCGGTGATGCCGATCCGTTCGCCGCCGTTCACCTGTAGCGACACCGGCCCCAGGGTGAACCTCCCCTGTCGCAACACAGCGTTGCTCAGGGTGGAGACCACCGCGCTGGAACGCGGCGCCTGCCCGATCGTGAACTCCAGCTGCCACTCCTTGCGCGGTTCCTCGACCTCGTCGAGCTGCTTGATCCGGCTCTCCATCTGGCGCACTTTCTGGGCCTGCTTCTCGCTCGACTCGACCGAGGCCTTACGGCGGATCTTGTCGTTGTCCGGCGCCTTCTTGAGGGCGTTCCGCACGCCCTGGCTCGACCACTCGCGCTGGGTGCGGGCCCGGGCGACGAGGCCCGCCTTCTTGGCCGCGAATTCGTCGTAATCGGCCCGTTTGTGCCGGCGGGCCGTTTCACGTTCCTCGAGATAGGCGTCGTAGCCGCCGCCGAAAACTCGGTTGGAGCCCTGCGAGAGGTCAAGTTCGAGCACCCGCGTCACCGTGCGGGCCAGGAACTCGCGGTCATGGCTGACCAGCACCACCCCGCCGCGCAGCCCGGTGACGAACGCCTCCAGTCGCTCCAGCCCATCGAGGTCAAGGTCGTTCGTGGGCTCGTCGAGCAGCACGAGGTCGAACCGCGACAGCAGGAGCGCGGCAAGGCCCACGCGCGCGGCCTGCCCGCCGGAGAGCGATGTCATCGGGGTCTGCGCGGCCCAGTCCGCCGTTCGGGCAAGTCCGAGGTCGGCGAGCACGGCCGGCACCCGCTCGTCGAGGTCGGCCGCGCCGCTGGCCAGCCAGCGGTCGAGCGCCTCGGAGTACACGTCGGCGGCATCTCGCCCATCCGGGCGACCGGCGCAGTCGGCGCGGTCGGCGTCTCCGAAAGCGGATGCCGCGGCATCCATCTCAAGCGTCGCCTCCGCCGTCACGGTGCGCCGTGCGATGTAGCCGGACACCGTCTCGCCGGGTATCCGCTCATGCTCCTGCGGCAGCCAGCCGACGAAGGCGTCGGCCGGCGAGAGCGTGATGGCCCCGGCCTGCGGTTCGCCGAGGCCCGCCAGGAGGCGCAGCAGGGTCGACTTGCCGGAGCCGTTGATCCCGACCACGCCGACGACGTCGCCCGGCGCGACGGTGAGGTCAAGCGACTCGAAGAGCGTCCGGTGGCCGTACCCACCGGCCAGGCCCTGGGCCACGAGTGTTGCGGTCATCCCTCAACTCTATTGATTCGCCGAGGCCTCCCGCCCAGCCACCACCACGCGGATGGGCGTGGAGTGGTCAGAGGGCGGCGCGGCGCTCGGCGGCCTGCTCGGGTGTGGGGTGGTAGATCTGCGTCCGTTCACCCGAGCGGTCGATTTCATGAACGCTCATCAGCTCGCCGCAGATCGGACAGACGGATGCCGCCTGGGCCGCCTTCACGTCTTCCTCCGGCACGACGTTGTACGGGCCGAGCGGCGGCGGGCCGATCCACGGGAAGAGGGTGCGGTTGACCCAGGCGGTGAGGGCCCCCACCTTGGACGCGTTGCTGCCATCCGGTTTCGTTCGTGCCATAATGATTAGTGTACTTCGTAAATAGTGCGAGCGCGACCCGACCAGAGGATGCCATGGAAACCACGAGAAATCTCCTCGCCCTGGAAGACCAGGTCTGCTTCGCACTGGCCATCGCCTCCCGCAGCGTCAACGCCGTGTACCGGCCCATTCTGGAACCGTACGGGCTCACGCATCCGCAATACCTGGTGATGCTCGCGCTCTGGGAGCAGAGCCCCCGCTCGGTCAAGGAACTCGGCGCGGAGCTGCAGCTCGAGCCCGCCACGCTGTCGCCGTTGCTCAAACGCCTCGAGACGAGCGGGCTGGTGGCCCGGAACCGCGCCACCGATGACGAACGGGTGCTGCTGATCACCCTCACCGACGCTGGTGCTGGACTCCGTGCGGAGGCGGAATCCGTTCCCCCGCGGATCATCGACAAACTCGGGATGAGCCTGGACGAGCTCGAGATCCTGCGCCGGTCCCTGTGGCGGGTCATCGACGCGGCACAAGGCGCTGGAGGCGACCAGGCGCTCAACGGTCGCTGACATCGAAGCCGGAATCCCTCCTCCCGGTCAGCGCCGCTTGATCGAGTATCGGTGCTCCGGTCGTCCGGTCTGCCCGTAGCGCAGTTCCAGACGCACGGCACCGATGTGCTCGAGCTGCGTGAGGTAGCGTTGCGCGGTCGCCCGGCTGATCCCGACCTGGGCTGCGATCTCGGACGCCGAGAGGCCGGAACGCCCGGCGCCGACAGATTTGTACACGAGCTGGAGAGTGGGAGCGAGGTGCTCGATGTCGGGAGTGTCCCCGTCCGAGGGCGCCGGTCGCAACAGTTCGAACATGTGGTCGACGTCCTCCTGGCCGGCGTCTTCCGGCCAGTCGGCGATCTGGGCGAGAGCCGCCCGGACCGCGCTCAGACGTTCCGCCAGTGCAGCGAAACCGAATGGCTTCACAAGGTAGTGCGCCACGCCGAGTTGGACTGCGGTGCGCACCGCGTCCACATCGGTGGCTGCTGAGATGACAATGACCACTGGTGGGCGGGGGCTGTCGAGCAGGGCCCGCGCGACGTCGAGTCCGTCGCCGTCGGGCAAGTAGATGTCCAGCAGGACCAGGTCAGGCTGCAGGCGTCTCGCCATCTCGAGGGCATCGGCGGCTGTGTGTGCCTTCCCGACCACGAGGAAGCCCGGCACCTTCTGGACAAACCCCTCGTGCACCGAGGCGACCCGGAAGTCGTCGTCGACGATGAGTGTGGTGAGCGAATCGTCACTCATGCGGTCACCGTCCTCGTCTCGTGAGCGGCTGTCGACCGCGGCAGCACGATCAGGAAAGTCGCCCCTGGCCCCTCCGACACCGCGATCGTACCGCCGAGCTTTGCCACCGTATTCTCGACGAGCGCGAGGCCCAGACCGCTGTGCCGCACGATCGACCCGCGCTTGGTCGTGAAACCGTTTCGGAACATCTCGGGCAATACGGCAGACGGCACACCCGGCCCGTTGTCCATGACCGTCACGCGGATCTCGTCGTCGTTTTCCTCAATGCCGACCTGTACGCGACGGGGCGCGGGAGTTCCCGCAACTGCGTCGAAGGCGTTGTCGATGAGGTTGCCGAGGATCGTCGTGAGCGACTGCACGCTCTGCGGTGCGGCGCCGATCGAGGTCGCAGGATCGAGCACCAGCTGGATTCCGCGCTCGTTCGCCTCCGAGGCTTTGCCGAGCATGAGACCAACGATCTGCGGTGCCGCAATATGGGTCCGCAGAGTCTGATCGAGGTCGGCCGCCGTGCCGCGGATTTCGTTGACGTACTCGAGGGCTTCCTCCGGCCGGCCCAGCTCGAGCAGGCCCGCGATGCCGTGCATCCGGTTGCTGAACTCGTGCTGCTGGGCGCGCATCGATTCGGTGAGGCTGCGCTCGCCGTCGAGTTCCCGGCTTAACGCTTCCACCACCGTACGATCCTGCAAGGTGACCACGACGCCGTGCGCCTGGCCCGTAAGGGTGACCGGCATCCTGTTCACGACGAGCCAGAAATCGTCGGTGAGCACGATCTGATCGGTGACGACGCTCGTGCCGGTCAGCGCGTCGCGCACGGGGCCGGGGGGCAGCACGTCCTCCACGCGGTGCCCGACGACATTCTCCGCGAGCCGCAGCAGCCGCTGGGCCTCGTCGTTGGTGATGCTGATCCGCCCGGAAGGGTCGATCGCGATGACGCCCTCACGGATGCCGTGAAGCGTGGCCTCCCGCTCCTGCAGCAGCCGCGCGATCTCGTCGAGCTCCAGCCCGAACGTGCGCTTCCTGAGAAGGGTCGACAGCCCGAACGAGGCAAGTCCGCCCAGCAGCAGCATCACGACGAACCAGATGCCATACGACGGCAGTTGGCTGAGCAAGGCGCTGGAGACCGAATCCTCCTTGATGCCTACCGAGATCTCGCCGATGAAGGCGCGATCCGCGGAGTAGAGCGGGACGATCGCGTTGGCCGTGACCCCGGTGGCGCCGTTGTCCACACGCAAGTGCACCCGCCCGTCGGCCGCGAGCAGAGACTCGGAAACCCGTTTGCCGATGAGGGAGGTGTTGGGGTGAGAAACCCGAACGGAGCTGGTGTCGATAACCACCACGAAGGCAGATCCGGTTTTCTCCGCGGTCGTCGTGGCGAGCGCCTGCACTTCAGCATCGCACGCGGGGTTCCGGGCGGCGAGACAGGTCTGCACCGAACCGTTCTGTGCGAAGGTCTGTGCGATGGCGGCCGCCCGCGACTGATAGTCATCGTCGAGATGACCGCGGGCCGTGGTGGCGAACAGGAGGAATCCGATCGCGGTGGAGACGGTCAAGATCACCAGATGTGCCAGGAACATCTGGGTGGAGAGCTTCTTCATCCGCTTGAGCATCACCTGATTGTCGCACCGGATCGCGTGAGCTTTATGCGCAGAAATCACTGCTAATGCGCGTAACAGGCGCATGGCGCAGAAGCGAGACAAGGCTTGGGGATTGCTGCCACCATCATCACGCACATACACCGACGCATGTGCACTGACAGAGAGGTCAAACGCATGGGTGACAACAACACCCCCCAGCGAACGCCCGTGGCCCCCGGGGTGGCCGACGACGCGGCGCGCATCGACATCGTCGGGTTGACGAAGAGGTTCCTCACACCGAAAGGTGAGCCCTTCACGGCGATCCGAGACGTATCCCTGACGGTGGAGGCAGGCCAGTTCTGCGCCATCGTCGGTCCGACCGGGTGCGGCAAGTCCACGACACTCGCGCAGGTCTCGGGATTGGACCGGCCGAGCGAAGGCTCCGTCCAGGTCGGCGGGCACATCGTCGACGGCATCACCAACGGTGTCAGCTACATGTTCCAGTCCGACTCGCTCTTCCCGTGGAAGACGGTCCTGCAGAACGTGATGATCGGACCGGTGCTGCTGGGCACGTCGAAGAAGCAGGCGACGTCGCTTGCACTTGACTGGTTGCGCCGTGTCGGCCTGACCGGCTTCGAGGACCGCTACCCGCACCAGCTCTCTGGTGGTATGCGGAAGCGCGTCGCGATGGCGGCGGCCCTCATCAACAACCCGCGCATCCTGCTCATGGACGAGCCGTTCGGCGCGCTCGACGTGCAGACCAAGTCGATTATGCAAACCGAGCTCCTCGGGCTGTGGGAGGAGCTGCGCCCGTCGGTGCTGTTCATCACCCACGACCTCGACGAGGCGGTTGCACTCTCGGACCGAGTGGTCATTATGACGACGAGCCCCGGCACGGTCAAGGACGTCTTCGACATCGATCTGCCGAGGCCCCGCGGGGATGTTCAGACGCTGCGACACGAGCAGCGATTCATCGAGTTGCAGACCCAGATCTGGGAGTCCCTCCGGGACGAGGTCACTCGGGCCTACGAGCGCACGGCAGGAATGGCGGCATGAGTACCATGGTTCAGCAGAAAGCCGACGTGAGGCCCGTGATCACGGACGCTCCGGGACCGGCCGCACGGCAGTCCGCATTGGATCTGCAGGAGACAGCGCGACGTGCGCGCACCCGGAACACCACGTGGGTCTGGGTCGGTCGGGCAGCTGTTGCGGTCTTCGTGATCGGCGGCTGGCAGCTATTCACCCAGCTCAAATGGGTCGACCCCTTCTTCTACGGACAGCCGTCTCTGATCTGGGACTCCCTGGTCAGCCTGTTCACCCTGGGCACCGCCTTCGGAACGATCTGGGAGCAGCTCTGGGTCACGGTGCAGGAGGCACTGTTCGGGTTTCTGTTGGGAACGATCGCCGGGGTGGTCATCGGGATCCTGCTCGGCTCGAGCCGGTATCTGTCCGACGTTTTCAACCCATACATCAAGGTTCTGAACTCGATCCCCCGCATCGTGCTCGGCTCCATTTTCATCGTCGCGTTCGGCCTGGGAATCTTCCCGAAGATCCTGCTCGCCGCCGTGCTGGTGTTCTTCGCGGTCTTCTTCAACGCCTACCAGGGCGTGCGGGAGGTCGACCAGAACCTGATCTCGAATGTGCGGGTTTTGGGCGCCTCGCCTCTGCAGGTGGCGCGCCACGTCACCATCCCGTCGGCGATGACGTGGATCATCGCGAGCCTACACACCGCGTTCGGTTTCGCCATCATCGGCGCGCTGGTCGCGGAGGTGCTCGGCGCGCAGAAGGGCATCGGCTTGATCATCAGCCAGGCTCAAGGCCGTTTCGATCCGAACACCGTGTTCGCCTGCATGGTGATCATGGCGATCGTCACTCTCGGTGCGGAATACTTCATCAGCCTGCTGGAGACGTCAGTCCTGAAATGGCGTCCGCCGGTGCGCAGCGAGGCCCAGTCGATCTGACGCGAGACCAGTCCCTTCTCGGGTGCGGTGGAGTCGGACACCCGTTCGTTTCCACCGCACCCACTCAAGACCCGCCGAGCGCACCTACGCACGGCGTTACCGAAAGGAATGCACCGAGATGAAAAAACGCAGCATCGTCGCTGCCGCCTCCGCAGTAGCAGCATTGTCGCTGGTACTCGCGGGCTGCAGTAGCACAGGAAGCCCCAGCGCGGCTGGCAATGCCACCACGGCGGGCAATGCCAGCAGCACCGCCCTCCCTAAGGCGACCATGATGGTCGGTGGAATCGACAAGCAGATTTACCTGCCGTACCAGCTTGCCGAGAGCCTCGGCTTCTACAAGAAGTATGGCGTCGACATGCAGCTCTCCACCGAGCAGAACGGCGGCGTCGGTGCGGAGGAAGCCATGATCTCCGGCCAGGTCAACTTCTCAGGCGCCTGGTACATCCACGCCCCCGATTTCCAGTCGAAAGGCAAGAACGTCATCAACCTGGTGCAGCTCGCCGGCGCCCCGGGCGAGCGGATCATGTGCAGCCCGAAGGCGAACGTGAAGACGGCGGCGGACATCCGTGGCAAGAAGATGGGCGTGACCGACCTCGGCTCCGGTACCGACCAGCTCACCCAGTTCGTCGCATCCCAGGCCGGGGTCGGGCACAGCGACTACACGACCGTCGCGGTGCACGCCGGGGCAACGGCGATCGCGGCCATCCAGCGGGGCGAGGCCGACTGTGTCATGACGACCCAGCCGACGGTGGCCACCTTGGAGTCGCAGGGTCTGGCCGTCTCGGCGATCGACCTGGCGACCACCAAGGGCGCTCAGGAAAACCTCGGCGGCGCCTGGCCGGCCGCGGGTCTGCTCGCCCAGGCGGATTGGGTCAACAAGAACAAGGGCACCGTGCAGAAGGTCGTTACCGCCCTCGTCGCCACGATGCACTGGATGAGCACCCACACGGCCGCCGACGTCGCCGACAAGCTGCCGCAGGACTTCGTGCAGAACAGCACCATCTCGAAGGCCGACTACGTCAAGGCGCTGCAAGAGGACTACGGGCAGTTCCTGCCGGACGGCCTGATGCCGGTCGGTGGTCCGAAGACGATCTTCAAGATGGAGAAGGCGATCGGGACCGATGTCAGCAAGGTCAGCTACGACTCGACATTCACCCAGGAATACGCGCAGGCCGCGCTGAAGCAGCTCGGGATCACCCCGAAGACGAAGCCGGCCGACACCAAGAACGGCTAAGCCGGTCTGACACGTGAGGCCCGCGCGGGAGACCGCGCGGGCCTCACAACGTGGCCGCAGGACGACATACCGGTGCGTAGGCGTCAGGCCGCGCCGCTGTCGGCGCGACCTCCTCCAGAGCACAGGTTGGACAACGCGCGAATGAACGGCCACCCGCTCAGCTTGACCTTGGGCCGCAACAGAGTAGTGTCATCCCTCGTGACAACCGAGGGGACGCCCCCAGCACCAGAGAACCGGTCCCCTAAACGGTGGATCATCGGAGATCCCCTTCCGAGCGAGCACCTCGAAGGCCAGTTGCTCTCGAAGCGGCTGGCGCTGCCCATCTTCGCCAGCGACGCCCTGTCGAGCGTCGCGTACGCCCCGCAGGAACTGCTGATGATCCTGACCCTCGGCGGGCTGGCGTTCCTCGCCTTCGCCCCATGGGTCGCCGCCGCGGTCGTGGTGCTGCTGCTGGCCGTCGTCGCCTCGTACCGGCAACTGATCAAGGCCTACCCCTCGGGCGGCGGCGACTACGAAGTCGCGTCGAAGAACCTGGGCGAGAAGGCCGGCCTGGTGGTGGCATCCGCTTTGCTGGTCGACTACGTCATGACCGTTGTAGTGTCGGTGGCCAGCGGCGTGGACAATATCATCTCCGCGTTCCCGGTGCTGGTGGGTTTCCGGGTCGAGATCGCCGTGCTCTTCGTCATTCTGCTCGCCGCCGCCAACCTCCGCGGGGTGCGGGAGTCCAGCACCGCGTTCGCCGTGCCCACCTACCTCTTCATCGGCAGCGCCCTGCTCCTGGTCGTGGTGGGGCTGGCGCGGGTGGTGCTCGGTGACGCGCCGGTCGCCGAGTCCGCCGGCTTCGATGTGGCCGCGCCGAACCTGGCCCAGACGGCTTTCATCCTGCTGCTGTTCCGTTCGTTTGCGAGCGGATGCAGCGCCCTCACCGGCGTGGAAGCGATCGCCAATGGGGTGCCCGCGTTCCGACGCCCGAAGGTGAAGAATGCCCAGGCGACGCTTGTGCTGATGGGTAGCATCGCGATCATCCTGTTCATCGGGCTGACGGTGCTGGCGCTGGTGTCGCGAGTGCACTATGCGGAGAACCCATGCGACCTGATCGGCTGGGCCGAGTGTGCGACCTCCCCGCAGCGCAGCCTGATCGCGCAGGTGGCCGCCGCGACGTTCGGCAACAACTCCATCCTGTTCTTCGTGTTGCAGGCGGCGACCGCTGCGGTGCTGCTGCTGGCGGCCAACACCGCATTCAACGGATTCCCGCTGCTCGGCTCGGTGCTCGCGAAGGACTCGTATGCGCCGAAGTCGCTCAACACCCGCGGCGACCGCCTCATCTACTCGAACGGTGTGCTGCTCCTGGCGCTGGCGGCATGCGTGATCCTGGTCATCTACCGGGCCAACCTCACCGTGCTGATCCAGCTGTACATCATCGGTGTTTTCGTCTCGTTCACGCTGGGGCAGACCGGGATGGTGCTGCATTGGCTGCGGCTGCTGAAGACGAACCCGCCGGGCCGCGGATCCATCATCCGGAGCCTGTCAATCAACGGCTTCGGGGCCCTGCTGACGTTCGTGGTCTTGATCGTGGTGACCATCACCAAGTTCACCCACGGCGCCTGGCTGGTGTTCGTGCTGATGCCGGTGCTCTTCACCCTGATGCTCGGCGTCAACCGGTACTACCGCGATGTCGCCAAGGAGATCGAGGTCGACCCGGTGACGACCTTCGGCTCGCAGGGCGACCACGCCATCGTGCTCGTGGGCAAGATGCAGAAGCCGGTGCTCAAGGCGCTCGACTACGCCATCGCGGCCCGGCACGACTCCATCGAGGCGATCCACGTGTCCATCGACGACGCCGAGACGAAGCAGCTCAAGCGCGACTGGGTGCGGCAGAACATCCAGGTCCCGCTGCGGATCGTGCAGTCGCCGTACCGGGACATCAGCTGGCCGCTGATCAACTACGTGAAGGAGCACCGGGCGCAGCACGGCGCCGAGGTGATCACCGTGTACACGCCGATCTACATTGTCGGCCACTGGTGGGAGAACCTGCTGCACAACCATAAGGCCCGTCGCATCCGCCAGAAGCTGATGATGGTGCACGGCGTGACAATCGCGCTGGTGCCGTGGCTCTTGGACTCGTCCGAGCTGATCTACGGTCGCCGTTCCCGCCCGATCCCGGGCCAGGAACGACGCGGCGAGCCGGTACGCCCGCGGCCGGTTCCGCGAAAGCCGCTGACTCCGGCGGCCGCCGCGTCGGCGGCTGAGGCAGCAAAGTCGGCTGGGACCGCGACGAAGGCGGGTGCCCCCCTGGTCGGTGCCACACCCCCGGTGTCCCGCCCGTCGGCCTCCCGCCGTCGGAAGCGCAAGTAGCCCCGTCCCTTCTCCCCTCTCCTCTCCTCTCCTCTCCTCTCCTCTCCTCTCCTCTCCTCTCCTCTCCCCTCCTCTCATCTCCTCTCCCCTCGCCCTTCGCCCTTCGCCCCTTCGCCGAGAACGCACTCGTTGGGGTTATCAGGGCCTCATAAGCCCAACAAGTGCGTTCTCGTGGGAGGGGGCTCGTGGGAGGAGGCTCGCAGGGGGGTCAGAGCATCGTCATCACTTGGCGGGCGATCATCCGGCCGGCGCGGTTGGCGCCGATCGTGCTCGCCTGGGGGCCGTAACCGGCCAGGAAGATGCGCGGGTCCGTCCAGGACGCGCCGGCGCCGACCGTGATGCCGCCCGCCTTCTCGCGCAGTTTCAGCGGCGCCAGGTGCCGGAGTTCGGGGCGGAATCCGGAAGCCCAGATGATCGCATCCGCTTCGCTGAACGAGCCGTCGGGCCAGCGGACGCCGGTCGGCTCGATACGAGTGAAGATCGGCCGTGCGGCCAGCACGCCGCGGTCGATACCGGCGGCGATGCGCCGGGTCACGGGCACGCCGGTGCCGCTGACGATGCTGGGCAGCGCCTGGCCGGCGCGCGCCGCACCGTCCTGCATGGCGACCGCGGCGACGGCGCTCTCGAGGTCGAGTTGCTCGGTGTGGACCCAGTCGATCGGTCGCCGCGACGCCCAGGTGAGCTCGGCGGCCACGTTCTCGAGCTCGAGCATGAACCCGATCGCCGAGGTTCCGCCACCCACCACGATGACTCGCTTCCCGGCGAATTCGTCGGCGGAGATGTAGCCCGAGGTGTGCAGCTGTCGACCCGCGAAGGTATCTGCGCCCGGATACCACGGCACGAACGGCGAGCCCCAGGTGCCGCTGGCGTTGACCAGGACCTTGGCGTTCGTCTCGGGCCACGCCGGGGCGTCCGTCGCCACGATCAGGTCGGCGTGGCGATTGAACACCCGGGTGACGTTGACCGGTCGCCGCACGGCGAGTTCGAAATGCTCCTCATACTGCCGGTAGTAGTCGGTGACCACGTCGCGGGCGGGCAGCGACCGGTCGGCAGTGTCGAAGCTCAACCCGAGTTCGGCCATCCCGGGGAGGTCGTTGACCTTGTGCGCCGTGCCGAGTCGGAGCGACTCCCAGCGATGCTGCCAGGCTCCGCCCGGCAGGGGGCCACGGTCGAAGATCACAAAATCGCGGCCGGCGACGAGGTTGAAGCGGCGCAGATAATAGGCAACCGCCAGTCCGGCCTGCCCGGCACCGATGATGACGACGGGCACGGGCGCATCACTCGTCATCACGCCCCATTTCAGCATGCTCACCTTGGAAAGGCCTCAGCAGGGCGTCAGGCCCATCATGCTAAACTAACGGCTAGAATTCACTATTCGGTTCGGTATTTCCCGGGTGACTCATTGCTCACCCGGCCTGGCATCGTAAGGGGGTCACGCATGGGTCGCGGCCGTCAAAAAGCTAAGCACACCAAAGTCGCCCGGGAGTTGAAGTATTTCAGCCCCGACACGAACTACAACGCGCTCGAACGCGAACTCACCGGCCACCCCACGGGCGACCCGCGGCTGGACGAGGATCTGGCCAAGTGGCCGGAATACGAGGCCGAAGTAGCGGCCGAGCCCGACGAGTACGTCGACAACTACGCGACCGACCAGTTCGCCAGCGGAGACGAGCAGAAGCGCGCCTAGCGTGATCCGGCCACCGCGGCACGCACATGCGTGACGCGGGTACGCTCATGCGCGGTGTCAGTCACGACGCGGTGTCACTCATGCCGCGGCGTCGGTCAGTCACCCCGAGGGCGCCGCGCACGCAGCACCCTCTCCGGACGTCGGTCGACTACGCCGCGTACGTCCCGGTGAGGCGCACCGCTCCGCCGTCGACGCCCTTGGCGCCCTGCTCGAACCCGGCCAGGTCGCGGGTAACGGTCGAGACCTCGCCGACAACCCAGGACGGAATCCCGTCGGCGTGCAACCGCGCGATAACGGATGCGACGGCCTTCGGATCGACGACGGCGAACATCCCGACCCCGAGGTTCCAGGTCCCCTCTGAGCTCTCCAGTGTCGAGCCGGCCATGTCGCTGAGCACCCGGAACACGGCTGACGGGGACCAGGTGGACCGGTCGACCTCCACCCAGGAGCCGAGGGGCAGTACGCGGGCCAGGTTCGCCGCGATACCGCCGCCGGTCACGTGGCTGAGCGAGTGCACGGCTCCGGCCAGGGCCGGATCGTCGAGGACGCCGAGTAGCGGCGCGGTGTACAGGCGCGTGGGCTCCAGCAGCACCTCGCCGACGACACCGCCGAGCTCGGCTGACTGGTCGGCGTAGCCAATGCCGCGTTGGGCCAGGATGTGGCGCACCAGCGAGTAGCCGTTGGAGTGCAAGCCGGAGGATTCCAGCGCGATCACCACGTCGCCGTCGCGCACGCGCTCGGCGCCGAGCACTTGGTCGGCTTCGACCACTCCGGTCGCCGCCCCGGCGACGTCGTAGTCGTCCAGGCCGAGGAGGCCGGGGTGCTCGGCGGTTTCCCCGCCGACCAGGGCGGTTCCGGTGGCCGAGCAGGCGCGGGCGATACCGGCCACGATCGACGCGATCCGTTCGGGCACGACCTTGCCGCAGGCGATGTAGTCGGTCATGAACAGCGGGCGGGCGCCGACCACGACGATGTCGTCGACGACCATGCCGACGAGGTCCTGCCCGATGGTGTCGTGCTTGTCGATGGCCTGGGCGATCGCGACCTTGGTGCCGACCCCATCGGTAGACGTCGCCAGCAGCGGCTTCCGGAACGACGTGAGGAACGAGACATCGTACAGTCCGGCGAATCCGCCGACCCCGCCCTGCACCTCCGGGCCGTGGGTCTTGCCGACGGCTGCCTTCATCAGTTCGACGGCGAGGTCTCCTGCGGCGGTGTCCACGCCGGCCGCCGCGTAGGACGCGTTGCTCATTCCTGTCTCCCCGGGTCGCCGATGGGAAGTTGGCCCTGAGCGGATGCGAGCGCGCCGTTGTGCAGTGAAACCGGCTCCATGACCACCTCGAGATCAGCGTCCGGACCGGGGTCGCATCCGTTGGACGCGGGCTCGCGCTCCAGCAGGTTCTTGCCGAGGTGCTGCGACTCGGGCAGCGGGATCGGGTAGTTTCCGGTGAAGCATGCCGTGCAGAGGCGTTCGCGGGGCTGCTCGGTCGCGGCGATCATGTCGTCTTCGGTGAGGTAACCGAGCGAGTCGGCGCCGATGGACTGGCGCACCTCGTCGACGCTGAGGCCCGTCGCGATGAGCTCCGCCCGGGAGGCGAAGTCGATGCCGTAGAAGCAGGGCCACGTGATCGGCGGGCTGGAGATGCGCACGTGAACCTCGGCGGCGCCGGCCTCGCGGAGCATACTGACCAGGGCGCGCTGGGTGTTGCCGCGCACGATCGAGTCGTCGACGACGATGAGGCGCTTGCCCTTGATGATCTCCTTGAGCGGGTTGAGCTTGAGCTTGATGCCTCGCTGGCGGATGGTCTGGGACGGCTGGATGAAGGTGCGGCCGACGTAGGCGTTCTTCACCAGGCCCTGGCCGAACGGGATGCCGGACGCCTGGGCGTAGCCGATGGCGGCCGGGGTACCGGATTCCGGGGTGGGGATGACAAGGTCGGCTTCGACGGGATGCTCGGCTGCCAGCCGACGGCCCATCTCGACCCGCGCTTCATGCACGCCACGGCCGGCGATGCTGGTGTCGGGGCGGGCGAGGTAGACGTACTCGAAGACGCAGCCCTTGGGCTCGGCGGTGGCGAACCGCTGGGTGCGCAGGCCGTTCTCGTCGATCGCGATGAGTTCGCCGGGCTCGACTTCGCGCACGAAACTGGCGCCGACGATGTCGAGGGCGGCGGTCTCGGAGGCGACGACCCAGCCGCGGTCGAGGCGGCCGAGCACCAGTGGACGCACGCCCTGCGGGTCGCGCGCTGCGTAGAGCGTGGTTTCGTCCATGAAGACGAGGCAGAACGCGCCGCGCAGGCGGGGAAGCACTTCGAGCGCGGTCGCCTCGAGGGTGTGGTCGAGGTCACCGGTGAGAAGCGCGGTCAGCACCGCGGTGTCGGTGGTGTTGCCGCGGCGGAGCTCGCCATCCGCTTCGGGGTAACGGTCGTGCACCAGGCGCAGGAGCTCGGCGGTGTTGGTCAGGTTGCCGTTGTGGCCGAGGGCGACGGTGCCACTGGAGGTGCGGCCGAGCGTGGGCTGCGCGTTCTGCCAACTGGAGGAGCCGGTGGTCGAGTAACGGCAGTGTCCGACGGCAATGTGGCCGACCAGGGTATTGAGCGCTGCTTCATTGAAGACCTGGGAGACCAGCCCCATGTCCTTGTAGATGAGGATCTTGGAGCCGTCGCTGGTGGCGATGCCGGCCGATTCCTGGCCGCGGTGCTGCAAGGCGTACAGGCCGAAGTAGCTGAGCTTGGCCACCTCCTCGCCGGGTGCCCAGACGCCGAAGACGCCGCAGGCGTCCTGTGGACCCTTTTCACCTGGAAGAAGGTCATGACTTAACAGTCCGTCGCCACCGGTCAAGCTGCAGCCCCTTACTTGGAGTTATTACTCAGGATTCGTGCCGAAATCATGGGAGTCTGGTGCGTCAGGCGCCGCGCCGTCATTGGCGGGTCCAGCCGAAGGTGTGTTGGCCGTCGAGGCCACTGCGGGCGCGACGCCCGGAACGTGCCCGTCCAGTCTATCCGCGACGGCGGTGGTGCCGCCCCGACCGACGAATCGGTCGACGATGAGCGCCACCAGGCAGCCGAGCCCCACACCCAACGCAAGGAATGCGAGCAGCAGGAAGCCGAACACCTGCAGTCTGCCGAAATCAGCGTTTTCCGGGAACGAAACGGTGAGGATGAAGGCGGCAAAGGCACCCACGATGGCTCCGAGCAGCATGAAGTTGAAGTATCGCGGGGCGCGCCGCACGATCACTGTTCGCTCGTCAACGATGGTCTCTACAGGCTCCGCCGCGTGGTGCGCCGGCTGTGCCGGCATGCGCGCGGCCGGGGCTGAGGGGTCGGGGAGCTCTGGCTGATTCGGCTGCTCGGGAGAACTCACGGTTTCATTGTCTCACGGGCACTGCTGTCAGACTGGGCGGGTGAACAGAATCGCAGTGCTCGGAAGCGCCAACATGGACCTCGTCGTACGGCAGTCGCGCCTGCCGCAACCCGGGGAGACAATGTTCGGGAGCGGGTTCAGTACCGTCCCCGGCGGCAAGGGACTCAACCAGGCGGTGGCCGCGGCGCGGATGAGCGGGGCCGTCGACTTCCTCGGCGCCGTGGGCGACGACGGCTACGGAACCGAGCTGCGCGCGCTGTTGGCGACCGAAGGCATCCGCGCCGACGGCCTCGCCGGTTCGAATGAGCCGACCGGCACCGCGCACATCTCGGTGGTCGACTCCGGCGAGAATTCGATCGTGGTCGTCTCGGGCGCCAACAACACGGTGACCGCGTTGACGGATGCCCAGCGCGACACGATCGCGCAGGCCGCGTTCCTGGTGATGCAGTGCGAGCTGCCGCTGCCGGTGCTGGTCGAGGGCATCGCCGTCGCGCGGGCCGCCGGGGTGTTCACGGTGCTCACGCCTGCGCCGGTGATGCCGTTCCCGGAGGGCTTCCTCGCGTCGGTGGACCTGGTCGTGCCGAACCAGGGCGAGGCGATCGAACTCACCGGCGAGGCCGACCCGGTGCGGGCGGCGGAGTTGTTGAGCGCGGGGAAGACGTGGGCGATCGTGACCCTGGGCGGGGAAGGATCGGTGGTCGCCCACGACGGCACGGTGCTCGGGCTGGCGCCGGCGCGTCCGGTGAAGGCCGTCGACACGACGGCCGCGGGTGACACGTTCGTCGGGGCGCTCGTCGCCCGGTTGGCAGCGAGGGGTGACGCGGGTGCGGTGGCCGGTGCACGGACGGGCGCCGTGGTCTCCGAGGCCGACATGATCGAAGCGGTGCGATGGGCGACGGTTGCGTCTTCGGTGACCGTGACCCGTGCCGGCGCCACCAGCTCGATGCCGACGTTCGACGAGGTCGCCGCGATCCTGGCCTAGCGGTACCCCCAGGCGCCGCGCACAATTCCCGTCGCGCTGTGCGCAACTCCGTCGCGCTGTGCTTGATTCCCGTCGCGTCGCGCGCAAATCCCGTCGCGCTGTGCGCAACTCCGTCGCGCTGTGCTTGATTCCCGTCGCGTCGCGCGCAAATCCCGTCGCGTGTCGGCGGCCCGACGAAGGCGGCAATGCAACTGCAGGGCGTCAGACGATCGGGAGGTAGTCCGCTAGGTCGGCGCGCTGGCCGGAGGCGTGGATACGGCCGCTGGCGAGTCCGTCGGCCCAACCCAAGGTCCCGGTGGCGAGTGCGAGCCAGGTCGCGGCATCCGTCTCGACCACGTTGGGCGGCGTGCCGCGGGTGTGCCGCGGCCCCTCGACGCACTGCACCGCGCCGAACGGCGGCACCCGCACCTCGACCGTGTTGCCCTCCGCTCGCTCGGCGAGCAGCTGCAGGGTGTATCGGACCGCCAGCGCCCGCGTTTCCCTGCTGGCACCATCGTGACTGGCGGCCCACTCACGGATCGCCGTGCTTCCCGCCCCGTCGTCGATTCGTGCCCTGGCCATGCCCCTAGTCTGCCGCCGCCGTGCGTAACTCCTGCAATCCGCCGCACGCGTCGGCGGCAATCCCCGGAACTTCGCGGTTGCGCCCCCAAGTTCCTGCAAATTGCAGGAGTTACGCACGCCGCGGCCACAGCAGGGGGCGGCCAGGCTTGCGGCGGGCTGGCTGACTGGCCGAAGCGCCCGGCTGCACGGGCCAACCCCGGATTTCCGTCGGCGGCTGCCCCCGCGGCAGCCGTGCCCGCACTACTCCGCGGGCTCCACGGCCAGTGCCACCGGTTCTCGTGAGTTGGCCACCGGGCGAGGGCGGGCAGCGGGACCACGGTGGAGGAACGGCGGCATCCGATAGCCTGAGCCGGTGAGAATTCTGGTCCTCGGTTCCGGTGCCCGCGAGCACGCCATCATCACCGCGCTCCTCCGCGAGGAGCCGGCGCACGACATCGTGGTGGCACCCGGCAACGCCGGGATCGCAGCCGACGTGCGCGCCGTCGCTCTCGACCCGAACGACCCCGCGGCGGTCACAAACTTCGCCAACCTGAACAACATCGAACTTGTGGTCGTCGGCCCGGAGGCTCCCCTGGTGGCCGGCGTCGCCGACGCGCTCCGCACCCGCGGCATCCCGGTCTTCGGCCCGGGGCAGTCCGCCGCCGCACTCGAGGGCAGCAAGACCTTCGCCAAACGCATCATGGACGAGGCCGGCGTCCCCACCGGTCGCGCCCTGCGCGCCGGCTCGCTCGCCGAAGCCGAGGCGGCCCTCGACGAATACGGCGCACCGTACGTGGTCAAGGCCGACGGCCTTGCCGCCGGCAAGGGTGTGCTCGTCACCGAGGACCGCGACGCCGCCCTCGCCCACGCCACCTACTGGCTTCAGCATGGCAGCGTGCTGATCGAGGAGTTCCTCGACGGACAGGAGGTCTCGCTGTTCCTGCTCAGCGACGGCCACAACGTGCTGCCGCTCTCCCCCGCCCAGGACTACAAGCGCCTCGGCGACGGCGATGCCGGCCCCAACACCGGCGGCATGGGCGCGTACTCTCCGCTGCCCTGGCTCGCCGACCGGTTCGGCAGCGAACAGGCCTTCGTCGACGAGGTCATCGACACCATCGCCCTGCCGACCGTGCGCCGCCTCGCCGCGGAGGACACCCCGTTCATCGGTCTCCTCTATTGCGGGCTCATACTGACGGATGCCGGCATCCGCGTCATCGAATTCAACGCCCGGTTCGGAGACCCCGAGACCCAGGTCGTGCTGCCCCGACTGGTCACGCCGCTGTCTGGCCTGCTGCTGGCCGCGTCCTCCGGCGAGTTGGGCGGGATGGACCGCCCCGAGTTCTCGACCGATGTCGCGGTCACGGTTGTGCTGGCCAGCGAGAACTACCCGGGCACCCCGGTCACGGGCCGTCGGATCGGCGGGCTGGACGCGGCATCCGCTGTGCCCGGTGTCAGCATCGCGCACGCGGCGACCTCGCTGCAGGGCGGCGAGCTGGTCGCCTCCGGCGGCCGGGTGCTCAGCGTCGTCGCCGCGGGCGTCGATTTCGATGAGGCGCGCGCCCGCGCCTACGAGGCGATCGGGCGCATCACGCTCGAGGGTGGCCAGTTCCGCACCGACATCGCGGCGCGCGTCGCCGGCTGACCCGCGCGCGAGCGGCGGCGCCGGTGGGAGAGAATGAAGCGGTGACCTCAGAGACCCAGCCACCCGCATCCGTCGACCTGCCCGGGTGGCGGCACGTCTACTCCGGCAAGGTGCGCGACCTGTACCTGCCCGACACCACGGCCACCGAGGCCGCGCGCAGCCTCGCGGACGCCGACCGTGTGCTCATGGTCGCCAGCGACCGGGTCAGCGCATTCGACCACGTGCTCGAACCGGGCATCCCGGGCAAGGGCGACCTGCTCACCACACTCAGCCTGTGGTGGTTCGACCGGTTGAACGACGTGCCGAACCACCTCATCCCCGACCACACGCTGGAGGGCGGCACGACCAGCGTGATCCCGGCCGCCGTCGCCGGGCGCGCGATGCTCTGCAAGACCCTCGATATGTACCCGGTCGAGTGTGTGGTGCGCGGCTACCTCACCGGCTCCGGCTGGAAGGAGTACCAGCAGACCCGGACGGTGTGCGGCATCGCGCTGCCCGATGGGCTTTCCAACGGCGACCGCCTTCCCGAACCCATCTACACCCCGGCCTGGAAGGCCCCGATGGGCGAGCACGATGAGAACATCTCCTTCGAGCGCACCGTCGAGCTGGTCGGAGCGGATGCCGCGTCGGCGTTGCGAGACGCCTCACTGTCGATCTTCCACCGCGCGTCCGCCATCGCAGAGGCGGCCGGTCTCATTCTCGCCGACACGAAGTTCGAATTCGGCGCCGACCGGGTGACCGGCGAGCTCACGCTTGCCGACGAGGTACTCACCAGCGATTCCAGCCGCTACTGGGACGCGAAGACCTGGCGCACCGGCGCCACCGCCGAGGCGCGGATGGCCAGCTTCGACAAGCAGATCGTGCGGGACTGGCTGGCAGCGAACTGGGATCCGTCGACAGGCTCAGGGCACGGCAGCCCGCCGCCCGCGCTGCCCGCCGCGATCGTGGCGCAGACCGCAGCGAAATACCGCGAGCTGCTGGAGCGACTGACCGGCGACTGACCGGCGACTGACCGGCGACTGACCGCGACTGACCGGCGACCGACCCGCGCCTGCCGGTCAGCGGCCTCCCCCGCGGAGTTCACGGACGCGGGAATACATCCCGACCGCAACCGGTTGCCCACACTGTGACTCGATCAGCTACTGAACTTCTGGCCCCCAACACCGGCATGGGCGCGGTGACCCTGCGCGTCGGCAACCTCGACAACATGATCGCGTATTACCGCGACGCCGTCACCCTGCAGCTCCTCAGCCATGACGGCCCGGTTGCGGTCATGGGACGAGGCACCACGCCGATCGTCATCCTGCAGCACGCGCCCGAGCTTGCCGCGCCGAGCCCGCGCGACGCCGGCCTGTACCACACTGCGATCGTGTTCGACACGCAGGCGCAACTCGCCGCAGCGGTGTACTCGGTCGCCACGAAGCATCCGGGCACCTTCACGGGGAGTGCGGACCACCTGGTCAGCCAGGCCTTCTACTTCACCGACCCCGAAGGCAACGGCATCGAGTTGTACTGGGACCGCGACCGCTCCACCTGGAGCTGGACCCACGGCCAGGTCGAAATGGCCACCCTCTACCTCGACCCGAACACGTTCATCCAGGAGCACATCACCCCGCAGGGAATCGAGAACCCGGGCACCGGCAACGCGTTCGTCGGGCACGTTCACCTCTCCGTCGGCGACGTGGCGAGCGCCCGCGAGTTCTACGTCAACCGGCTCGGCTTCGAGACTACGGCCGCCCTGGGCGATTCCGCGCTGTTCGTCTCCGCCGGCGGCTACCACCACCACATGGCCATGAACACCTGGAACAGCGCCGGCAGCGGCAAACGCCGGCTCGCACTGGGCCTCGGCGAAGTCGACATCATCGTCCCCAGCGGTGACGACCTCGGCGCGCTCGGCGAGCGGATGTCCCACTACGGCGTCACGGGACGCGACGACGGGCAGAGCCTCACGTTCGAAGACCCCTGGGCGAACGTCGTGAAGGTGCGGGTCTCGACAGGCTCGACCACCGAATAGCGCCGGGTCTCGGGTCTCGACAAGCTCGACCACCGGGTCTCGACAGGCTCGAGATCAGGTGGCGTTCCGGCGCGCGCGCCGGCCCAGTCCGTGCATCGTCGCCTGGTACACCTTCATGTTCAGCGGCCGACCGGGCAACTTGGTCCGTTCCTGGCCAGGAGTGCGCAACCCGTCGAGCAGGATCGACAGCTGTCGGCGCCATTGGCCGGCGTAGCCATCCCCCAGGGCATTGAGCGAACCGATCAGGGTGACGAGCACCGCCACATCAACAGCTTCGACATCCGGGCGAAGGTCCCCGTCGGCTTTCGCCTGCTTGACCAACGTCGCGATGAACGACTCGAAGTGCGCCTCCGGTCGGTAGGTCGGATCGATGACCGCCATCCGCTTGAGGATCGGCGGAAGCGACGGGTCGGCGACCAGCCACTCGGCGACCCGCTCCATGTAGGTGACGACGCCCTCCCACGCCGTTGCCGCGGCTTCGATCTCCTCACGCACCGAGGCCAGCTCCGAGAGGGACAGGTCGTACAGCGAACGGATGAGGTCGTCGCGGGCCGGGAAATTGCGATACAGGGTGGCCACCCCGACGTCGGCGCGTCGCGCGATCTCTTCCAGCGACGCATCGACGCCATCGCGCGCGAACAAAGACCTGGCCTCGGTGAGAAGGCGATCGCGGTTCGCCCGGGCATCCCGCCGCCGGGGCGGAGACACTTCATCGGGGATGCGCGAAGACGAAGTCATGCCGTCGATTCTAGGTGCCCTTCGCCTGGTCGACTGGTTCGCGTTTGCATGCTCGGCGCCGAGCGGTGAGAATGCGTACTGACGGAACCGGGCATCGTGGCCACAAGCCCGCTTCGGTTCGGAAACGGAGCCCACATGCCGGTTGAGAACAATACGAGAGACTTCGACCCGGAGATCGTCACAGACTTCCGGGAGCGGATGAGTTACGGCTCCTACCTCGACCTCGACACACTGCTGAGCGCCCAGCATCCGGTCAGCAGCCCCGAGCACCACGACGAATTGCTCTTCATCATCCAGCACCAGACCACAGAACTCTGGCTGAAACTGGTGCTGCACGAGCTCCGCGCCGCCGCGGAATACCTCCGCGATGACCGGCTCGCCCCGGCTCTTAAATGCATCGCCAGGGTCAAGCACATCCAGCGCACCCTCACCGAGCAGTGGTCGGTGCTGGCGACCCTGACCCCCACCGAGTATTCGCAGTTCCGCGACGTCCTCGGCCACGCCTCCGGGTTCCAGTCCTACCAGTACCGGGCCGTCGAATTCGCCCTCGGCAACAAGAACGCCCGCATGCTCAGCGTCTTCGAAAGCGATCCGGATGCCCACTCCCTCCTCGCCGAGGTCCTGGCCGCTCCGAGTATTTACGACGAGTTCCTCCGCTACCTGCACCGCGCCGGCTATGACATCCCGCCCGACATCCTGAGCCGTGACGTCACCCAGGCCTGGGTCCTGCAGCCGGCCCTGGTACATACCTTCCGCGGCATCTACGAACAGGCAGGGCGCGACGACGGGCGCGAACACTGGGCGGCCTACGAGGCCTGTGAGGAACTGGTCGACCTCGAAGACAACTTCCAGCTCTGGCGGTTCCGGCACCTGAAGACCGTGCAACGGATCATCGGCATGAAGCACGGCACCGGCGGTTCCAGCGGCGCCGCGTTCCTGCAGAAGGCGCTCGACCTCACCTTCTTCCCTGAGCTATTCGCCGTCCGCACGGAAATCGGTGTCCGAGAATGAGCGAGACGATCCTGCCGGGATCCACCGTCTTTCCAGGGTTCATCGACGCCCACGTCCACCTGGCCCTGATCGACCCGGCCCCACTGGCCGCCGGCGGCATCGCACGGGTGCTCGACCTCGGCGGCTGGGCCCCTCCGCCAGGCTGGCAGGCGTCGACCGGGGCACCCGATGTCATCTACGCGCATCAGTTCCTGGCCGCCGCGGGGGGATACCCGGGCGCCCAGGCGTGGGCGCCTCCCGGCTGCGTCCAGGAGGTCAGGACGGCGACGGATGCCCGAACGGCGGTCGACGCGCAGCTCGCGGCGGGCGCATCCGTTGTCAAGATCACCCTGAACAACGAAGCCGGACCGGTGTTCGACAGCGAGGTCCTGCGCGCCATCGTCGGCCGCGCACACGAGCACAGCATGCCGGTTGTCGCCCACGCGCAGGGCGTCGGCCAGGCGCTGCGCGCGTACCTCGCGGGGGTGGACGCGCTCGCGCACACCCCGTTCAGCGAACGGCTGGTCGACGACCTCGTCGAGGCGATGGCCGGGCGGATGACGTGGATCAGCACACTCGACATCCACGGCTGGGGCGAGTACGGCGACGACTTCGCTCGGGCCAGCGACAACCTGCGTCGATTCCACGCCCACGGCGGGCAGGTGCTGTACGGCACAGACCTCGGCAACGGGCCGCTGCCGGTCGGGTTGAACCGGCGGGAGATCGACGCACTGCTGGCCGTCGGGCTGTCGACCGATGCCATCCTGGGCGCACTCACGGCCGTCGACCTCGGCGACTACACGGGTGCGTTGCGGCCCCGGCGCGTGGCCGGCACGACGGATGCCCCGCCGGCGGACACGCGCGTTACGGTGGTACCCGGCGAACGTCCGGTCGAACCGGCGGCGTTCGCCGAGTGGCTGTGCACCGCGCAGGCCGTCTCCCGCACCGACCTCGAGGACCGTCGATGACCACCAGCACGCAAGGCGCAGGACGGCATGACGCCCAGGCCGGCGGCATGGCCGGCGGAAAGGCCGCTGGCCTGGACGCGCAACTCGCCTTCGCCCGGCGAATGGACCGGATCGACGGTCTCGGGCACTACCGGAGCCGGTTCGTCGGTGCGGATGACACCGGCGACCGCGGCAATTCCGGCGACGGCGCCAACGAGGGGCATGACAGTCACCCCGGCGTCGTCGCCTACCTCGACGGCAACTCCCTGGGGCGCCCCACCATCGCGAGCGTGCAACGGATCGCCGACTTCCTCACCGGCGCCTGGGGCACCCGGCTGATCCGCGGCTGGGACGACGAATGGATGGACCTGCCGACCCGCATCGGAGACAACCTCGGCCGGACTGCGCTCGGCGCCGCGCCCGGCCAGGTGTGGGTCGGCGATTCCACCACGGTGATGCTCTACAAGCTCGCCCGCGCCGCCGTCGACGCGCGCGCCGACCGCACCGAGGTCGTGCTCGACACCGACAACTTCCCCACCGATCGCTACGTGCTCGAGGGCATCGCCGCCGAGCGCGGGTTGACCCTCCGCTGGATCCGCTCCGACCCGGCCGGCGGGGTGACGGCCGAACAGGTGCGTCGGGTCGTCGGGCCGCAGACCGCGCTGGTGCTGCTCAGCCATGTCGCCTTCCGCTCGGGTTTCCTGGCCGACGTGCGCACCATCACCGCCGTGGCGCACGAGGCCGGCGCGCTCGTTCTCTGGGACCTCTGCCATTCGGCGGGATCGGTGCCGGTGGAACTGGACCTCTGGGACGTCGACCTGGCCGTCGGCTGCACCTACAAGTACCTGAACGGCGGCCCGGGCTCGCCAGCCTTCGGCTACGTGCGGGAAGACCTGCAGGATGTGCTCGCGCAACCGATCCAGGGCTGGATGGGGACCAGGGACGTGTTCGCGATGGAACCACGGTATGTGCCGGGACGCGGCATCCGTCGATTCATGAGCGGCACCCCCGCCATCGTCGGCATGCTCGCCATGCAGGACACCATCGCCATGATCGAGGAGGCCGGCATCGACGAGGTGCGCGCCAAATCGGTCGCGCTCACCGAGTATGCGATCAGCCTCGTCGACGACTGGCTGGCGCCGATGGGCGTCACGCTCGGTTCACCGCGGGAGCACACCCACCGAGGCGGACACGTGACGATCAACCACCCGGCGATGCGGCAGGTGACCACGACGCTGTGGGAACACGACGTGATCCCCGATTTCCGCGCCCCGGACGGACTGCGGATCGGGCTGTCACCGTTCAGCACCAGTTTCGTGGAGACCTACGACGGCGTGGCGGCGATCCGCGACGTGCTGCGCGGCATCTTGATCGCACAGTCCGGCCTGGCGCCGGCGACCCCGGCGACCCAGCCCTGAGCCTCGGGAGCGGCCTGTAGAATTGTCAGCACCCACCCTCGACCGTATGCGGAGTGCGCTGTGCCCACCATCGTTGTAGAAGTCATGCCCAAGGCCGAGCTGCTCGACCCTCAGGGCAAAGCCGTCGCCCGCGCCCTTGCCCGGTTGGGGCAGGGCAAGTTCGGCAGCGTCCGGATCGGCAAGCGGTTCGAACTGACCGTCGACGGTCCAGCGGATGACGCCACGCTCGCTGAGGTGCAGGAACTCGCCGACTCGATCTTCTCGAACTCGGTGATCGAAGACGTGATCAGCGTGCACTACGCCGGGGTCGACGGCTTCGGCGCGAGCGCCACGGCCGACTTCGAGACCGGCAACGTCACCGAAGACACCGACGTGACCGACGTCACCGAAACGGCGAACTGATGCGCATCGGCGTCGTCACCTTCCCCGGATCACTCGACGACCGCGACGCGCAGCGCGCCATCCGCCTGGCCGGCGCCGAACCGGTGGCCCTCTGGCACGGCGACCACGACCTGCACGACGTGGACGCGCTCGTGCTGCCCGGCGGCTTCAGCTACGGTGACTACCTGCGCTGCGGCGCCATCGCCAGCCTCTCGCCCATCATGACCGAGGTCGTCGACGCCGCGAACTCAGGGATGCCCGTGCTCGGTATCTGCAACGGTTTCCAGATGCTCGCCGAGGCACACCTGCTCGACGGCGGCCTGATCCGCAACGAGGGCGGCACCTTCATCTGCCGCGACCAGCGGCTCCGCGTCGAGAACACCTCGACGGCCTGGACCGGCGGTTTCACGGCGGGCCAGGAGATCACCATCCCGCTGAAGAACGGTGAGGGTGCGTTCATGGCGTCCGCCGACACCCTGGCCCGGCTCGAGGGCGAGGGCCTGGTCGCGTTCCGCTACATCGACGGCAACCCCAACGGGTCGCTGAACGACATCGCCGGTGTGACCAACACCCGTGGCAACGTCGTCGGCCTGATGCCACACCCGGAGCACGCGGTCGAACCCGGGTTCGGTCCGGACACCGCCGACGCCATGCGCAGCGGGGTCGACGGCCTGGCGTTCTTCACCTCGGTCATCGAGCGGACCCTGATCGGCGTGTAGTAGTCGGGCGCGGGCGGTTCCGCGCTTCCGTATCAGGCGCTCCCGGCTCAGCGCACCCGCGTCACGCGCACCCGCCTCCCGCCTCCCAAGACCCGCGAGTGCGGGCAAAGTGCCGCCACCCACGCCGACCGGGCGACCATTTGGCCGCACGCGGCGACCGCGCTCGCGCCTTCGCGCGGGCGCGACGACCGGGTGCTCGCCCAGAGTTACGGGCACTGCCACAGCGGCCCCACCCCGGTCACCCGCGGTATGCGACATAAACGCGGAACTCCAGCCAACCGCGCCCCGGTCAGGCGCGCGGAACGTCACCCGCGGGAGTGCGGCCCGGCCCGGCAGTCGCATCGGCACCGACAACATCCGTTGACACCGTCTCGAGCCGCACGAAGTTCGCGCCGTCGATCTCGAGCGACTCCGGCAGGATGTCGCGCTCGATGGTGGTGGCGAGCGGGACCTCCTTGACGAAACAGAGCAGCACGACGGCGACGACGACCAGCGGCACCATGTAGAGGAACACCGGGGTGAGCGCGTCGTTGTAGCCGCCGATGATGATGTCGCGCACTGAGGCCGGAAGCTCCTTGACGACCGCAGGGGTGAGCGAATTCAGGCCAGCGGATGCGCTGCCGCCGGTATTCGGCATCCGCTGGGCCATCAGCTCGGTCAGGCGGGCGACGAACAGGCTGCCGACGATGGCGGACCCGAGGGACGCGCCGATCTGCCGGAAGTAGTTGTTCGACGCGGTCGCCGTGCCGACCTGGGAGACCGGGAACGAGTTCTGCACGATCAGGATCAGGATCTGCATGCTCATCCCGAGCCCGAGGCCCATCACCGCGAGATAGCTGCAAAGCACCCAGATCGCCAGGTCCGGCGTCATCGTGGACAACAGCACCAGGGCGATCGCCACGACGATCGTGCCGACGATCGGCAGCCACTTGTAGCGGCCGGTCTTGCTCACCAGCGCCCCGGACCCGATAGAACTGACCAGCAGCGCCGCCATCATCGGGATCATCAGGAATCCGGCTTCGGTGGCGTTGGCGCCGGTGACCATCTGCAGGTAGGTCGGCAGGTACGCCAGGGCGCCGAACATCGCAATACCGGTGATCAGGCCGGCAGTGGTCGTGAGATTGAAGTTGCGGTCCTTGAACAGGTGCAACGGCATGATCGGCTCGGGGGCGCGGCGCTCGACCATCACGAAGGCCACTCCGGCGACGACGGTGCCGATGATCAGCGCCATGATGGTGAGCGAGTCCCAGTCGTACGTGGTGCCGCCCCAGGTGGTGACGAGCACCAGGCAGGTGGAGGCGACGGCCAGGAGGCCCATTCCGGCCACGTCCAGGCGCGGCTTGGCGTTGGCGTGCTTCGGCAGCCGGAGGAACGCCACGGCCGAGACGATCGCCAGGATGCCGAGTGGAATGTTCATCCAGAACGCCCAGCGCCAGCCGATGCCTTCGGTGAACCAGCCGCCGAGCAACGGGCCCGCGACGGAGGACAGCGCGAAAACGCCGCCCATGATGCCCATGTACTTGCCCCGCTCACGAGCCGGGATGACGTCGGCGATGATCGCCTGGGAGAGGATCATCAGCCCGCCACCGCCAAGGCCCTGGATCGCACGGCCGATGATGAGCCAGGTCATGTCCTGGGCGAGGCCGCCGACGACCGACCCCACGATGAACAGGGCGATCGCCCCGATGAAAAGACCCTTGCGGCCGATCAGGTCGCCCAGCTTGCCGTAGACCGGCAGCATGATGGTGGAGGCGAGGATGTAGGCGGTGGTCACCCACAGCATGTGGTCGACGCCGTTGAGTTCACCGACGATGGTCGGCAGCGCGGTGCTGAAGATGGTCTGGTCGAGCGACGCCAGCAACATGGTGACCATGAGCCCGGCGAAGACGAGGAGGATGTGTCGTTTGGTTGCCGGGTCGGCAGTGGTGCCGACCGGGAAATTCGGGATGGTGGTCATTCGAGTTTCTCTAATACCTCTCTGACGAGCTCGATCGCTCGTGGTTCAATTTCTTCGCGCGGGGCGTCGCCGCCGGACGACGCCCATTCCTTCATGGCCACGCGCAGCGCCGTGCCGCACAAGCCGAGCATCAGGTCGGCCCAGGCGGCCTGGTCGGTCGCCGAGCCGGTGAACTTCGGGTCGCGGGCCAGGAGCGTCTGCACCGCGGCACTCAGTTGTCCCGCCGTTTGGGTGAACAGGGCGAACTGGCTCGCCAGCAATTGAGGGTGACGACGGATGATCTCCATCCGGTCTTGCTGCATGGTCGAGCGAGCCGTCGGGCCGCCCATCAGGTTCAGGATGAGGCGCACAACCGACTGGACGTGGTCACCCCCCTCCCACTCGACCAGATGCCCCATCACCGTCTCATCGGTGATCTCGATCGGTCGCAGACCCAGGACGGCGCTGTCCTTTCCGTCGAAATAGTTGAAGAAGGTGCGTGGGGACACGTCGGCAAGTTCGCTGATGGCATCCACCGTGGCGTGCTCCAGGCCGTCGCGCAGCACCAGGGTGACCGCGGCGTCTTCGAGGCGCGCGCGGGTTTCCAGGCGTTTTCGGTCGCGGAGTCCGGGGGCTGGCTGCTGAGTCACGTCAGCTATTTTTACTCATCCTGCGTAATTGCGCAAATGCAACTTTGCAGGAGTGCAGGGGTGCAGGTGCAGGAAGGCTCGCTTCAAACTTTAGAACGATGAGACCGGCCAGGTGCAGATGGGAGAGTGGAGGTACCCCCCTCACCTGCTTGGAGTTCCATATCGTGTCACCACGCTTGTTTTACCGCACCGTTGCCATCGCCGAAGCGGTGACCTGGACGCTCCTGATCGTGGCGATGCTGTTGAAGTACGTCGCGCACGTCGAGAGCCAGTTCGCGTTCATCGCCGGTTTCGTGCACGGCCTGGTATTCATCACGTACGCCGGCACGGCGGTCCTCGTCGGGCTCAACCAGTACTGGCCGGCGAAGCGCATCGTGCTGGCGGTCGCCACCGCGATCGTTCCCTACGCCACAATCCCGTTCGATCGCTGGCTCGAGAGGCGCGGTGAACTCGAGGGCGAGTGGAGGACGGACGCGACACCTGACCGCCGCGACCGGCTGTGGGCGCGACGGTTGCTGCGCTGGTTCCTGAAGCGCCCGGCGCTGCTGGTCACCGTCTTCGCACTGGCGGTCGTGGTGATCTTGGGCACGCTGCTCGTGGTCGGCCCTCCCGGCGGGCGGGCGTAACCTCCCCCCTCGCGCTGCGGAATTCGCGAGCGCGGCAGACTTTGCTCGCGCTGAAGTTTCTGCCTCGCGCTGCGGATTTCGCCACGCGCGGTGGGCGTGCCATGCGCGCGTGGCAGAAACCGCAGCGTGAAGGCCACGCAACCGGCGGAAGTAGACTGGGAGCACCCCCGGCATCCGTTTCTTCAAGGAGCATTTCCCTGTGACCGACACCGCTGCATCCCCCACTACCCGCGGCGTCGCCGACACCGTCTCCAACGCCCGAGCGACGCCGGAACGAGAGCAGCCGTACGGCGCCCTCGGCCTGAAGGCCGACGAGTACGCGAGCATCCGCGAGATCCTCGGGCGGCGCCCCACCAGCGGCGAGCTGGCCATGTACTCGGTGATGTGGAGCGAACACTGCTCCTACAAGTCGAGCAAGAACTACCTGCGCCAGTTCGGGCAGAAGGTCACGCCGGCCATGAAGAAGAACCTCATGGTGGGCATGGGTGAGAACGCCGGCGTCATCGACGTCGGCGAGGGCTGGGCGGTCACGTTCAAGATCGAGAGCCACAACCATCCGAGCTACATCGAACCGTTCCAGGGCGCCGCGACCGGCGTCGGCGGCATCGTGCGCGACATCATCTCGATGGGCGCCCGCCCGGTCGCCGTGATGGACGCCCTGCGCTTCGGGGCCATCGACCACCCGGACACCGCGCGGGTCGTGCACGGGGTCGTCTCCGGCATCTCGTTCTACGGCAACTGCCTGGGGCTCCCGAACATCGGCGGCGAGACAGTATTCGACTCGGTCTACCAGGCCAACCCGCTGGTCAACGCACTTTCGGTGGGTGTGCTCCGGCACGAGGACCTGCACCTGGCCAACGCCACGGGCGCCGGAAACAAGGTCGTGCTGTTCGGTGCACGCACCGGCGGCGACGGCATCGGCGGGGCATCCATTCTCGCCTCGGACACGTTCAGCGCGGGCGGGCCGACCAAGCGCCCGGCCGTCCAGGTCGGCGACCCGTTCGCCGAGAAGGTGCTCATCGAGTGCTGCCTCGAGCTCTACAAGGAGAAGCTCGTCGAGGGCATCCAGGACCTCGGGGCTGCCGGCATCTCCTGCGCCACCAGCGAGCTCGCGTCCAACGGCGACGGCGGCATGTTCATCGAGCTCGAGAAGGTGCTCCTCCGCGACCCGAGCCTCACCGCCGAAGAGATCCTGATGTCCGAGAGCCAGGAGCGCATGATGGCGGTCGTGGCGCCGGAGAAGCTCGAGGGTTTCCTCGCCGTCACCGCGAAGTGGGACGTCGAGACCAGCGTGCTCGGCGAGGTCACCGACTCCGGCCGCCTGATCATCAACTGGAACGGCGAGGAGATCGTCAACGTCGACCCGCGCACGGTCGCCGTCGACGGCCCGGTCTATGACCGTCCGGTCGCCTACCCGACCTGGCTCGACGCGCTGCAGGCCGACTCCGCATCCGCTCTCCCCCGGGCAACGGATGCCGCCACGCTGCGTGAGCAGTTCCTCGCGCTGCTCGGCTCGCCGAACCTGGCCGACCCCAGCTGGATCACCGACCAGTACGACCACTACGTGATGGGCAACACGGCCCTGTCGTTCCCCGACGACGGCGGCATGATCCGCGTCGACGAGGAGTCCGGCCTCGGCTTCGCCATCGCGACGGACGCCAACGGCCGATACTGCCAGCTCGACCCGTACCGCGGCGCCCAACTCGCCCTGGCCGAGGCTTACCGCAACGTCGCCGCGACCGGCGCCGTGCCGGTCGGCATCAGCGACTGCCTGAACTTCGGCTCGCCGGAGAACCCCGAGGTGATGTGGCAGTTCGCGCAGACCGTCGAGGGTCTCTCCGACGGATGCCTCGAGCTCGAGATCCCGGTCACCGGCGGGAACGTGTCGTTCTACAACCAGACCGGCGACGTGCCGATCCACCCCACCCCGGTGATCGCCGTGCTCGGTGTGATCGACGACGTCGCTCGCCGCGTTCCCAGCGGCTGGCAGGACGACGGCCACAACATCTACCTGCTGGGCATCACCCGTGAGGAACTCGACGGTTCGGCGTGGGCCGGCGTCGTGCACGACCACCTCGGCGGCCGCCCGCCGGAGGTCGACCTCGGTCGCGAGGCCGCACTCGCCGGGCTGCTGCACGCCGCGTCGCAGGAGGCGCTGGTCGACAGTGCCCACGACCTCAGTGAAGGCGGGCTCGCCCAGGCCCTCGCCGAAGCCGTGCTCCGTTTCGGTGTCGGCGCCCGGGTCTGGATCGGCGACATCTGCGAGCGCGACGGCGTCGACGCATCCGTCGCCCTGTTCTCGGAGTCGGCCGGCCGGGTGATCGTGTCGGTGCCGCGGGAGGACGACGTGAAGTTCCTCGGCCTGTGCGAAGGCCGCGACTACCCGGTGCTGCGCATCGGCGTGACGGATGCGACGGCGCCCGGCATCGAGATCCAGGACCAGTTCACGGTCACCCTCGACGAGCTGCAGGCCCGCCACCGCGGTACGTTGCGCCAGGCGTTCGGCGCCTAGGCCCCTCCGGGAGGCGCTCCACCCCGTGCGGGCCTGTCCCGCCGGGCGGCCGGTGTTGCGCGCGTGGGGCAAACTGCCGCCTCCGGGCCGGTGTCGCGCTCCGTGCGGGCAAATGCCGCCTTCCGGCCGGGCTGGGCGGCACTTTGGCCGCACGGAGCGTTGTTCGACCTTTTTCCACAGGCCCAGAGTCGCGTTCCACAGGTCCAGGGTCGCGGAATCGCCCTGTGGATAACCGGGGTGGAGCTGGACGAGTCGTGCCACCATCGGGCGATGACCAGACCGGCTTCGCTACCCGAGGACCTGCCGCCCGGCCCCTTCGACGTCCGAGAGGCGAGGCCTCTCGGTGTCAGCCCGGGCCGGCTCAGACGCTCAGACCTGCGCCGGCCCTTCCACGGCATCCGTTCTCCACGGTCAGCGCCAAGGTTCGACGCCGTCCCCGGTGAGACCGTGCAGTCCGCGTGGGTCCGCGCCCGGGCCAGGACCGAAGCCCGTGCCCGCGAGTACTCCGTACGGATGCCGTCTGACCAGTTCTTCAGCCATGTCACCGCAGCGCTGCTCCACGGCCTCCCGCTGCCACGCCGCTTCCTAGAGCGCCGATCGCTCGATGTCGCGACCGCGGTGCGTGGGCGGCGGCGCTCGGGTGTCGGCGTGCACGGGCATCTGGTGCCGCACGTCGGGATGGTCGAGGCGAATACCGACGGTCTCGGCGTCGCATCCGTGGTGGACGTGTGGTGCCAGCTGGCCACGTCGCTCTCTCTTGACGAGTTGATCGTTGTGGGCGACAGCCTGGTACGGCGCCAAAGACCGCTCGCGACGTTGGTCCAGCTGGAGCAGGCGGTCGCCTCTCACTCCGGCAGACCGGGCGTGCGCCGACTGAGGGAGGCGCTGGCCCTGGTCAGAGTGCGTACCGACTCCCCCCGGGAGACCCGGCTCAGGTTGATCATCGTGCGCGCGGGCCTCCCTGAACCCGAGGTGAACGCCGAAATCGTCGATCGATACGGCGTGTTCCTGGCCTGGGGCGATCTCGTCTACCCGCATCAGCGGGTGTTGGTCGAATACGACGGCGAGCAGCACCGCGACGACGAGGAGCAGTTCCATCGCGACGTCGACCGCGTGGACGCGCTGATGGAAGAAGGATGGCGCGTCATCCGCTTCAACAAGAGCCACCTGGGACCTCGGCAGCCGGAGATCATCGGCAGGATCCGCCGCGCCCTCCTCGAGCGCGGCTGGAACCCGGCGGCCTGAGAGGGCGACCGTCCGGAACCGCGTGCGGCCAAAGTGCCGCGACCCGCCACCGGCGGACGGCACTTTGGCCGCACGCGCGCTGGCGGGGAACGGCCGGTACTTCCGAGGGTTGGCCGCACTTGCTCTCGAGCGGTGAGACCTGCCTTGACTTTGACTTGACGACATGTAAACCTAGTGGACACGTAATCAAGGCCTCCCTTGTTTGCGATCGTCAGCACCGAGCTCGGCGAGGAATCAATCCAGATGTCACGGTGCCTGACTCTCCACAGCGCGTGGCGCCAACGATGGCGTGACGCTTACGAAAGGTTGTGCCAATGACGGATGCAACGACCCTCGCCGATAAGACCGTCAATACGGTCCTTGGCCCGATCCCCGCTCATGAACTGGGTGTGGTCGCCGTCCACGAGGCGCTGCTTTCGGTGGTCCCCGGGGCCCAGTATGCACCGGACATCAGCATGGACCGGGCGGAGATCTTCGAGATCCTGGCCTCGAAGCTGAGCGACTTCCGCCAGCACGGCGGACAGACGATCGTCGACAGCACGGGCATGTTCCACGGGCGCGACGTGAACCTGTACGAGGCGCTCTCCCGCTCGACCGGGGTGCACATCATCGCCTCGACGGGCATGGGTCCCGAGGAGATGCTCGGCGGCTACTTCCTGACGCCGCAGACGAACCCGCCGACACCATGGCCCGCGGAGAAGTTCGCCGACCTCTTTTCCAAAGAGGTCGGCGACGGCATGGTGGTCCCGCGCGTTGAACGCCGGGGCCGAGCGGGGCTCGTGACCACCACGGCCGCCCGGAGCGGCATGACGCCGACCGAGGAGAGCCTCTTCCGCGGCGCGGCCAGGACCGCGCTGAACACCGGCGTGGCCGTGTCCATCCGTTTCGGCGCCGACCCGCTGCACGACCTCGACATCGTCCTCGGCGAGTCGCTCCCCGCCGACCGGGTGCTCGTCGGCGGGCTGGACCGCACCGACGCATTCTCGGCCGGCGCCGCCCTTGCGGTGGCTCGCCGTGGCGCGTACGTCGGTTTGGACCACGTCGGCCTGGACGACGACGCCGATTACGTGACCGACCGCGAACGCGCGGCCCTGGTCATCGAGCTCGTGGCAGCCGGCCACGGCGACCAGATCGTGCTGTCAAGCAATGCGATCGGCGTGGCCAAGGGACTGCCGGACTACAACCTGCCGTTCAGCCACGTCCTGTCCGCATTCGTCCCCCTCCTCACGTCACTGGGCCTCAGCGACGAGGATGCCCAGCGCATCCTCGTGGACAACCCGCGCGATCTGCTTTCGCTCTCCATCTCGTAACTTTTACTACTTCCTTAAGGTGAGTCTGTTGTCAAAGGTGAACACAGTGCTGGGGACGATCCCGGCCGAAGAATTGGGACTCGTGGCGATCCACGAGCACATCGGATACGGCATGCCCGGCAGTGAGCTGGACACGACCTGGTGGAAGACGCCGGAGCAGCGGTACGAGGAGACGGTGCCGAAGCTGCGAAAATTCCACGAGTACGGAGGCGGGACGTTCGTCGACGCGACGGGGATCTGCAACGGCCGCGACGTCGACTACTACAAGTCCCTGTCAGCCAAGACCGGGGTGCACATCGTGGCCTGCACCGGCTTCGTCGGCGGCGACACCGCGCTGCCGCACTTCGCCCGGGCGACCGTGGAGTACCTGACCGAGGTCTTCACGCACGAGATCACGATCGGAATCGGTGACACCGGCAGCCGCGCCGGCGTCATCAAGGTCGGCGTGAGCCGCGGTGGGCGGATGACGGAGCTCGACAAGCGCATCTACCGGGCCGCGGCCCGCGCTTCGTTGTCGACCGGCGTGCCGATCCTGACTCACCTGGCGATCGACGCCGAGAATGCGATCGCGATCTTCCAGGAGGAAGGACTTCCCCTGGACCGCGTGTTGTTCGGACACGTCGACGACGGGGTGAACGCCGACAAGACCCGGGACACCTGGATCGCCGAGCAAGGCGGCCGGGTCGGGTTCGACACCTTCGGATACGAGACCGAACTCGAGGACCCGCCGTTCTGGGCCCGTCCGCGCCAGGAACGCCTGGACCACTTCCTTCGGTTCCTTGCCGCAGGGCATCTGAACGTGGCGTTCGCCGGGGCCGACGCCAACTGCAGCCCACTCGGCTGGCCCGGAGTGAAGGGCCACACCGTGAACTACATCTTCGAGGACCTCATCCCGGACCTCCGCAAGTCCGGTCTCGACGAAGCCACCATCAGAACCATTTTCGTGGACAATCCGGCCGATTTCCTGTCGATCCACGCCTGACCCCCACCACCCGCATCCCCGTTCTTCCAGGTTCGCCCTGGGTCAAGGAAGAGAAGAACAATGAAGACTTCGGACATTCAGAACCTCACGATCGCCATCGTCGGCGCCGGCTACGCGGGAGCAGCGGCCGCCAACGCCCTGAGCCTGGCCGGCGCCGACGTCACGGTATACGAGCAGGCGAGCCAGATCCGGGAAGTCGGGGCCGGTATCGGCCTCCGTCCCGCAACCATGCACCGGTTCCGCCAGTGGGGAATCTTCGACGAGATCGCGAAGGTGAGCTCGGCAAGCGACTACTTCCAGATCCTCACGGCCACCAATCAGCCGATCATGCAGGAGAACTGGCCCGCCTTCGCCGAGGAGACGAAGACCCAGCTGATCCACCGCGGGGACTTCATCGACGCTCTCCTGGGCGTGCTCCCCGAAGGCATGGTGCGCCTTGGCCACAAGCTGCAGTCGATTGACGACACAGGTGACCGTTCCACGCTGACGTTCACCAACGGCGAGACCGTCGAAGCCGACCTGGTCATTGGCGCCGACGGCATCAAATCGGTCGTCCGCGAGCAGCTGTTCAGCGACAAGAGCCCCGTCTTCTCGGGCGAGCACGCCTACCGCGTGGTGATCTCTGCCGATGACGCCCACGGACTCGTCGTCGACGACAACCTCCGGATGTACATCGGCAAGGGCGCGAAGGTTTACCTGCTGCCGCTGCGCCACCGCAACCAGGTTTCCTTCGACATCACCGCCCTGAACCCTGACGGCACCTGGGCCCCCGCCATCACCAAGGATGAACTCGTGGCGAGTGTTGCGGGCTTCGACGACCGGATCGTGAGCATCGCCCGCGGCCTCGACCTCGACACCGTCAGCATCCGTGCCGTCTACGACATCGACCCGGTCGACACGTGGCACTCGGACTCCGTCGTGCTCGTCGGCGACGCTGCCCACTCGATGCTGCACCACCAGGGCCAGGGCGCCAACTCGGCGATCGAAGACGCAGGCGCCCTCGCCGACGCCCTCGCACAGGCGGACTCCCTGCCGGAGGCACTGGCGCTGTTCCAGTCGACCCGCAAGCCCGTCACCGACGAACTGCAGCGCATCTCACGCAATGGGTGGTCAGAAGAGGAAATCAACGACGTCTTCCCCGGCCAGAAGCCCGTGTCCCAGGAACAGGCCTGACACCGTGCCGCTGCATCCCGAAATCGCCACCCTCATCGCCAACCTGCCCGAGCCTCTGCCGGGACCGATCGATCCGGTCGCATTTCGCGCTGGCGAAGAGGCGATGGTTCCCGCACCGGAGGACCGCCTGCCGCTGCACTCCGTCGAGGACGCGACCGCCCAGACCCCGGTGGGCGAGGTCCCGGTGCGGATCTACACCCCGGTCGAAGACGCGTCGCACGGCATACTGGTCTACTTCCACGGTGGTGCGTTCTTCCTCGGCAGCCTGGAAACGCACGACCACGTCGCACGAGCACTGGCCAGGGAGACCGGGCTCACGGTCGTCTCGGTCGGCTACCGCCGGGCGCCGGAGGCGGCCTTCCCGGCGGGACTGGAGGACTGCTACGGCGTGGTCCGCTGGGTCGCGGAGAACACAGGGCGACTGGGCTGGGACGGCCAGACCCTGGCGATCGCAGGCGACAGCTCCGGCGGCACCTTCGTCGCAGCAGTCGCGGCGATGGCGCACGATGACGGGTTCACCCAGCTCACGCACCAGGTGCTGTACTACCCGTCCCTCGACCTGGACTTCGACGTCGAGCGCTACGCCTCCCTGCGGGAGAACGCCGAGGGTTACGGGCTGGAGACGGCAGGCCTGAAGCCGTTCAACGCCTTCTACCTCGACAGCGGAGCGGATGCGGCGGATCCGCTCGTCTCGCCGATCAAGCGCGAAGACCTCTCTGGCCTGCCGCCGGCCCTCATCCTCACAGCAGAGTTCGATCCGCTGCGCGACGAGGGCGAACTGTACGGCCAGCGACTCCGTGAGGCCGGGGTGGACGCGACGGTCACCCGCTACGCCGGCGCCAACCACGGGTTCGTGCAGAACTTCTCCTGGCTCCCGGAGTACTACCGCGCGTTCACAGAGACCGCTGCGTTCCTGGGACGGCGCGCTGAGCGATGACGCGGGACGTGAAGATTCACCCGCTGGTCTCTCCGTGGGGTCGGTTCGGCCTGTACAGCTTCTTCATCGATGCGCCGGAGCCGGCCATCGTCGACACCGGGATCGCCTCGTCCCCGGCGGAGGGGATGGCGCCCGCGCTGGAGGCGCTCGGACGTCGAATCGAGGATGTCCGCTGGATCCTGCTCACCCACGGTCACATCGATCACCTCGGCGGCGCGCACGCACTCTGGGAGCTCACCGGCCGACGCGCGAAGGTGGTCATCCACGAAGCGGATGCGCCGATGCTGCGTTCCCGCCGGGCCCACGTCGACGAGTACCTGGCTGGGCGGGGCCCGTACCTGCACGACCCAGACGGGGAAGCCAAGCAGCTCGCGGCGGCCCAGGCGGTCATCTCCGGGGAAATGGAGCCGACCGTACTCGTCAACGGCGGCGAGACCTTGTCGCTCGGCGGCGACGTCACGGTCTCGGTCCACGCCATCCCCGGCCACACGCCCGGCTCCGTGGCGTACGTGGTCGACGGCCAGAACGACGTGTTCGTCGGCGACGCCGTGCAGGTGCACGGCGCGGCCAACGGCTTCCCCGGCTTCGTCGACCCGATCGCCTACCGGGCGAGCCTGGAATACCTGCGGGACGAGATCCGACCCAACCACCTGTACCTGGGACATCCGTATCGCACGGCGAACGGGGAACCATACGGTGTCGAGCTCGATCGCGAGCAGGCGCGGAAGGCACTCCAGGGGAGCCTGGAGATCGAGGCTCGGGTCGGCGACGCGGCGCGCGACTGCCTGGCAGCAGGCCTGCACGATTCCGCGTCGCCGTACTCCCCGTTTGCGCCGGCGGCCGAGGCGCTCGGCTACGCGGGCGATCCGACGCTGGAGCCGTCGCCGTTCTTCACGTCGATGCACGGCTACCGCACGCACTTCACCCACACGACATTCGACCACACTGCCTGACTATGACTAAGGAGCCGTTCACCATGGCTGACTTCCACACCATCCGGGCGGGCGAGCAGACGATCGCCGTTCGCAAGGACATCCGCGTGCCGATGCGGGACGGCGTCGAGCTCGCCGCGGACACCTACCAGGGCCGGGGCGACAAGCCACGCCCGGCACTGGTGGCGCTGAGCCCCTACGGCAAGGAACTTCAGGCGCTGGCACTCACCACCCCGCCGCAGCGGCGGCCCAGCCCGATGTGGGACGGCTGCATCGAAGCGGGCGACATCGCCCGCATCGTCAAGGAGGATTACGTCCACGTCATCGGCGACCTGCGCGGCTCGGGCGCCTCGGGCGGCGAACACATCGGGAACTACAACGCCGGTGGTGTCTCACTGGGCCAGGACGCCTACGACTTCATCGAGTGGGTCGCTGCACAGCCGTGGTGCGACGGTAACGTCGGCATGGTCGGGATCTCCTACTTCGGGTCCATGCAGGTGCTGGCCGCCGCCGAGCGCCCGCCGAGCTTGAAGGCCATCTTCGTCAGCGGCGGCCACTACGACTTCTACGAAACCACCTATCACGGCGGCGTCATGTGGTTCATGCCGCGGGCCGCGCGCGAGGGCCGCGGCGGCGACTCCGGCTGGGCGTTCACCGACAATGTGAAGTCGCGCATGATGGAGACGCATTCTCCCGAGGAACTGAAGGAACGTGTCGCCGCGCGCCTGAAAGACCCGGACGTCGCCGCCTGGCCCAACCTGGTGCATGTGCTGAACTACCCGAAGAACCACGAGGCCTGGTTCGACATCGTGATGAACGAGGTCGACGGCGAATGGTACGAGGAGCGCAACCCCATCACGCTGGCCCCGAACATCGACATCCCGGTCTGGCTGCAGCTCGACCAGGGCCGCGGATGGACCCTGGACGGCACCATCGAGTTGTTCGACGCGCTGAAGGGCCCCAAGAAGTTGACCATCGGCCCCTACCCGCCGATGCAGTCGCGTCCCTTCATCGAAGAGCACGACAAGATGTTCCAGTGGTACGAATACTGGATCAAGGGAATCGACAACGGTGTGATGGACGAGCCGGCGGTCAGCGTTTTCGTTGAGGGATCGCGTAACATCGTGACGGCGGACCAGTGGCCGCCCAAGGACATCGAATACACCTCGCTGTACCTGCGCCCCCGCCACAAACTGTCCCCGGAGCCCGAGCCGATGGGCGTCGAATACGCCGCCCCTGACGGCTTCTACCAGGCACCTCTCACGGTCACCGACACGGTGGAGATCCTGAGCTGGAGCACAGACCCGTTCGAGCAGGACACGGAGATGATCGGCACCGGTGCGGCGCACATCTTCGCGGAGATCGACCAGGTGGACACGAACTTCGTCCTGCGCCTCTGGGACGCCGCTCCGAACGGCAAGCGCCAGCTCATCACCACCGGCTACCTCAAGGCCTCGCACCGCGAGCTCGATGACCGCACCACCGAGGGCAGCCCGTTCCACCCGCACACTCGTGCGGTGCCCGTGGAGCCCGGGGAGATCGAGGAGTACGTGGTGCGCCTCTACCCGTTCGCGAACACCTTCAAGCCCGGTCACCGTCTGACAGTGGAATTGTCCAACGCCGAGCCGCTGGCCGATGAGCACAATGCCCTGCTGCCGCCGGATGCCTTCCACCTGCCGGTGGGCCGACCGGTCACGCACAAGATCTACCGCGATGCCGCCCACCACTCCCGGCTGGTGCTGCCGTTCACGACGCCCAGCGTGGCAGAGAAGCGGTAACGGATGCCCTCTGCGGGGGCCGGCGAACATCCGCCGGCCCCCGCAGAAGAGCCTTTACCTGCAGGCTGTGTGCGCTGTGTGGTCAGCCGTCGCCGAGCAGCTTCACCCACGCCTCGGCGAGGACGTCGAATGCGGGATCGGTCTCGAGGTCCCACTGGTGCCGGATCCAGTGCACCGTCGTCCGGTCCAGCATCTCGAAGGCGAGGACGCCGCGAAAGTGCCTCGTCGCGGGATCGAAGCGGTCCGCGAGGTCGAGGCCATCCATGATGTCGCGGACGACCTCTTCCGACCACCCGTCGACCAATTCGAGGATTTCCGGCTCGACGGCGGCAGCCGCGTGCGCAGACACGATGTAGGGGCGGATCACGGGCCAGCGAGCCGACTGCTGCCGGAGCCAGGCGCCGATCGCCTCTGCGGTGCCTGCTCGCACGACATCGACCAGCGCGACCGCCGTTGAGCCGTGCGGTGATTCGTCGCGCTCGAGGATGACGTTGAGCTCGGCGATCAGTGTGGCCATGATGGCGCGCCGGGACGGGAAATGGGCGTAGAACGTCACCCGGGTCGTCTCCGCGGCGGCCGCGATGTCGTCGATCGTCGTCGCCGAATAGCCCTGGGACTGGAACAGGTCGAGGGCAGTGGCGAGCAGGCGCTGGCGCGTCTGCTTTTTCTGCAGTACCCGGAGATTCGCCATCCGTTCAGCATACCGACGAGATCGTTCGGTAATCGCTATGTCAGATCACTTGACATTGTGTAAGTCTTAGTTCACGCTGTTGCCGTACCGGTCTGCCCGTCCCGGTCGCCTGGACCCCACCGACACCGCACAAACCCACCCCACGGACAACCCACCCCACGGAACAAAGGAGTTCTCTTCCATGAGTAGCCCACTCGTCTCGGCCGGATCGGCTAAAGCGACCTTCGTGGCCGCGTATCTCGCGGTCACCCTCGCCCAGATCACGAATGCGTTCCCCGGCGCGCTCAATGGCCAGTTCGCCGCCGAATTCCACACGTCGGGTGCCGGACTGACCTGGATCTCGTCGGTCTTCGTCATCGCCATCGTCGTATTCGAGCTCACCTTCGGCGTTCTCGGCGACCTCTTCGGCCGGAAGAAGCTGCTTTACGCCGGAGCGGTCTTCATCTTCATCGGGACGCTCGTCGCCGGGTTCGCCACGACCACCGCGATCATGATCCTCGGCCAGGCGATCGGCGGCATCGGCGCGGGCATCCTGTTCCCGATCTCCCTCTCGATGATCGCAGCGATCACCCCGGACCTCCGTGCCCGGTCCCGCGTCATCGCCACCTGGGCCGGGTTCCTCTCCCTCGGCGCGGTGATCTCACCGGTGGTCGCCGGCATTGCCGTGCAGCTGTTCACCGTTCCCGGCGCCACGCCCGGTGCGCCGAACGAGTTCAGCGGCTGGCGCGTCACCTACTACTTCGCCGCGGCGGTCGCGGTGATCGTGCTGATCATCGCCATCCGCTCGAAGGACTCCTCGGCGCCTGAAGGGCGCAAGCTTGACCTTCCCGGACAGATCACGCTCGCCCTCGGCCTCATCGCGGCACTCTGCGCGACCGTGCAGGCGGTCGACGCCGGCTTCGGCGCGCCGGAGGTGATCGCCGGATATGTCATCGGCGCCGTGCTGCTGGTCGCGTTCGTCATCATCGAACTGAAGACGAAAGCACCGCTCATCCACCTGTCGCTGTTCAGGAATCCCTCCTATGCGATCACCAGCATCGTGGCCGTCACCGGCATGTTCGCGTTCCTCGCGATCGCCTTCTCGACAAGCGTGGCGGTCGGAGCACTCGGCGGCGTGGAGACCTGGATGATGGCGGTGCTCTTCGTCTTCATCCAGGGGCCGGCGTTCCTCCTGATCCCGGTCGTGGGCTGGCTCATCCACCGCTTCTCGCCGCGCTGGATGCTCACGGCGGGCTTCCTCCTGATGGCCGCGTGCGGCTACTGGATCTCGAGCCTCCCCCTCGGCACGCCGCAGGCGTTCGGCGGCACGCCCTGGACGGCATTCATCCTTCCGCTGTTCCTGCTCGGCATCGGTTTCGCACTGACCGTCGGCTCGGTCACGGCCGTCGCGATCAACACCGTCGAACCGAACTACATCGGCATGGCATCGGCCACGACGAACCTGCTCCGAGACCTCGGCTTCGCGCTCGGCCCGGTCGTCGGATCCGCAATCGCGTTCAGCGTTGGCGCGGCGATCTTCGGGCCGCAAATCGGCGGCATTCTCAGCGGCGCCGGCCTGCCGGCGGAGGCGGTCGCTGGCCTCTCGCACGTCCCGCCGCTCGGGTTCCTCTCCGGCTGGGAGGGCGTCGTCGCACAGTTCTCCGCGGAGACGCTCGCCAGCGGGGCACCCCAGCAAGCGGTCGACGGCGCTGTCGCAGCACTCAGCGACTCCCGGGCGGCCATCCAGGGCTCCGCGGGCGCCTCCCTCGGTTCCGGCTTCCAAATGGTCTACCTGATCGCAGCGATCGCGGCGACGGCGTCGGCTGTCCTCACACTGTTCATCAGCGGCAAGAAGACGGACCTGCCGGTCTCCGATGAGGAGCTCGCTGAGACGATCTCGGACGGTGTAGCTGCCTGAATCCGCATCCCAGGAGGGCTCGGCGCGGTGCGCCGGGCCCTCCTCGTCTGCGTCAGCCGTGCGGCGCGTGGCACGGCGGTTCGCGCCGCCGGCCGGTGGACGGGTGGTCGCCAATCGCACAGGTTGGTGCCACTGATGCTGAAGCCCTGGAGGGCGAAGTCGACCTCCTCTGGGCGATGCCGCTCAGTCGGGTTGACCACACACCACCCGCCCGCACAGCGACGGATGCCGCACGCCACCCACCCTGAGCGCGACGGATGCCGCACCCGGCACCCGGCGCGGCCACCCGGCACCCGAAACGCCACCGGGCACCCGAAATCGCGCGCGCCCAGCGCAATTTCCCGCGCCCAGCGCACACGCCCGCGCCGCCGCCCGCGCCCGGCGCGACTTCACGCGCCCAGCGCACACGCCCGCACCCGCCGCGATCTCGCGCGCCTTGCGCACACGCACGCGCCGAGCGCGATTGGGCGCGCCCGTACGCGGGGGCCCCTTTGCGTTTGCGGCCCGGTACGAGGAAGCGTTCCTCGTGTGACGCCTCGTCGCCGCGGAATCCCGCAGGCCCTCGAGCGTTGAGGGCGCCGCAGCCTGGGTGAAGGCGGGTCTACTACGCGGTCGTCGCCACGACCTCGATCGCCTCGCAGAGGCGGCGCAGGCGCGGGATCGGGATCCGGTAGTTGACCGAAACCGCGGTCGCGGTGCCGTCGTCGTGCCGCCAGCGCAGGAGCGCCGGACCGGCCGGGTCGTCGCCGTCGACGAACTCCGGCTCGCCGGCCAGCGGCGTCCGGCCGGCGACTCGGATGTTGAGGTCGAACTGTTCCGTCCAGAAGTACGGCTGGGCCTGGAGTTCCGGTGCGGCGTCGCCCTGCAGCAGGCCGCCGGCAGCCACCCGCGCCTGGCTGATCGCACTGTTCCAGATCGGGCTGCGGGCATGCCCGGCAGCGGTCGGCACGGCTGCGACATCGCCCGCGGCGACGATCTCCCTGCGCACCCGGCCGCGGGAGTCCACCGGGAGTGCGCCGCTGCTTGGCAAGCCACTGCCCGCCAGCCATTCGGTGTTCGGAACGTCGCCGACGGCCGTGAGCAGGAGCTCTCCCGCCACGATGCTGCCGTCGGGTAGCGCCACCACCGACCTGCCATCGCGCTCGACGACGCGCGCGTCCGCGGTGACGATGAGCGTGAGGCCCCGCGCTACGGCCGCACTGGTGATCGTGGCGCCGAGGCGTGACCCCAGGTGCCGGGTCATCGGTGGCTCATTGGTGACAAGGGTGACCCGGCAGCCCGCCTCGAGCGCGCCCGATGCAACCTCCATGCCGAGTGGGCCGCCTCCGACGATCACCAGGTCAGGGCGCGATGCGATCCGCGTGCGGAGGGCGAGCGCGTCGTCGAGGGTGCGAAGGACAAGCTCGCCCGCGCCCGTTCCCAACCCGTCGACCCCCGACGTGCCCCTCCCCAAGCGTCTCGCCCGCGATCCGCTTGCGATCACCAACCCGTCGTAGCCGAGCCGCGACCCGTTATCGAGTGACAGCAGCCGGCGCTCAGGGTCGAGGCCGGTCGCGGCCACGCCGAGCATCTCGGTCGCACCGTGATCCGGCGCCGGAAGCACATGCGCGGTGAGGTCCGCGTCACTGCGCAGCAACGCCTTCGAGAGGGCGGGCCGACTGTATGCGGGCTGCACCTCGGCACCGACGATTGTCAGCTCGCCGTCGAATCCCGCCGCCCGCAGCGCATCGGCGGCGGTGAGCCCTGCCACGCCGTTGCCCACCACGACGATGCGTTTGAGTGCTGTGACCATTGGCCGGCGCTCAGACCAGCCGCAGTGCGGCGACGGGGCAGACCCGAACTGCGGCGCGAGCCCGCTCGAGCGCTTCATCACCGGGATCGGGAACGTCGATGATGAGGTCGCCGTTGTCGTCAAGGTGCATCAGGTCGGGTGCGGCCTCTTCACACAGGCCGTGGCCCTCGCACCGTGGGCGGTCCAGTTCGATTCTCATGTGTTGCTCTCCAGGAAGTTCTCAGGCCGGCACGACGTCGACGACGTCAAGCTCTTCGATGCTTCGCGTGACGTTGCTCGGGACGCGTACCTCGTCCCCGAGGCGGAAGGACTGCACGTGCTTCGCGAGCGCCCCGATGATCGCATGGCCCTCCATGCGGGCGAGCCCCTGCCCGGCGCAGCCATGCGGTCCGTAACCGAAGCTGAGGTGGTCGACCGGGTTCCGTGTGACGTCGAAGCGGTCCGCATCGGCGTAGTGCCGCTCATCGCGGTTGCCCGAACCCAGCAGGATCGCGATCTGCGCGCCGGCCGGCACCAGGGCGCCGTCGATCTCGACGTCCCGGGTGGTCTTCCGTCCCCAGGCGTGGATCGGGACCCAGTAGCGGAGGACCTCGGCAAATGCCGCCGACACCAGCGAGGGGTCCTGCCGGACCAGTTCGAACTGCTCCGGGTGCCGACCGAAGAGCGCGACGACGTTCCCGATCGCGGCGATCGTGGTGTCGACGCCCGCGCCGAGGTACTGGTGGATGATGTTGCCGGCGGTACCCTCCGGGATCTCGCCGCGCGACTGCGCGTCGAAGATTCCGCGCCCGATCGAACCCTCCGTGAGGTCTTCCGCCGTGACCGAGCTGCACCAGGCGTAGAGTTCGCCGGCGATCTCGAAGTTCTCCATGGTGCGCTGGTTCATCGGGCCGAGCACCTGCATCGCGGCCTGGCCCCATCGCAGCATGTTCGCCTTCACCTCGCCGGTGAAGCCGATCAGATCCGAGACGATCTCAAGCGGGAACGCCCGCGCGAGATCGTCGATCGCCTCGAACCCGCCGCCGGCGGCGAGCCGTGCGACCAGGGCATCCGCTTTCTCATCGATCTGGGTCCCGAGGCCACGCAACGCGCGGGGGGTGAGGTTCGCCGACAGTGTCGCGCGGAGCTGTGTGTGCATGGGCGGGTCGGACGCCAGCGAGGTGCCCTGGAGCGCCTCATTGACACCGGGATTGAACCCGATCGCCTTGACCGATGAGAAGGTTCCCGGGTCACCGAGCGCGTCACGGATCGCGTCGTAGCGGGTGAGCGCGTACACGTCGTTCGCAGGCAGATACACGACGGCGCCGAGGGCGCGGAGAGCCGCGTAGGTCGGGTACGGATCGATCAGGACGTCGTCGGCGAAGAGATCGATGTCTGCGGTGACTGGTGCGGTGGTCATGTGTTCCTCATCGTCGAGTTGTCAGCCGTCGTCGTCGACGGTTACTTTACAATGAGTAAACCAAACCCCTCTCCTCCGCGCAAGAGCACGCCGCGGATTGGGTGCGTCCGTCCCACGGGCATCGCAACCCAGGAGAGCGGATGCCGCCGCAGGCGTCAGCGGGCGCGCCTCGCTCGCCGACGCTCCCGCCAGGACAGCGCGGCCTGCGCGGCCGCCTGGTCAGCCCTCTCCCGCTCCTGCGTTCGCAGCCGGGCAGCCCGGCGCTCATGCCACCGCTCGACCTCTTCGTCGATGTCGCGGGTGGGCGTGACGACGGGCGGACCGCCCAACAACTGCCGGCGGGCCTCGATGACCCGGTGATTGAAGTCCTGGAGGATCTCCCGGACTGCCCGCTCGGAGACAGCCCCGGCCAGACGTGCGTCCAGAGCCGCATTCTCGGCGCGAAGCGTCAGCGCCGGCGGCCCCAGCCCGGTGATCGCCTCGCGCTCGATCTTCTGCCGGATCCACCAGTCCGGGTCAGAGGCCTGGCCCAGGTTCGCCAGCGGCTTGCCCGAACCCGGGAGATTGTCGAAATCGCCGCGCCGGATCGCCTGCTGGATCACCGTTTCGACATACTGCGCCCGCTGGTCCATGGAGGCCTGGCCGGCGTTGTCCGCCTCGGGTTGGGGCTTTTCGCCCTCCGGATTCAGCCGGTCGACCCGGTATCGCGCCGCGGCCAGCCGTGGGTCCGGGAACTCCGCATCGGCGGGCCCGTCTCGTCGTGCCCTCTTGTCCGGCATGGATCCAGCCTAGAATTCCGCGGCTCTCTCGTCGAGTCCGCGGGGCCGGTCAGGACGCCGTCGCCGGGGGCTTCGGCGTGACGTGCGCGGGGCCTGGCTTGGGGCCGGACATAGCCGCCGGCCCGGAGTGGGCGTCCCCGGGGTGCGCGGAATCCGCGGTCGCGGCCTCCGCTGCCGGCGCAGCGTTCTGGTCGCCGGCCAGGATCACGTGGTGGTGGATGACCTCCGCCACCACGAAGTTGAACCACTTCTCGGCGAATGCCGGGTCGAGGTGCGCCCCCTCGGCGAGCGTCCGCAGTCGCTGGATCTGGCTTCGTTCGCGCTCGGGATCGGCGGGCGGCAGGCCGTGGGTGGCCTTCAACCGGCCGACCTGCTGGGTGAACTTGAACCGTTCGGCGAGCAGGTGCACCAGCGCCGCATCGATGTTGTCGATACTCTGACGGATGCCGTCCAGCTCGCGGAGGGTTTCGTCGCGTTCATCCTGTGCCATGTATCGACCCTAGCGGCGAGTGCGGTCAGCCCGTGCGCACGGCCTCCCGTGCCGCAACGTTCCGGGAGGGAAGCCGCAGCCGCTTCTGGGTCAGCAGGATGCCGAACAGCACCAGGAGGGCACCGAGGGGCTCGTGCCAGGACAGGGTTTCGGCCAGGACCAGCACGCCGAGCACCACGCCGACCACCGGGGTCACATAGGTCACCGTTGAAGCGTTCGTCGGCCCCCAGGCGCGAAGCACGTTGATGTTCCAGATGTAGGCGAAACCGGTACCGAGCGTACCGAGGGTGAGGAGACTGAGCACGACGGGCAGGTCGAGGCGCACCGGGTGCAGTGCGATCACCGGGGTGAGCACGAGCATGATCGCTCCAGCGAGACCGATATTGAGGAAGGCGAACGTGGTGCCCGTGATTGGTCGCCCGCTCAGGAACTTGCGGGTGTAGCCGAAGGTGAAGCCGTAGCAGGTGGCGGCTCCGAGGCAGGCGAGCTGGCCCCAGAGGTCACCGGTCACCGCCGCGTACTGCCAGGGTCCGATGATCACCACGACGCCGATGATCCCGATCAGTACGCCGAGCACCTGGCCGCGGCCGAGCTTCTCCACCCGGAAGGCCAGCGTGGCCATCAGCGCAGTGGTGATCGGCGTGACCGCGTTGTAGATGCTGGCGAGGCTCGACGAGACGTACTGCTCGGCCCAGGCGAACAGGAGGTGCGGGATGACGCATCCGCTGATGGCGATCACGACAAAGTGCAGCCACACCACGGGCTCCCGGGGCAACACCGGGCCGCCATTGACGCGAGGACGACTGATGAGCACGATCAGGCCGAGCGTGAGGCCGCCGAGGATCAGCCGGGACCAAGCGACCTGCCCGAACGTGACCCCGCCCAGCGCGACCTTCATGAACAGGAAACTCGCGCCCCAGATCAGCCCCATGCCAAGGAATTGGAGGGTGACGAGGGTCTTGCGTGCTGCTGGAATGTCGCTCACCAGCCGACACTATCGCGTACCCCCGACGCGGGTGTGCGGCGAGGAGCGCGATGTCCGGAATCCGCCGAAGAACGGCAGTCGACGGGTGAGCGGAGGCGGTGTGGGAAGATCGTGGGATGTCAAGGGGGAAGCACATCGGTGGATTCACACGCTGATCGCACCGTGGTTATCGTTCCCACCTACAACGAACGTGAGAACCTCGAGCCGCTGGTGCGGCGTATCCTGGCCGCCGATGCGATCGTCGACCTGCTGATCGTCGATGACAACAGCCCGGACGGCACCGGCGCCCTCGCGGATGCGATCGCGGCCGCGACGCCCGGCCGGGTGGCGGTGCTGCACCGCGAGCGAAAGCAGGGCCTCGGGCCGGCCTACGTCGCGGGGTTCGCGTGGGCGCTCCACCGTCGCTACGCGCGAATCGTGGAGATGGACGCCGACGGGTCGCACCAGCCCGAACAGCTCGGCGACCTCCTCGCCGCCCTCGGCGGCGGAACGGTGTTGGCCATCGGCGCCCGCTGGATCCCGGGCGGGGAGGTCGTCAACTGGCCGTGGTACCGCCGGGCCATCTCACGGGCCGGTACCGGATACGCACGGCTCCTCCTCCGATCGTCCCTCCACGACATCACCTCCGGCTTCCGCGCCTACGAACGTGCGGCCCTCGAGTCGATCGACCGAACGACTCTCAGCGCTGACGGCTACGCCTTCCAGATCGAACTGGCCTGGCGGCTGGAGCGGGCAGGTGCGGGCATCCGTGAGGTGCCGATCACGTTCGTCGAACGCACGCATGGCCAATCGAAGATGTCGCTGCGCATCGTCATCGAAGCGCTCGTCCAGGTCACCCGCTGGGGCCTGCAGGGAGTGCCGAAGGCTTAAGCTCGCGCCGACCTCCTGGCCCGCAGCGCCTCGATCGCTATCGGGATGGTGGACACCAGCACGATGGCCACGGCAATCTCGATGAAGATGAACGCGACGATGAGCACCAGAACCCACGGCCCGGCGCCGGTGAGGAGGGACGACGGATCGAGGAGGCCGCCGGAGGCGGCGAATTCACCCCAGTGCGGCCAACAGATGGGAACTCGCCGTCACAGTGCGGCGTCCGCTTCCATCCGCTCGCCTGAGAGGGCCGCACCCCTCCGCTGTGTTGCGCTGAGGTAGACGATGAGCACCAGGATGGCGGTGAGGAACATGGCGCTTGTTGTCACCGTCCCCATCCCAAGCCCGCCTGCGTCGCGCGGCTGCGACAACAGGTCTCCCAGGGACGCACCGAGCGGCCGGGTCAGGATGTACGCGATCCAGAAAGCCACGGCGGCGCCCAGCCGGGCCAGGTAGTGGGCGCCTGCGACGACGGCGATGGCTCCGGCAAAGAGGAGCACAGCCACCCCGTAACCGAGGCCCAGGTTCTCGGAGATGAGGTCGCCCGCGGCTGTCCCGAGTGCGAACGTGAACAGAATCGCCAGCCAGTAGAACATTTCGCGGTGGGTCGTCGTGACCGCGTGGATCGACAGGGTACGTTCGCTGGCGTACCAGGCGACGAAAGTCGCGACCAGCGCGATCGCGAAGATCGTGGTGGTCGTCACCAGTGGGACGCCGAGGTTGTCGGTGAGGTTGTCGGTGATCAGGGTGCCCACCACGCTGATCAGGACAACCGCGGTCCAATAGATGCCGGGAACATACCCATTGCGCCGGAACTGGACCAGCAATGCGACGATGAGCAGTGCGGCCATCACCAGGGTGGTGGTGGCCAGCCCGAGGTTCAGGTTGGTGGCCAGGAAATCGGCGAAGGTCTCACCGACGGTGGTGGCGAGGACCTTGATGATCCAGAACACCAGGGTGGGCTCTGGCACTTTGTTCCGCATCGGTGTGGTTCGGATCTGGACGATTTCGCGCGTGCTGAGCGACATGGGCATCCTCGAGGTTGGTGACACGGAGAGCGCCACGAAACCGGCGCAACAGTGTCGAGCGTATGAGGGCCCGGCTGGGACGCGTCCCGAAAATGCGGTGCCGAAAACGAGAAGTCACTCAGGATCGAAGCGGGGCAACTGCTCCTGGTGCTGTCGCCCTAGGCGACCAGGTCGTGCCGAACGACGATCGCGTCACGGCCCGGACCGACGCCGATGGCCGAGACGCGGGCGCCGCTCATCCCCTCGAGTGCGAGCACGTAGTCCTGCGCGTTCTGCGGCAACTCGTCGAATGAACGCACACCGGTGATGTCCTCTGACCAGCCCGGGAACTCCTCGTAGATCGCAGTGGCGTGGTGGAAGTCGGACTGCGAGACCGGAACCTCGTCGTGACGCACGCCGTCCACGTCGTAGGCGACACACACCGGGATTCTCTCAAGGCCGGTCAAAACATCGAGCTTGGTGAGCACGAAGTCGGTGACACCGTTGATGCGCGCCGTGTACCGGGCGATCGGGGCGTCGTACCAGCCGGTGCGCCGCGGGCGGCCCGTGGTGGTGCCGAACTCGAAGCCGGTGTTGCGCAGGAAATCTCCGGACTCGTCGAAGAGTTCGGTGGGGAACGGCCCGGCGCCCACGCGGGTGGTGTACGCCTTCACAACGGCGATGATGCGGTCGATGCGGTTCGGGCCGATCCCGGAGCCGGTGACCGCGCCGCCGGAGGTCGCGTTCGATGAGGTGACGAACGGGTAGGTGCCGTGGTCGACGTCGAGCATCGTGGCCTGGCCGCCCTCGAACAACACCGTCTTGCCGGCGTCGAGGGCCTGGTGCAGCACGAGTGCCGTGTCGGCGACCATCGGGCGAAGTCGCTCGGCGTAGCTGAGCAGGTCGTCGACGACCTCATCGACGGTGATCGCGCGACGGTTGTACATCTTCACCAGCATGTTGTTCTTCTGGAGCAGTGCGCCCTCCACTTTCTGGCGAAGGATGTTCTCGTCGAACAGGTCTTGGATACGGATGCCCACCCGGTTGATCTTGTCGGCATACGTCGGTCCGATGCCCCGCCCGGTGGTGCCGATCTGGCGCTTGCCGAGGAAACGCTCGGTCACCTTGTCCAGGGTGCGGTGGTAGTGGGTGATGACGTGCGCGTTGGCGCTGACCCGGAGCTTGGAGACATCGACCCCGCGCTCGATGAGGGCGTCGAGCTCCTCGAACAGCACCTCGATGTCGACGACCACGCCGTTGGCGATGATCGGCGTGACGCCGGGCGTCAGGATGCCGGAGGGCAGCAGGTGCAGCGCGTACTTCTCGTCGCCGATGACGACGGTGTGGCCGGCGTTGTTGCCGCCGTTGAACTTCACCACATAGTCGACGCGGCTGCCGAGGAGGTCGGTGGCCTTACCCTTGCCCTCGTCGCCCCACTGGGCGCCGATCAGAACGATCGCTGGCATGTTTAGTCCTCTCCTCGGATGACAAAGGCTTCGGTCGGCGGGTTCGGGTCTGACCGTTCGGCACCCGACTCCGGCGGGCCGCCCGCTGAACCAGATGACGGGATGATCTGGATCAGCTGGGTCGCGGTGTGCTCCGACTCCAGGCGAGCGATCGCCGTCGGGTCCGCGCCGTTCAGGAAACCGGTCAGCCGCTCGACCTCGTCGAGCTCGCCGATCTCCTGCGCAGCCCGGCGCAGCGCGTACAACGCGCGGAGTACGCCGCGGTTGGGCTCATGGCGCCAGGGGATGGGTCCCTGCCCTCGCCATCCGGCCCGACGCAGGGCGTCGAGGCCGCGGTGATAGCCGACCCGGGCGTACGCGTACGACTCGAGCGTGCTGCCATCCGCGTGGGCGATCTCGGCAAGCTCAGCCCATGCCAGCGGAGACGCCGGGTGCGCTGCGACGACAAGCGCGACTTCGTGCCTTCCGGTTCGGCTGAGCGCCGCGAGCACCTCCGAATCTGCGGGGAGGAGTGTCTCGGGCTGGTCGAGCAAGTTGTCGCCGGTCACACCCCATCCTATCGCGGGCCGCTCCGCGGCATCCGTTGCCTCGCCTTCCAGCCGGTTCATGGAGAAACCCATCGACGAGGACGCGCCCGGGGGTGGAGGATGGGGGCAGCAGGGAGGGGGCGATCGGAATGCCCGAACAGGCGCTCCAGTGCCAGTGCTGCATCGTCGGAGCCGGACCGGCCGGGCTGATGCTCGGCCTGCTGCTGGCGCGAGCCGGAGTCGACGTTGTCGTGATGGAGAAACACGCCGACTTCTTCCGCGACTTCCGGGGGGACACCATCCACCCGTCGACCATTGACCTGATCGACCAGCTCGGCCTGCGCGAACAATTCGACGCCATCCCGCAGAGCGCGATCCGCACCCTTGACATTGTGATCAACGGCAACCGGGTCACCCCGATCGATTTCTCGCACCTGCCCGGACCGAACAAGAGCATCGCATTGATGCCGCAGTGGGATTTCCTCACCCTGCTGGCCGCCGAGGCAGTGCAGTACCCGAACTTCCGGCTGATGCTCGAGACCGAGTTCACATCCCTCCTTCACGATGGCCAGCTGGTCGCCGGCGTCGTCGCATCCGCCCCCGTCGGACTCATCGAGCTCCGGGCCGACCTGACCGTCGGGGCCGACGGGCGCGACTCGCGGGTGCGGGTGGCCTCCGGCCTCGTGCCCCGCGAATACGGAGTGCCGATCGACGTACTGTGGTTCCGATTGCCGAAGACCGCGTCCCCTCCGCCGGACACCCTGGGCTACCTGAACGGCGAATCAATGGTGATCACGATTCCGCGCACCGACTACTACCAATCGGGCATGCTGATCGCAAAAGACACGTACCCCGCCATTCAGGCGGCCGGGCTGGGAGAATTCCGGGCCAGGGTCGTGCGCGCCGCACCGTTCCTTGCTTCGGCGGTACCCTCACTGCAGGGCTGGGACCAGGTCAAACTTCTGAGTGTGCAGGTCAATCGGCTCGAGCGCTGGTGGGTGCCAGGCCTGGTGTGCCTGGGCGATGCCGCGCATGCCATGTCCCCCGCGTTTGGCGTGGGCGTCAACTATGCGATCCAGGATGCGGTCGCCGCCGCGAACGTCCTGGTCGGTCCACTCCGAACCGGCGCGGCGGGCGAACGGGAGCTTCACCTGATCCAACGTCGACGCCTGCCGCCGGTGCGCCTGATGCAGCCGATACAGGTTCGCCTGCACCGGGTGATCGCCAAGCCAGGTGGCGGGCAATTCCTGCGCAACCCGATGCCGTGGTGGCAGCGCGCACTGGCCGGCATCGCTCTTCCGGTACTGCGCCGGGTGATGGCCCCGGTCGTCGGCCGCGGCTTTCGGCCGGAAAACCTCGGGCCGGCGCTGACCCGGAACCAGCCGACCGGTCGCTAGCCCGGGCTCGGTCCCGGTCAGCGGCGAAGTCGCCCAGAAAAGGTCGCGAGAACCGCGGCAACGACCTCGTCCCGCGGGCGTTCCGGCTCGAAAACCAGCCACTCGAGCCCCGCCATCAGTACGGCGCCGAAGACCGCGCTCGCCATCAGGTCCGTTGCACCATCGACGGATGCCGCGGGGCCGGCTTCGTCGATCGCCGCGGCGAACTCGGCGAGCGCCTCGTGCCGCAGCCCGAACGCGCTCTCCTGCCAGGGCCGGTCGGTGCGAAAGACCTCGCCGCCCATGATCTTGGCCAGCGCGAGGTTCGCGGCGATCTCGGTGAGCAGCCGCTCCACCATCGCCTCGATCGCCGGCCAGCCCTGTCTCCCTGACCGCGCCTCACGCAGCGCCGCGGTCAGCGCCGCCATGCCGTCGAGCAGGAGACCCTGGAACAGCTTCTCTTTCGAGGAGAAGTTGTAGTAGAGGCTGCCCTTGGCTACTCCCGCGCGGTCGGCCACGTCGTCCATCGTCGTTCCGCTGATCCCGCGCTCGGCCGCGAGGGAGAGGGCAGCGGTGAGGATTGCGCCCTTGGTACCAGTGGTCGTTCGCGCCATGATCCATCCATCCTTGTTTTTGTACTGACCAGTCAGTATAGTAAATTCCGTCCGGTTTCCCAATGATGCGAACGGCCCGGATCTCACCGCCCCGTTGGAAGAAACTATGCGCGTCACCCTCATCGAAACCAGTAAAGGCTGCTCGGCCCTCCCCGCCCTCTCGCTCGAGTTCCGGAGCCGCCGCGTGAGTGTCGTGGTCGCCGAAACCGAGCGCCGCCCCACCGTGCTCGGCTTGATCGCCTCGGGCCGGATGCGCCCGGATTCGGGTTCGGTGCTGATTAACCAGGTGTCCGATCCGTCGACCATGCGACGCACCATCGCTCTGGTCGACGCCCCCGAGGTCTCAGAACCAGCCGCCGATGTCACGGTGGCAGAAGTGGTTGCCGAGGAGCTCATGTTCGCCGGCCGCCTCGGCCACTCGCGCGCCGTGGCCCGCACTCTCGCCGGGCTGGGCCTCTCCGACCGGACGCGCCTGACGATGGCGGACCTCGCCCCCGCCGAGCGCATCCGCCTGCTCACCGAACTCGCGGTGCTGCGTGACGGCGTGCAGGGCCTCGTCATCACCTCGCCCGATCGTCACGGCGGCGACCCGTCGGAATGGTGGACCGTTGCCGCGGGCCTGGCCGAACGCGGCTACGCCGTGCTGGTCATCGTCGGTGTCGCGTCGGCTGCAATGCTGGCTGCCGCGGGCGGACAGGGGCGCGCCCCGGCACCGAATGTCGCGGCACCGGACGCCATGGTCGAGGAGAGCGCGGCATGAAGGTCTTCTCGATGATCCGAGCCGAGCTCGCCCGCCTGACCGCGACGACCATGTCGCGCATCGCGTTGATCGCGCTATTGTTGGTCCCCGTGCTCTACGGCGGCCTGTATCTCTGGGCGAACCAGGACCCGTACGCGGGCCTCGACCGGGTCCCCGTCGCGCTGGTGGTGGCGGACACGGGTGCCGACGCCGATGGCTCGCACCATAACTACGGCGATGAGGTTGCCGACCGGCTGATCGACGACGGACGTTTCCAGTGGCACCGCGTCACCGCCGAGGCGGCGGCCAGGGGAGTGGCCGACGCGGACTTTGACTTCAGCGTCACCCTCCCCGCCGACTTTTCCGCCGCCCTCGTGTCGTCGGCCACTGGCACCCCTCGGCAGGCGACGGTCACCCTCACCACCAACGACACCAACAGCTATCTGGCCTCCACCATCGGCGGTCAAGCCGCTGAGACCATCCGCACCGCCATCGTCAAGCAGGTCAACGAGCAGGCCGCCGATCGGATGCTGATCGGCCTTGCCGACATCCGCTCCAGCCTGGTCACCGCGACGGACGGTGCTACCCGGCTGACTGACGCCGCCGGCACTGCCCAGGAGGGAAGCGCACAACTCGCCGATGGCGCAGCCCGGCTCGCCACCGGCAGCCAGGCGGTGGCAGAGGGCGCCGCCGGGCTGAACAGAGCCAGCCAACAGGTGGCTGCCGGGGCGGCACAGCTGGGTTCCGGTGCGCGGCAACTCTCCGGCGGCGTGGCACAGGTCTCCAGCGGCGCAGCACAGGTTGCCGCGGGAAACGCTGCGCTCGCGGCGGCCGCCGACGAGGCCGGGAGCGCCGCCGCCGACGCACTGGCGGCCCTTCCGCAGACGCGCAGCAGCATCCAGTCTCAACTGCAAGAGGTGGGACTCAGCCAGGCCCAGATCGACGCCGTGCTCATTACCCTCGATCCGGTTGCCAACTCGCTGACGACAGACAACGACCGGCTCCAGTCGGTTGTCGGGCAGGTTGACCAATTGGCGGCGGGCAGCAGCCAGGTCGCCGCCGGCGCAGCCCAACTCACTCCTGCCACAACTGCCCTCGCCGACGGCGCGGGCCGGCTCGCCGACGGCGCCGGCCAGGTCAGCGCTGGAAGCCAGTCCCTGTCGGAGGGCGCAACCCGGGCCGCGGTCGGGGCGCGTTCACTCTCAACCGGTGCCGCCACCCTGGACGACGGCCTCGCGGCCCTGTCGGCCGGCACGTCCCAGCTGCGGGACGGCCTGCAAACCGGGGTCGGCAGCATCCCAGACACCGACGCCGCCACCCGCACCGCGCAGGCGAAAACCATCGCCGACCCGGTTGACCTCCGGAACACGGCCGTGACCTCTGCGGGTACCTACGGAGCCGGGCTCGCGCCCTTCTTCGCCAGCCTCGCCGCCTGGATCGGGATCTACGCGCTCTTCCTCATCGTCAAGCCGGTCTCGCGCCGCGCGATCACCGCCCTGCATTCGCCGTTGAAGATCACGCTCGCCGGCTGGCTCACCCCGGGGCTCCTCGGCGCCGTGCAAATGGCCGGGCTGTTCGCGATCCTCACCGGTGCGCTGAAGTTCGAGGTGCACAATCCGCTCGGCACCTACGCACTGATGGGGCTCGCCTCGCTCGCGTTCGCCGCGATCATCCTCGCGCTGAACGTGTGGCTCGGCAGCGTCGGCCAGTTCCTCGGCCTGGTGCTGATGGTGGTGCAACTCGTGACGGCCGGAGGAACCTTCCCGTGGCAGACGCTCCCCGGCCCGCTGGCCAGCCTGCATCACCTGATGCCGATGAGTTACGCAGTCGACGGCATCCGTCAACTCATGTACGGCGGCAACCCGGCAACCGCATGGACCGACGCGGCAGTGCTCGCCCTGTGGCTGGCCGGAGGTCTCGTTGTCGCCGCGATCGGCGTTACCCGGATGACACACTTCCGCACACTGCGCGACCTGCGACCCAGCTTGATCGGGTGACGACGGCGGCCCTGCGACGCATCCTGGCCGGCCGGACAGCGACCTCAGCCGGAGATCACCGTCGCCGGACGGGTGGCGGCCGGCCCCAGGAGATCGGGGCCGGTCTGCCAGCGCAGCAACGCCCCCACGCTCACCCGCTCCGGCAGCTGCTCCGCGTCGACAACGAACACCCTGGCACCGCACAGCACCGCGGCGCGAACGAGCGCATCGGCGGCGGCGACCCGGCCGAGCGAGCCGGCCCCGAGCGCGTCTTCCGGCGCCGTCGCCACCCACGGCTCCGCGGTCAGGGCGAGCAGTGTCTTTTCGGCGAGACCGGTCGCGCAGAGGATGAGCGCCTCAACCTGGCCCTGCTGGAGGGCGTGCACGACGGCGCCGACGCCGACTTCGGCGCGGCCGCCTTCGCGGTTGGAATCGGCGACGAGCTGGTTCAGCGCATCGTCCTCCTCCCTGGCCAGGATCGCTATCAGTTGCTTCTTCACCTCCGCCTCGAGCGCGGAGTTCGAGGCGTCCTCCGGCCGGGTGTTGGTGTGCACGACCGCCAGCACAGCACGGCTGGCTGGCGCCAATTGATCGACCAGCAGCTGCCGGGCCCGGACGTCACCGGCCACCACCAGGAGCTCCACGCGGTTCTCGCGCACCAGCCGATCGATCACCTCGGCGAGCTCGCCCTCGTTGCGCTTCCAGGTCTCCTCGGCATCGCGCTGGAAGCCCTTGTTCGACCACCCGCCGGCATGCACTTTCGTGATGAACTGCGTGTCTCCCGTCATGTCGCGGCGCCACAGCGGTTGCACCCGACTCAATCGGTACAACCGGATCTCGCCGCCGTCACGACCGACCTCGGCCACCACGTAGCGAAGGTCACGCGGCCGATGCTTGAGCAGCGGGATCATCGCCGGCAATGGACCGTAGTTCAGGATCCGCTCCCCCATCGGCTGACCCGGGAGGACCTCGCTGACCTCGACCTCCCCGGAACGCACCACGATGAAGCGGCTCACCGGGCTGGCGACGCCCGGCGGCTGTTCCAGGATCTCGGCGATGGCATCGGTGTCTGCCGTCGGCGCACCGGCCTGGGAGAGGGTGTCGCGCACCGCGCGAAGCCGTGTCGGCGAGGTGCGTCTGGCGTCGCTGGCATCCTGGGAAACATCAACGTACGCCGTGCTCACATCATCACGCCGGCGGTACAGATCGGACAGTGCGTCATTCCCGAAGTCGGCCATCGTCTTCGATCCTTCCCCGATGGATCCGCCCCCAGGATCCTTCCCACAGGTGCCACGTTAGACCGATGCTCCTGCGTTCCACAAGACGTGACGGCTCACCGTTTAGCCTGTTGCCATGGTGGTTCCCGCGACCGGCTATTCCGGCACCCCGTTGTGGAAAAAACTCGGCCTGAAGCCCGCCACCACCGCGCATCTGGTGCACGCGCCGGCGGGCTGGTCCGTGCCTGACGCGCCCACTGACATCCGCTGGTTGACCGGTGAAACGGATGCGCCAGCGTCCGTCATCGTCGCCTTCTTCCCTGAGCCCGCCCGATTCCTGAGCGAGCTTGCCCGGCTCGGCGCGCGGATCAGGCCGGCCGGGATGCTCTGGGTCGCCTGGCCGCGGAAGGCGACCGGGCACGAGAGCGCCATGACGGAGAACCTGATCCGAGACGCCGCACTTGAACTCGGACTCGTCGACGTGAAGGTGGCGGCACTCGACGAGGCCTGGTCGGGCCTCAAGCTGGTCTGGCGCACCAAACTGCGCTGAGGCGGGGTCCTATCCGACGGGTGTCTGCTGGTGCGCGGCGACGCACCAGCCGCCGTGCTCGAACAGGTAGGTCGTGGTCATGTTGAGCTCCACCGTCTCCTCACCCCGCCGCGCATGCGCCCGGTACACCAGGATTCCGGCGCGATCGTTCAAGCGGATGACAGCGGGCTCCCGCAGTTCATAGCTGTCCCAGGTCGGCGCCTGCCTGAAGCTGGCGGCGATCTGGTCGCGGTTGATCACCGCTCCCTCGACGATCATGAGGGCGTCCTTGGTCATCGTGCGCTGGTAGTACTCACCACCGCGGCCGTCGAGAATCGCCTGCCATCCGGCGTGCTCTTCGTGCAGGAGGCGGGCGGGCAGATCGTCAGTGATCTCAGTCATGAGCCCACGCTAGCCGGTATGGGCCGGCGCCGCGCCGACTGTTTCACGCCAGTTCGCCCGGCGTCAGAACCGGTGCTGCAGCACCCAGCTGTGCATGGTGACGGCGGCGGCGGCTGACGCGTTGATCGACCGGGTCGAGCCGAACTGGCTGATCTCGACTACGGCATCCGCTGCGTCGATCGCCTCGCCGGAGAGACCGGGGCCTTCCTGGCCGAACAGGAGCACGCAGCGCTCCGGGAAGCTGAAGGTCTCGATGATCACGCTGCCCGGCACGTTGTCGATCGCGATGATGGGCAGGGCCTCGGTGCGCGCCCAGTCGACGAAAGCGGACACGTCGGGGTGGTGCACCACGTGCTGGTACCGGTCGGTGACCATCGCGCCGCGCTTGTTCCAGCGCTTCCGGCCGATGATGTGCACCGTGTCGGCGGCGAACGCGTTGGCACTGCGCACGATCGAGCCGATGTTCATGTCGTGCTGCCAGTTCTCGATGGCGACGTGAAACGGATGCCGGTGGGCATCGAGGTCGGCCACGATCGCATCCATCCGCCAGTAGCGGTAGCGATCGATGACATTGCGGGTGTCGCCGTGTTCGAGTAGTTCGGGGTCGTAGTGCTCCTCGCTCGGCCACTCCCCCGGCCAGGGGCCGACGCCGTGCGTCGACAGTTCGGCAGTCGGGCTCGCGGCCTGTTCCGCCGGGTTCTCGGGTTCGTGCACATTCCACCGTAACGTGCGCGCGTTCCGCCGGCGTTCGGGGGCCCCTGCCGTCGGTGGACGGCGCTCCCGTCCGTTCGCGCTGAGGATTTGGCCACACGCTGCGGGCCTGCCATCCGCGCGTGGCCGAATCCTCAGCGCGACGGTGTGGGCGGGGGCGCCTCAGGGGTTTCGGCGCGCCTAAAGATTCGGTAGGGTTTCGGCATGCCTAAAGATTCGGCGGCGGTCACGTCGCTCCAGGTCGCATCCGGCCCGGCGCGCGCCACGGTGAAACCGACGCGCCTGCTGTGGCTGCTCGGGCCTGCCCTGGTCGCCGGCGTCGCCTACCTCGACCCCGGCAACGTGGCCAGCAACATGACCGCCGGTGCTCGTTACGGGTACCTCCTGGTGTGGGTGGTGCTGGCCGGCAACCTGATGGCCTGGCTGATCCAGTACCTGTCGGCGAAGCTCGGCATCGTCACCGGCAAGAGTCTCCCCGAAGTCCTGGGCATCCGCCTCCGCCGGCCACTGGCCAGGCGGCTGTACTGGCTGCAGGCCGAACTGGTTGCGATGGCCACCGACCTCGCGGAGGTCATCGGCGGAGCGGTTGCGCTCAACCTGCTGTTCAACGTGCCGTTGCTGGCCGGCGGCGTGATCACCGGCGTGATCTCGATGATCGTGCTCAGCGTGCAAACCCGTCGCGGACCGCGCACATTCGAGCGCGTCATCGTGGCCCTGCTGCTGATCATTGCGGTTGGTTTCACCGCCGGGGTGTTCGTGTCACCGCCCGACCCTGCCGGGGTACTCGGCGGAATCGTTCCGCGCTTCGCCGGCACCGATTCGGTGCTGCTGGCCGCCTCGATCCTCGGTGCGACGATCATGCCGCACGCCATCTACGCCCACTCGGCGCTCGCCAGGGACCGGTTCCCGCAGTCGCTCGGCCGGGCCGGCATCCCCCGGCTGCTGTGGGCGACCCGGTGGGACGTGAGCATCGCCATGCTGATCGCGGGAGCCGTGAACCTCGCGATCCTGCTGCTGGCGGCATCCGCTCTGCAGGGGATCGACGGCACCGACACCCTGCACGGTGCCTATCTCGCGCTGCAGGCGACCCTCGGACCGGTGGTCGCGACGATCTTCGCGGTCGGGCTGCTGGCCTCCGGGCTGGCCTCGACCTCGGTCGGCGCCTACGCGGGTGCCGAGATCATGCACGGCCTGTTGCGTCTGCGGGTTCCACTCCTGGCCCGGCGCGTGGTCACGCTGATTCCGGCGCTGTTGATCCTCGGCAGCGGCTTCGACCCGACAGAGGCCCTGGTCCTCAGCCAGGTGGTGCTCTCCTTCGGCATTCCGTTCGCGCTGATCCCGCTCGTCTGGGTCACCGCGCAACGCAGCCTGCTCGGGCACTTCACCAACCGCTGGCTCACCACGGCCGCCGGCACCCTCGCCGCAGTGCTGCTCGTCGCGCTCAACCTGCTGTTGTTGGTGCTCACCTTCTCCGGCTCATGACGCGAAACTGCATTTGTTGGGGTTATAAAGGCCCCATAAACCCAACTACTGCGTTCTCGCGGGGCGGGGCAAGGGCGGGACGAGGGTGGGGCGAGGGCGGGCGGGGCGAGGCGACTACCCTGAAGGCGAGATGAAGCACACCACCCCGGCCGCCGAGGACTACCTCAAGACCATCTACGCCCACACCGAGTGGCAACCGGAACCGATCACCCCGTCTGCGCTCGCCGCGCGCCTGGGCGTGGCGCCGTCGTCCGTCACTGAGATGGCCAAGAAGCTCGCTGCGGCGGGCCTCCTCACCCATGTCCCGTATGGGCCATTGACGTTGACGGATGCCGGCCGGCTGCGCGCGTCGGCCGTCGTGCGCCGGCACCGCCTGATCGAGACCTGGCTGGTGCGGGAGATGGACTACGGCTGGGATGAGGTTCACGACGAGGCGGAGATCCTGGAGCACACCATCTCGGACCGGCTGCTCGAGTCCATCGACGCTCGGCTCGGCCATCCGCCGCGCGACCCGCACGGTGACCCGATCCCGGCGGCGGACGGCGTCGCACTCCGGGTCCCTGCCCTCTTGTTAGCGGATGCCCCACCCAGCCACACCGGCGTGGTCCTCCGGATCAGCGATCGCGACCCGGCCGTGCTGCGAAGCCTGGCGGCCGACTCGATCGGACCCGGCATCCGTCTCACGGTCATCGCGCCGCTCACAGTCCTACTGCCCGACGGCCGTACCTGCACGCTCAGCACTCCGGCGGGTGACTCGATCTGGGTGAGTGCGTAGCGCCGGGGTAACCTCGGCGAAATGCGCCACGGCTAGTCTGGATACTCCCGACGAGAGGACTCTCCATGGCACGCCGTGACGAGATCGAATGCTGGCTCACCGACATGGACGGCGTGCTGGTCCACGAGAACCACGCGCTTCCGGGTGCGGCCGAGCTGCTCGCACAATGGACGAACTCGGAGACGCCCTTCCTGGTGCTCACCAACAACTCGATTTTCACCCCGCGCGACCTCAGCGCTCGTCTCCGCGACTCGGGCCTGATCGTTCCGGAGGAGCGCATCTGGACCTCGGCCCTGGCCACCGCGGACTTCTGCCAGTCGCAGATCCCCGGCGGAAGCGCCTTCGTGATCGGCGAGGCCGGGATCACCACGGCCCTGCACGAGGCCGGGTTCATCATGACCGAGACCAATCCCGATTATGTGGTGGTCGGGGAGACGCGCAACTACTCGTTCGAGGCGATCACGAAGGCCATCCGGCTGATCCTGGCGGGTGCCCGCTTCATTGCCACCAACCCGGATGCCACGGGACCCAGCGCCGACGGCCCGCTCCCGGCCACGGGCGCCATCGCCGCGCTGATCACCAAGGCGACGGGAATGGAGCCGTACGTGGTGGGCAAGCCCAACCCGATGATGTTCCGGTCGGCGATGAACAAGATCGGCGCGCACTCGGAGAACACCGGCATGATCGGAGACCGGATGGATACCGACATCGTGGCCGGGATCGAGGCGGGGCTTCACACCATCCTGGTGATGACCGGGATCAGCGACCAGGCCGAGATCAACCGGTATCCGTTCCGCCCCGACGAGATCCTCACCGGAATCCATGAACTGGTCTCGCAGGAGCCGCTGGAATCTGACGCGATCTGACGCCACGGCCGCCAGGAGAGCGGTTCCGCCGCAAGCGAGGTTCGCGCGGTACGGATGACCGAGACGGATGCGCGAGACGGACGACCAGAGAGACGATCAGAGAGACGCCATCTGGCTCCAGGCGATGATGCCGAGGCACACCAGCGATACCAGGGCGAGCGTGAGCAGGAGCACGGCCAGGGCCCAGAGGCGCGCCTGGCCCGGCACGATCGTGAGCCGCGCGAACACCATGCAAATGAACAGTGCCGCCACGGCGACAAGCCCGACGAGGGCGACGCCCGATGGTTGCAGGTTGAGCGCGAACGCGAGGATCACAGCCGAGATCAGGGTCATCAGGCCGCCAACGAGCAGCCAGGTGTTGCCCGGCCCACGGGTCAGCGCAGGCTGGTTCCGCACCTTCGTCGGGTCCGCCACAGCTTCATGCTACGCCGCGGGGCCCGGACCGGCGATGCTGGCACCCAGCGGCTCGCCTGACGACCGGTTCACGAAACAGAAGTAGTGCCGGGGGCCGCTCGTCCACTGCTCTGCGGTGACCGGGTAGCTGCCCTGTAGTTGCAGGTCGGGGTAGCCCGCGGCGGCGGCCAGGTCGATGATCCCGGGCGCGCTGCAGAGGAGGTTGATCTGGGCGGCGAGGGCGGCTTCGCCCGGGAACACCGTGGTCGCGTCTCCCGCGAACGTGCCGCGGTACACGAGCTGCGCGGCATGCGGGCCGGCACAATCGACGACGGTGAACTCCTCCTCCCATGGCGACGAGTATGGCTGTACGCATTCCCCGCCGCCGAGGGTGTCCCACTTGTGTAGGCCAGCCGGCCGGGGCCCGACCGCTTCCGGCGTCGGCGTCGGCGTGGGCGTCTGGGTGGGCGTCGTCTGGGTGGGCGTCGGCGTCGGAGCCGGAGCGGGCGCACCGCCCAGTTGCTGGCCGAGGAAGAACAACCCGACCAGGATGACGATGGCGAGAACGCCGGCGGCGATCCAGATCAGGGTGCGGATGGGCCGTGACGGGTTCCGGCCGTCTCCCGACCCATTCGCGGTGGCGGCCGGTCCGCCACGGCGGGTACGGCGCGGCACGGCGCCGGTCCCGTCGACGTCGTTCGTTCCAGTTCCGACCTGGTCGGCACGGATCCCTTCAGCGGATGCCGCGTGGGCGTCATCCACTCCGCCTGCCACGACCAGCGGTGCCGGGATCGTTGCGGCGTCGGCCGCAGTGGCAGGCGTCGGCAGCAGCCGGCTGGCCTCGTCGTCGGTGGGAACGAGCGGTTTCTGCACCGGAGTGGTCCACCAGGGCGCGGGTTCGAGGTCGATTTCGTCGCGGATACGCGGCGCCGGAGTGGCGCGGACCGGCGCGGGCTCCGGCACCGTTTCGCCCGGAGTGGTTGCGCCCGACGCAGGTGCGCCCGACGCAGGTGCGTCCGGCGCGGTGGCGTCCCGGACCGGTGCGTCGGGGAGCCCTTCATCCCGAGCGGTTGCGCCGGCACCCGGCGATCCGGGCGCGGGAGGTCCGCCGGGGACGGAGGGCAGCGCATCCGCCGTCACCGCTGCGGCGCCCTGTTCGTCGGAGTCGGAGTCGGAGTCGGCTTCAGGGTCGGCGCCAGAGTCCGAGTCGGCGTCGGCGTCGAGGTGCGACCGGAGCCAATCGAGACCGTCGGCATCCGGCTGGTCGGCATCCGGCCCTCCGAGGCTCGGATCTCGGTCGTCTGGCATCAGCTCAGGCCCAGGTCCTCGAGCCCGATCGCCGCGTAGTACGGGTAGCCGGCGGCTTCGATGACTTCGCGCGCGCCGGTGTTGCGGTCGACGACGACGGCGACGCCGGCGATTTCCGCGCCCACCTTGAGCAGCGCCTGGATCGCCTTCAGCGGGGATCCCCCGGTTGTCGAGGTGTCTTCGAGCACGATGACGCGCTTGCCGGCGAGGTCCGGGCCCTCGACCTGCTTGCCGCGGCCGTGGTCCTTGGGCTCCTTGCGCACGACGAAGGCGTCATAGCTCGCGCCACGCACGGCGCCCTGGTGCAGGATCGCGGCCGCAACCGGGTCAGCGCCCATCGTCATCCCACCGACCGCTGCGACGTCCGGGATCCCGGCGATGAGGTCGAGCATGACCTGGCCGATCAGCGGCGCGACCCGATGGTCGAGGCTCACCTTGCGGAGGTCCACGTAGTACGTCGCCTTCTTGCCACTGGTGAGGGTGAAGTCTCCGTGGAAGACGGCGTCGGATGCGATGTAGTCGATGAGCTGGCTGCGTGCGTTTGTCACGCACCCAACTTTAGGGCACCCTCGTGCCCCTCGGCGCTGGCCTGCCTGCCCCCGGCTCTTAGTAGATGCGAACCAGCGGACGCTCGGGAACGCGGCGGTAACCGTCCTTCGCCACCTCAACGATCGAGAGCACGACGGCCGCGACGGCGATGACGGCGAGGAGGGCGAGAAGAACGAGCATGCGAGTGCCTTTCACAGGGTTGGACGCCGACGACCCCGGCGCCATTGCTCGTGTTCGGCAGTCTCATTCGATCAGGTTCAACTATTCAGCACAATCGCATACTTCTGCACTCAATATGTAGGCTGACTACATGGACGTCCAACGCCTCGAACTTCTCCGTGAACTGGCCGAACGCCACAGCATCACTGCTGTCGCCCGGGCAACCCACCGCACCCCCTCTGCCGTGTCGCAGCAACTGAAGGTGCTCGAGCGGGAGGCGGGCCTGCCGCTGACCGAGCGCAGTGGACGCGGCCTGGTCCTGACGGATGCCGGTCGCGCGCTGGCCCGCAGCGCGACGGATGTCGCGGTCGCACTGGAACGGGCCGGCGCGGTCTGGGACGAGTTCCGTCACCGCGCCACGGGAGACGTGAGCGTGGTGACCTTCCCCACCGCCGGCCAGATGCTGTTCCCCGGCGTGCTGAAAGAACTCGCCTCCGTCGAGGGTCTTGCCGTGCATGTCGCCGACATGGACCCTGAGTTGCAGGACTTTCCGGCGCTCACCGCCGACTTCGACATCGTCCTCGCCCACTCGATGCGCGGCCAGCTCACCTGGGGCGGCCGGGGCCTCACGGTGGTGCCGCTGATGACCGAGCCGCTGGACGTGGGACTCCCGGCCGATCATCGCCTCTCCGGCCGGGCATCCGTCGGTGCGGCCGACGTTGTCGGCGAAACCTGGATCGGCGTGCCGGAGGGTTACCCGTTCGAGCGGATCCTGCACGAGATCGAGCAGCAGGCCGGCGGCCGCATCGACGTGGTGCAGCGGATCTCGGACATCCGCATGATCGAAGCGTTGATCATGGCGCGCATCGGCATCGCGCTGGTCCCCCGGTACACCTCCGGTGGCAGCCAGCCGGGCAAGCTGGTGCTGAAACCGCTGCGCGGAGTGGACGCCGAGCGGCAGATCGTGGCCCTGATGCGCCCCGACCGCGCCGAACGGCTCGCCGTGCGCACGGTGGTGGAGGCGCTCCGCGCCCAGGCCACCCGGGTACAGGTTGAACACACCGCATCCGTCGCGTGAGCCGGGGTCTCGACAGGCTCGACCACCGCGGTGATCGAGCCTGTCGAGATCGTCAGTGGCTCTGCGGGAACCCGAGGTTGATGCCGCCGTGGCTCGGGTCGAGCCAGCGACTGGTCACGGCCTTCTCACGGGTGAAGAACGCGATGCCCGCCGGGCCGTAGGCCTTGGCGTCGCCGAATGCCGATTCCTTCCAACCGCCGAAGGAGTGGTAGGCCACCGGCACCGGGATCGGCACGTTGATGCCGACCATGCCGACCTGCACCTCGTGCTGGAAGCGCCGGCCGGCGCCGCCGTCGTTGGTGAAGATCGCGGTGCCGTTACCGTAGCGCCCCCGATTGATGATGTCGAGGCCCTCCTCGTAGCTTTCCACGCGCACCACCGACAGCACCGGCCCGAAGATCTCGTCCTGGTAGACCGCTGACTCGGTGCTGACCTTGTCGAACAGCGTGGGTCCCAGCCAGAAACCGGATGCCTCGCCGTCGACCTCGACTCCGCGACCGTCGACGACGACATCCGCTCCGTCGGTGGTGGCGAGGTCGATGTAGGAGGCGACCTTGTCGCGGTGCGCCTCGGTGATCAGCGGCCCCATGTCGCAGCCGCGCATGCCGTCGCCGACCCGGAGCCCCTTCATGCGTTCGGCGATCTTCGCGATCAGGTCGTCGGCGACCGGCTCAACGGCCAGCACGACGCTGATCGCCATGCAGCGCTCACCGGCAGAGCCGAAGCCGGCATTGACCGCGGCATCGGCGGTGAGGTCGAGGTCGGCGTCGGGGAGTACCAGCATGTGGTTCTTCGCGCCGCCGAGTGCCTGCACCCGCTTGCCGTGGCTCGAGGCGGTCTCGAAGATGTACTTCGCGATCGGTGTGGAGCCGACGAATGAGATGGATTGCACGTCGGGATGGACCAGCAGGGCGTCGACGGCCTCCTTGTCGCCGTGGATGACGTTGAAGACGCCGGCGGGAAGGCCGGCCTCCATCATCAGTTCCGCCATCCAGTTGGCGGCTGACGGGTCTTTCTCGCTCGGCTTCAGGACCACTGTGTTGCCGGCGGCGATCGCGATCGGGTAGAACCACATCGGTACCATCGCGGGGAAGTTGAACGGACTGATGATGCCCACGACGCCGAGCGGCTGGCGCAGGGTGTAGACGTCCACGCCGGTGGACACGTTCTCCGAGAACTCGCCCTTGGCCAGGTGCGGCATGCCGAGCGCGAACTCCACCACCTCAATACCGCGGGCGATCTCGCCGAGCGCGTCTGCGGTGACCTTGCCGTGCTCGGCGGTGAGGATGTCGGCCAGCTCGCCCTTCCGTGCGTTCAGCAGCTCACGGAAGTTGTACATGATCGTCTGCCGTTTGGCCTGCGAGGTTTCGCGCCAGACCGGGAAAGCGGCCAGGGCGCTGGCGACGGCGGCGTCGACATCCGCCGTGCTGGCGAGTCGTACCTGCTTGGCGACGATGCCGCGGGCGGGGTTGTAGACGGGGGCGGTGCGGGTGGAGGAACCCTCGTGGTTGGCCCCGTTGATCCAGTGGTTGAGGACTTCGGTGTCGGTCAGGGTGTCGGTCAAAGTGTCAGTCATTGCTCTTCGATTCTGTGTGTTTCGGTGTGTCGGTAACGGGGTGCGAGATCAGCCCTGGAGATCCAGGCTGAGCACCGCGTCGTAGATGGCGAGGCCTTCTGCGACCTCGTCGTCGGTGATGATGCACGGCGGCACCACGTGGATGCGGTTGTCCTGGATGAACGGGAGGAGCCCGCGGCCGAGCAACTCGGCCTTGATCCGGCCCATCACCGCGGCACCCACTGGCGCGCGGGTGGCGCGGTCGGCGACCAGTTCCATCGCCCAGAACACCCCTTCCCCGCGGATTTCGCCGATGATCTGGTGCTTCTCCTGCAGCCGGGCGAGCCCCGGCCCGAGCACGTCGCTCCCGACCCGCGCGGCATTGTCGACGATGCCCTCGTCCTCCATCGCGTCGAGGGCACCGACGATCGACGCCATCGCCAGCGGATGACCGCTGTAGGTGAGTCCGCCGGGGAAGACGGTCTCGTCGAAGTCGCGGGCGATGTCGTCGGAGATGATCACGCCGCCGGTGGGGACATAGCCGGAGTTGACGCCCTTGGCGAAGGTGATCAGGTCGGGTACGACGCCTGAGCTTTCGAACGCGAACCAGCGGCCGGTGCGCCCGAAGCCCACCATCACCTCGTCGAGGATCAGCATGATCCCGTACCGGTCGCAGAGCTCCCGCACTCCGGCAAGGTAGCCGGGCGGCGGCAGGAGCACCCCGGCGGTGCCGGGCACTGACTCGATCAGCACGGCGGCGATCGTGGAGGCGCCTTCGCTCTGGATCACCCGTTCGAGGTGGTGCAGGGCGCGCTCGGATTCCTGTTCCGGCGTGGTCGCCCAGAACTCGCTGCGGTAGAGGTAGGGCCCGAAGAAGTGCACGTGGCCGCGGGCGAACTCGTTCGGCGCGCGGCGCCAGTCGCCGGTGGCGACGATCGCGGCGCCGGTGTTGCCGTGGTAGGAGCGGTAGTGCGAGAGTACCTTGTCCCGACCGGTGTGGAGGCGGGCCATCCTCATCGCGTTCTCGTTGGCATCCGCTCCGCCGTTGGTGAAGAAGACCTTGTTGAAGCCCTCAGGGGCGCGATCGGTGATGCGCCGGGCGGCCTCGCCGCGGGCCAGGTTCGCGGTGGCCGGGGCGATCGTGGCGAGGGTCCTGGCCTGTTCGATGATGGCGTTGACCACCGACGGATGCTGGTGGCCGACATTGAGGTTCACCAGCTGGCTGGAGAAGTCGAGGTAGATCTTGCCCGAATGGTCCCAGGCCCGGGAGCCCAGTCCCCCGGCGATCACGAGCGGCTTCAGTGCCGCCTGCGCCGACCAGGAGTGGAAGACGTGGTCGCGGTCGAGTTCGAGGGTGCGGGCGTCTTGCGCGCCGCCGGCGTCAAGCCAGGAGTCCGCGCTGATTCCGGCCTGTGTGGTTTCGTTCACGAATATCGTGTCTTTCTCTCGGAAACGGGTGGTGCGGTGTTGTGGGTGCTTCGCGCTGCGGATTCAGCCGCACGCTGTGGGCGTGCCATGCGCGCGTGCAAGGATCCGCAGCGCGAAGCGGTGGTGGTGGACGTCGCCGGTCAGTTGCCGCCCGCGTTGAGGGTGACGTCGATCGGCTTCCAGCCGGCGCCCTTCACGTCGACGCCTTCCTTGGTGAGCTCGTCGAGGGCCTTCTGCACGTACGTGTTCGAGTACGCCGTCTTCGGCGGGTCCTTCGTGATGATGGTGGCGCCGGTCTCGTTCTTGGTGTTCATCGCGATGTCGACCGTGTTCTTCCAGGCGGTCTCGTCGATCAGCCCGACGCCGTTGGTCGACGGGAAGATCAGCTTGCTGACCTCGTTCGTCATCCACAGCTGGTGGCTCTGGCCGAGGGTGGACCCGGCGGCGGTGACGATCTTGGCCGCGTCCTCCGGGTGGTCTGCGGCGTAGATCCAGCCCTTGATCGAGGCCTTGATGAACTTCACCGTGGTGTCGGCGTAGTCCTTGTCAGACGCCAGCTTGTCGGCGTTCGCCCAGATCGCATCCTGCAGCATGGCCGTGCCGACGTCATTCCAGTTGATGACGTTGAGTTCGTCCGGCTGGTAGAGCTTGCCGGTAGCCGGGTTCTTGCTCTCCAGCACCTGCGCATACTCGTTATAGGTCATCGCCTGGGCGGCGTCGATGTCACCGGAGAGGAACCCGGTCATGTCGAACGCCTGCTGCACCAGGTTGATGTCGCCGACCTGGACGCCGGCCTTCTGCATGCCGGCGAACAGCTCCCACTCGTTGCCGAAGCCCCAGCTGCCCACGTTCTTACCCTTGAGGTCGGCCGGCTTGGTGATGCCCTTGTCCTTGAACGAGATCTGTGTGGTGGCGCTGCGTTCGAAGATCTGGGCCACGTCGGTGATGTTGGCGCCCTGCTCGATCGAGCCGAGCACCTTCGGCACCCAGGAGATCGCGTAGTCGACGTCGCCGGAGGCGAGGACGTCCTGCGGAACGATGTCCGGTCCGCCTTCCTGGATCGTGACATCGAGCCCCTCGTCCTTGTAATACCCCTGGTCGAGGGCGGCGTAGTACCCGGCGAATTGCGCCTGGGCCACCCACTGCAACTGCAAGGTCACCGGGGTGGAGGAGGCAGACCCGGAATCGCTGCCGCCGCCGGAGCCGCCGGACCCGCCGGTGCTGCATCCGCTGAGGACAAGGGCGCTGGCGGCGGCGAGCGCGCCCGCCGTTCCCAGCCATCGTGTGCTGTGTTTCATGTGTTCCTCCTTGCTTGGCCGTTCGTGGGTGCTGCCTGCTTGTGGTGCAATCGGTCCGCTCCGCGCGTGCGGGGTGGAAACTATCCGCCGTGGCGGCGGGTGGCCAGCTTCTCCAGGCCGAGCGCTGCGCAGTAGAAGACGAGCCCCAGGATGATGGAGCCGAGCACGTACGCCCAGGCCAGCCCGTAATTGCTGCTGGCAGCGGATGAGGTGATCGCCCGGCCGAGGCCGCCGACCGGACCACCGAAATACTCGGCAATCAGCGCGGAGATGACCGCGAGCGACGACGCGATCCGAAGTCCCGTGAAGACGAACGGAAGGGCGGTCGGCAGGGTCACCGTGCGGGTGGCCTGCCACCGTGTCGACGCGTACGACCGCATCAGGTCGCGGTGCACCGGGCGCACCTGGCGGAGCCCCTTGAGCGTGTTGAAGTAGACCGGAACGAACACGGCCAGCCCGGCCACGATCTGCCGGGCCGTCTCGGCGCCGGCGCCGAACATCGTGTACAGCACCGGGGCGAGGGCCACGATCGGCACCACCGCAAGCGAGGCCACGATCGGCGCGGCCAGCCCGTCGACGACCCTGACCAGCGCCGCGACGATGGCGGCCAGGATGCCGAGGATCGTGCCGATGACCAGTCCGACCAGGGCGTTCCAGCCGGTGACGGCCATGCCGGCGACGACGTTGTCGATATTCGCGGCGAACTGCTGGCCGATCTGCACGGGGCCGGGGAGGATGAACGGCTTGATATCGAGTGCGCTCACCGCGCCCTGCCACAGCAGCACGGCGACGATGCCGAGCAGGACCGGCGCGACAGCGGTACGAACCAGCGATCCTTCCCTCATCGTGTCTCGACCCCCCGCACACCCACCGGAGCGTCACCGTGCAGCAGTTCCCGCACGGCACTGACCGCCTGGAAAAAGGACTCCTCCTCGCGGAGGTTCTCGCCGCGGGCGCCGGTCTCGCCGAGCCTGACGTTCAGGACGTCACGGATGCGACCGGGTCGCGGCGACATCACCACCACCCGGTCGGAGAGGAACACCGCCTCCGGGATCGAGTGGGTGACGAAGACCACCGCGGCACTGGTCTCCCCGCAGATTCGCACCAGCTCGTTCTGCATCCGCTCCCGGGTCATCTCGTCGAGCGCGCCGAACGGTTCATCCATCAGCAGCAGGCTGGGACTTTCGGCTAGTGCCCTGGCGATGGCGACGCGCTGCTGCATGCCGCCGGAGAGCTCGTCCGGGTAGTGCCCGGCGAAGTCGGTGAGGCTGACCAGTTCGATGAGCTCGCGAACGCGCGCCTGCCGGGCCGACTTGCCGGCTCCGTGCAACTCCAGCGGCAGTTCGATGTTGCCCGCGACGGTGCGCCACGGCAGCAGCCCCGCCTGCTGGAATGCGATGCCGTACTTCTGGTTGATCCGCGCCTGCCGGGCCGAGGTGCCGAAAACCCGGATGTCCCCGCTGCTCGGACTGTCGAGGTCGGCGATCAGGCGCATCAGGGTGGACTTGCCGCATCCGCTCGGGCCGATCAGTGAGACGAACTCGCCGGGAGCGACCGTGAGGCTCACGTCGTCGAGCGCGGTGACGGTGGCGCCTTTCTTGCCCGTGAAGATCCGGCTCACACCGTTCACTTCCACGGCGAGCGCGCCAACGGCTCCGGCCGCTTCCCGGCCTGCTGGTGCGGTTTCAGTCATGCTGCAACTTCTCCCCTGCGGAAACGACGAAGGAACAGGCCGATCAGGCCCACGAATGCGGCGGCGACGAGACCCACCAGGACGGATCCGAAGATGGGTGCCCAGGGCTTGCCGGGGTCACCACCTGCCGAGCCGGCGTACTCCACGATCAGCCGCCCGATACCGCCGCGGAGCCCGATCGACACCTCTGCCACCACGGCGCCGATGACAGCGGATGCCGCCGCCAGGCGGAGCGCGGGCAGCAGGTACCCGACGCTGGCCGGCAACCGCAGCCGCCACAGGGTCTTCCACCAGCCGACGGAGTAGCAGCGCATCAGGTCGACGTGGGCGGCATCGGGTGATGCGAGGCCGCGCAACGCGCCGATCGAGACCGGGAAGAACGCGAGGTAGGACGCGATGAGCGCCACCGACATCCAGTTCTCCCAGTCGAATGCGCCGAAGTGGATCTGAGCGCCCCACCGCCGCACCAGGGGGGCGATTGCGATCAACGGCACGGTCTGGCTCAGGATGATCCAGGGCAGCACCGCCGATTCGGCGAGCCGGAACCGCTGCATCAGCAGCGCCAGGGCCATGCCGACGCTCACCCCGACCAGCCAGCCGACCGCCGCGATGCCGAGGGTGAACAGTGAGGCCTGCAATACGGCCTGCCACATCGGGAGGGCGTTCGTCGCGCCGGTGACCGGTTCGAGCACGCGGGCGAACATCGTCCAGACGTGCGGCATCGCCAGGTCCGTGGTCCGCGGCAGGACCGTGAGCGTACCGACGACCACGCCGTCCTTCGGACCGAGCAGCTTGTACAACTCCCACACCGCGGCGAGCGCCACCACGCCCAGCGCGCCCACCAGCATCCGTCGCGCTATGGTTCCCTGCTCGCGCTGCGGGTCTCTGCGGCGCGCGTTCAGGGTTTGGCCGCGCGAAGCGGTGGGGGCGACGGATGCCTGCGTCATGACTTCGCCAGGATGTGATCGGACATCGCGGGGATCACCGTCTCCCCGTACACGCGGAGGGTCTCCTCCTTGTTGTCGTGCTGGAGGTAGCCGGCGAACTGGTCGACACCGATGGCCTTGAGCTTCTGGAGTTTCTCGATGTGCTGCTCCGCGGTGCCTAAGAGGCAGAACCGGTCGACGATCTCGTCGGGCACGAACTGGGTGTGGGTGTTCCCGGCCCGGCCGTGTTCGTTGTAGTCGTAGTCCGCGCGACCGGCGATGTAGTCGGTCAGCGCCGTGGGAACGTTGGAGTCTGCGCCGTATTTCGCCACGATGTCGGCCACATGGTTGCCGACCATCCCGCCGAACCAACGGCACTGGTCGCGCATGTGCGCCACCGACTCCGGGGTGTCTGGACCGATGTACATGGGTGCGGCCACGCAGAACTTGACGGACAGCGGGTCGCGCCCGACGGTGGCCGCGGCGTTCCGCACCGTCGTGATCATCCACTCTGCGATGTCGAGGTCGGCCAGCTGCAGGATGAACCCGTCGCCCACCTCCCCGGCGAGCTTCAACGCCAGGGGTCCGTACGCCGCGACCCAGACGTCGAGGCTGGAGCCGTGGCTCCAGGGGAACTGCAGGGTGGCGCCGTTGTACTCCACAGACCGGGAGTTCGCGAGCTCACGGATGACGTGGACCGACTCCCGGAGGGTCTTCAGCGTCGTGGGTTCGCCGCCGGTGACCCGCACCGCGGAGTCCCCCCGGCCGATGCCGCAGATGGTGCGGTTGCCGTACATCTCGTTGAGGGTCGCATAGGTCGATGCGGTCACGGTCCAGTCCCGCGTGGCCGGGTTGGTGACCATCGGGCCGACAATGACCTTGCGCGTCTCGGCGAGGATCTTGCTGTAGATCACATATGGCTCCTGCCAGAGCAGGTGCGAATCGAAAGTCCAGACATGGCTGAATCCGTGGTCCTCGGCCAGCCTGGCCAGCTGCACGGTGCGCGCCGACGGCGGGTTGGTCTGGAGAACTGCTCCAAAATCCATGCGCTGTCCTGTCTAGATCAGGTATTGGCTCAGGCCGCGTTTGACGTACTTGCCGTCGCCCTTGGTGCCGAGGTACTGGTTGTTGTCGATCACGACCTTGCCGCGGGAGATGACGGTGTCGACGTGGCCGTCGATCTCGAATCCCTCCCAGGCCGAGTAGTCCATGTTCATGTGGTGGGTCTTGTCCACACCGATCGAGGTGTGCCCGGCAGGGTCATAGACGACCACGTCGCCGTCGGCGCCGGGCTGGATCACACCCTTCTTGCCGTACATGCCGAACATCCGCGCGGGCGTGGTTGAGGTCACCTCCACCCAGCGTTCGAGCGAGATCTTCTTGTCGACCACACCCTGGTAGAGCAGGTCCATCCGGTGTTCGACGGAGCCGATTCCGTTGGGGATCTTCGAGAAATCGCCGATCCCCATGTCTTTCTGGCCCTTCATGCAGAACGGGCAATGGTCTGTGGAGACCATCTGGATGTCGTTCGTGCGCAGGCTCTGCCACATGTGGTGCTGGTGGCCCTCCGCCTTCGAGCGGAGCGGCGTCGAACACACCCACTTGGCGCCCTCGAAGTCGCCCCACTCCGCGCTCTGGGCACCGAGCTGCTCCTCCAGCGACAGGTAGAGGTACTGCGGGCAGGTCTCGCCGAAGACGTTCATCCCCCGGTCGCGGGCCGCGGCGATCTGGTCCACCGCCTGCTTGGCGGACACGTGCACCACGTAGAGCGGCGCGCCGGTGAGGTCGGCGATCATGATCGCGCGGTGGGTGGCCTCCTCTTCGGCCTGCCACGGGCGGGTGAGCCCGTGGAAGTAGGGCGAGGTGTTGCCGGCCTCGAGCGCCTGCTTGACCAGCACGTCGATGATGGCGCCGTTCTCGGCGTGCATCATCATCATCGCGCCGTTCTGGGCGCCCTTCTGGAATGCGCGCAGGATCTGTCCGTCGTCGGAGAGGAAGATGCCCTTGTAGGCCATGAACAGCTTGAAGCTGGTCACCCCCTCGTCGATGAGCTCATCCATCGCTGTGAGCGAGGACTCCTGCACATCGGAGAGGATCTGGTGGAAACCGTAGTCGATCGCGCAATTGCCCGCCGCCTTCTCGTGCCACAGCTTGTACTGGTCGAGCACGTTCTGGTCGGGGTACTGCACAATGAAGTCGACGATGCTGGTGGTTCCGCCCCACGCGGCGGCGCGCGTGCCGGTCTCGAACGTGTCGCTGGCGTTGGTGCCGCCGAACGGCATCTCCATGTGGGTATGGGCGTCGATGCCGCCGGGAATCACGTACTTGCCTGCGGCGTCGATGACCGTGTCCACGTTGTTCTCCACGTCGAATCCGAGCAGGGTTGAGCCGGGGGCGAGCACGGCGGCGATTGTCTCGCCGTCGATCAGCACGTCGGCGCGGCCTTGCCCGGTGGAGTTGACGATGGTGCCGTTCTTGATGAGGGTTTTCATGACGGCCCTTCGTTACGGCTGCGGGATCGACGTGTAGGAGTCCGGACGGCGGTCACGGTAGAACTGCCAGTCGTCGCGGACCTGCCGGATCATGTCGAGGTCGAGGTCTCGGATGACGATCTCCTCGGAGTCGCCGCTGCCGTATTCCCCGACGATGTTGCCCTGCGGATCGGCGAACTGGCTGTTGCCGTAGAAGGTGACGGCGAGGTCGCCGTACTCGTTGTCCTCGGTGCCGACCCGGTTGGGCGCGGCGACGAAGTAACCGTTGGCCGCGGCGGCGGCCGGCTGCTCGAGCTGCCACAACCGGTTGGAGAGGCCCGGCTTTGTCGCATTGGGGTTGAACACGATCTGCGCGCCGTTCAGGCCCAGTTCACGCCAGCCCTCCGGGAAGTGGCGGTCGTAGCAGATGTACACGCCGACCGGGCCGACGGATGTCTCGAACACCGGGTAGCCGAGGTTGCCCGGCCGGAAATAGAACTTCTCCCAGAACCGGTCGAGGTGCGGGATGTGGTGCTTCCGGTACTTACCCAGGATTGTGCCGTCAGAATCGACAACGACGGCGGTGTTGTAGTAGACCCCCGGCATGTCCTCCTCGTAGATCGGCAGGACCATCACCAGGTTCAACTCCTTGGCCAGGGCGGCGAACCGTTGCACGATCGGTCCGTCGGCCGGCTCCGCGTACGAGTAATACTTCTTGTCCTGCGTGATGCCGAAATACGGGCCGTAGAACAATTCCTGGAAGCAGATGATCTGCGCGCCATCAGCCGCAGCGTCCCGAGCGAACTGCTCGTGCTTTGCGATCATCGATTCCTTGTCACCCGTCCACGTGGTCTGGGTGATTGCGGCTCGAACTACGGTCATTTGTTGCCTCCACACTCTGCATTGTCAATTGCACGCTCGGCGCTGAGCTAGGGAGTGCAGCGCCGAAATGAGTTTCAGTCGAACGGGACTGCGTTGTCCGGTTTTGTTATTATTCGACGTAAACATTTCTGATGTGTTTCTGTTTATGACGCACGCGTTAATCATCCTGTCGGGCAGATCGGGTAAGGGCAAGAGATGATGCAGACTTTCCTCGACGAAATCGAGCACCGCACCCCCGCCGGGATCGCGGCGGCGCTCGGGCGGATGATCACCTCAGGTCGCCTGGTCGCCGGCGACCGGCTGCCGACGGTGCGCGAGTTCGCCGTCGCCCTCGCTGTCAGTCCGGCCACGATCAGCCACGCCTGGCAGGCACTGGGTTCCGTCGGACTGATCGTGTCGAAGGGCAGGAGCGGCACGTTCGTGCGCGACCAGGCGCCGCATTGGCTGCCGGCCCGGAGCCAGTCGATGGCAGGAAGCCTGCAGCAGGCTCGGATCGACCTGTCCAGGGGCACCCCGGATCCGGAGTTGCTTCCCGAGCTCGGCCCCGCACTCTCCCGGGTCTCGGAGCGCGCCGTCACCCCGAGCTACCAGGACCTGCCGGTGATCCCAGAGCTGCTGGCGCTCCTGGCGAAGTCCTGGCCGTACCCGGTGGAATCCATCACCGTCGTGGACGGTGCGCTTGACGCCATCTCCCGCAGCCTCGAGGCGGTCACCCGGTTCGGCGACCGAGTGATCGTCGAGAGTCCGGGTTTTCCGCCGTTCTTCGACCTGCTTGACCAACTGGGGGTGGAACGGCTGCCCGTCGCGGTGGACGAATTCGGCATCGTGCCGGAGTCGTTCGCCCAGTCACTCGCCCTGGCGCCATCCGCCGTGATCCTCCAGCCGCGGGCACAGAACCCCACCGGTGCCTCCATGCCGGCCGAGCGCGCTGCGGAACTCGCGCGCCTGCTGCAGAAGCACAAGCGCACCGCCGACACGGTCGTCATCGAAGACGACCATTCCGGCGAGATCAGCATCGCCCCCGACGTCAGCCTGGGCACCTGGCTGCCGGAACGGGTACTGCACGTGCGGAGCTTCTCCAAATCGCACGGCCCCGACCTCCGGATCGCCGCGCTCGGTGGACCGGCCTCCTTGGTCGACCCGATCGTTTCCCGGCGGATGCTCGGTCCCGGCTGGACCAGCCGGATGCTGCAAAAGATCCTGCATGACCTCCTCACCGACCCGGCCAGTGTCACCCGGGTCAGCGAAGCCCGGCACATGTATTTCGCCCGGCAGAAAGCGCTCGCCAACGCCCTGAACGGCTTCGGCCTGCCCGTTCGACAGGCGGACGGCATCAACACCTGGTTGCCGGTCGCCGACGAGCGCGACGCCATCGTGCAATTGGCGGCGTCCGGCATCCGCGTCGCGGGCGGCTCACCGTTCTTCGCGTCCTCGCCGGGGGACCCGGCCGCTGCCGAGTCGTTCGTCCGCGTGACGGCCGGAGCGCTGCGCGACGACGTGGTGCCGGTCGCTCGAGCCCTTGCCGCCGCTGCCCTGCCCCAGGCGCCCGGGGTCCACACCCTCGAAACGCGTTGGGCCTAGGATTGCGGTGACCGCCGGTTGGCTCTGACCGGATGCGCCGTCCCGGCTTTGGGAGGCAGGTCGCGTGTTCGCCGCCCCTCGCGCGGCATGCCCCACCTCGTGCCGTCCCGCCCCACGCCCGGCCTGCCCCGTGTGTTTTCCGGGCGGCGCGACACATCCGCACCACAGTCACGCACCCCGTCACGCACCCCGACACGCACCACTGTCGCGACCTGAATCGAGAGCCATGCGCCACCGAACCACCTCTGTTCTGACCATCGCCGGCACACTGGCGGCGGCGACCGCCCTCCTGCTCGGTGGCTGCGCGGCCGCGGTGCCTGCGGCCCCCACGCCGACAACGACCGGCGCGGCACGAACCGGGTTCCCGGTCACGCTCGACAACTGCGGCACCCAGGTCACGGTGCCTGCAGCACCGCAGCGGATCGTCACGGTCAAGTCCTCGACCACCGAGCTCCTGCTCGCGCTCGGCCTCGGCGACCGCATTGTCGGCTCGGCGTTCCTTGACGGGCCGCTGCCGGAGTCGCTCGCCGCGTCACTCGCCGCGCGCGGTGCGAAGCTCAACGTGATCAGCGACTTCCTGCCCAGCCGGGAGGCTGTCCTCGCCCTCGCACCCGACTTCGTTTACGGCGGCTGGGAGTCCAACTTCACCGCCGACGGTGTCGGCGAGCGGGACGCCCTGGCCGGCATCGGCGTCGGCAGCTACGTCTCCCCGGCCGCCTGCAAGGGCGACGGCTACATGCCAGACCCGCTCACCTTCGACACCGTCTTCGACGAGATCCGCCAGGCCGGGGATATCTTCGGCGCCCGGGCAACCGCCGCCACACTGGTGGCCCAGCAGCAGGCGGATCTCGCGGCTCTGGTCCCCCTCTCCGGTAAGCCGACCGCCCTCTGGTATTCCAGCGGCACCGACACCCCGTACGTGGGCGCAGGAATCGGCTCGCCGGAGATGATCATGAAGGCAGCCGGCCTCACGAACGTCTTCGCCGGCGTGCACGACACCTGGACCTCGGTCGGATGGGAGTCGGTCATCGCCGCCGATCCGGACGTGATCGTGCTGGTGGACGCCACCTGGAATACCGCAGCCGCCAAGATCGCGACCCTGGAGTCCAACCCGGCCACGCAGAATCTCACCGCCGTGAAGCACAAGCGGTACATCGTGCTGCCGTTCGCGGCGACAGAAGCAGGAATCCGGAACGTCGAGGCCGCGGCATCCGTCGTCGAACAGTTCGACGCGTTGTCCCCGGCAAGCGCCAGGTAGCGCGGATGGGGCGGAGCGGGTATGGCGGCTGGCTCTCGGCCATGGTCATCCTCCTGGCTGTTGTGGTCGGTGTTGCTGTGACGATCGGGCCGGCAGCGGTATCGTTAGCGGATGTCGTCGGCAGCATCGCCGGTCACCTCGGTTTCCCCGGGGCCGGCACGGTGGCGCCGCTCACCGACTCGATCGTCTGGCAACTGCGCCTGCCGCGCGTGCTCACCGCCGCCGCCGTCGGCGCGGGACTGGCGGTGAGCGGCGCAGTGATGCAGAGCATCACCCGCAACCCGCTCGCCGACCCGTACCTTCTGGGCCTCTCCTCCGGGGCCTCGCTCGGTGCAGTCTGCGTGGTCATCCTCGGTCTCGCGTTCGCACTGCCGGCCGCCGCGTTCCTGGGCGCGCTGGCGGCCCTGGTCGCCACCCTCAGCGTGGCCCGGGTGGGCGGCACGATCACGCCGTCCCGCGCGGTGCTCTCCGGCCTCGCCGTCGCCCAACTGGCTGCCGCGGGTACCTCCTTCATCATTTTCTGGTCGGCCAAGGGCGATTCCTACCGGGAGATCCTCAACTGGCTGCTGGGGTCGGTGGCGGGAGCCTCGTGGGGCAGCGTCGCCATCTCCGCCGGCGCCCTCGTGGTGGTCGGAACGGGGATCGTGCTCGCGGCCACCCGTCTGGACGCGTTCGCATTCGGAGACACCGCCGCAACATCGCTCGGCATCAACGTCAACGTCACGCGGTGGGCGCTGCTCGGAGCGGTCGCCCTCCTGACCGGCGCCATGGTGTCGGTCAGCGGGTCAATCGGCTTCGTCGGCCTGATCCTGCCGCACCTGGTGCGCGGCCTGAGCGGCCCCGGCCACCGCCGTCTCCTTCCCCTGGTAGCCGTTGTCGGCGCGATTTTCCTCGTCACCGCCGACACTCTGGCCCGCACTGTGTTCGACCCGCGCGAGCTGCCGGTCGGCATCATCACGGCGTTCATCGGCGTTCCGGTGTTCATCGTGCTGATCAAGCGGAGGCGGTCGGCAGCATGGGCGTGATCCTGTACGGTGTCTCGCACTCCATCGACGGCCAATCGGTCCTCCGCGATATCTCGACGACCATCCCGCACGGCGCCGTCACCGGCCTCCTCGGCCCGAACGGCGCGGGAAAGTCCACCCTGCTGCGCCTGATCGCCGGTATCGAGAGGCCCACAGCAGGCTCGGTCTCCCACGACGGGGTCCCACTGATCTCGCTCCCGCGGCGGCTGGTCGCCCGACGCGTCGCCCTGCTCGAGCAGAATGCCGCCCCGGCGTCTGAGCTCACCGTGGAGCAGGTGGTGCTGCTGGGCCGAATCCCGCACCGAAGTCGCTTGCTCGGCAGCTTCGATCGGGACGAGGACCGGCGCATCGTGACCGAGCAGCTCGCCGCGGTGGGTGCGAGCGGCCTGGCCGACCGCACCTGGCACACTCTCAGCGGGGGCCAGCAGCAGCGGGTGCAGATCGCTCGCGCCCTTGCCCAGCAGCCGAGCCTGCTGCTGCTGGACGAACCCACCAACCACCTGGACGTCAGCGCGCAACTGTCGCTGCTCGATCTCGTCGGCAGCCAGGTGCGCGGGCTCGGCCTGACCGGCGTCGCCGCGATGCACGACCTGAACCTGGCGGCAGCCTATTGCGACCACGTGCTGCTGCTTGACGACGGCGAGCTGGTGGCCAGCGGAACCCCGGATGAGGTACTCCGGCCGGAAACGATAGCGGCCGTATACGGGGTCGACTGTGACGTGATCCCGCACCCGCGCGGCGGGCATCCGTTGATCGTGTTCTCGCCGGGCCACACCCGAGGGGCGGACGACAGGCAGTGAGCATCGGGCAGATGAAGAAGATCACCGTGCTGGCCGGCGGCGTCGGCGGCGCCCGCTTCACCCGCGGCCTGCTGCACCGGCTGGCCGCTTCGCATCCGCGCGCCGAAGTGACCGTCATCGTCAACACCGGCGACGACCTGTGGCTGAACGGGCTGCGGGTCTGCCCCGACCTCGACACCGTCATGTACACCCTCGGCGGCGGCATCAACGAGGAGTGGGGATGGGGGCGGGCCGGCGAGTCCCGCCGCACCTCGGAGGAGATCGGCGCCTACGGCCGGGGGTGGTCGTGGTTCACCCTCGGCGACCTCGACCTCGCCACCCACATCGTCCGGACCGACCTGCTGCGCACCGGCGCAACCCTGAGTGAGGCGACTGCGCTGCTCTGTGAACGCTGGCAGCCGGGCGCCCGCCTGCTGCCGATGAGCGACCAGCCGGTGGAGACCCACGTGCGGCTGGAAGCGGATGTCGACGAGCACCACGCCGGGGACCTGGTCCACTTCGAGGAATGGTGGGTGCGGTACCGGGCCCACGTCGAGGTCACCGAATTCATCCAAGTCGGCCTGGCCGAGGCGACGGCGGCGCCCGGCGTGCTGGACGCGATCCACAGCGCCGACCTGGTCGTGATCCCGCCGTCGAACCCGGTCGTCTCGGTGGGCACCATCCTCGCCGTGCCCGGCATCCGTGAGGCACTCCGGCGCACACCGGCGCGGGTCGTCGGGGTCTCCCCGATCATCGGGGGGTCCGCCGTCCGCGGCATGGCGGACCACTGCCTGCGCGTCATCGGCGTCGAGACGTCGGCCGCCGCCGTCGGGCTGCACTACGGGTCAAGGGAGTCCGGCGGCCTGCTGGACGCCTGGCTGGTGGACGAAACGGATGCCGCCGCCCTGCCTGCGCTGGACGCCGCCGGCATCCGCGCAACGGCCGTTCCGCTCTGGATGCACGACGTGCCCACCTCTGCCGCCATCGCGGCCGAAGTGCTCGCGATCGGCGCTGAGCGCTGACCGACCTGGGTTGCCGTCGCTCGTCTGCACTGAGGTACGGATAAAGCACCTTCGTTCGGTTCGGGAACGTGTCTTATCCGTACCTCAGCGAGCACACAGCCCGCGGGCGCGAGGGTCAGCCCGCGAAATCCGCACTGCGGGCGATCAGCGCGCTGGTGTGCGGCCCGACGCCGAGGTGCAGCGCCTCGGCGAGGTCCCCCACCGTGTCGACGTCGCGGCGAATAGATGCTCCGCGCGGCATATTCAGTACCACATGCCCGGCCGCTTCGTGCGCGGCCCGCGAGCCGGTGCCGAATCGGGGCACCGCGGGAACCCCGGCGCGCGCCAGGAGGACCGTGGTGCCGGTGCCCTCCTCATCCGGCACCATCGACAGTTCGTGGGCGCCGGCCAGTCCGAGGGCCGTCTCGATGTCCGCCCGGGTGAGTGCCGGGAGGTCTCCGGTGAAAATGGCCACGTGGGCGTCGGGGTACGCGGCGACCGCGGCATCCGTCGCCTGCCTGATCGCCCCGTTCAACGGGTCGACGCCGCCCGCGGGTGGGGACTCGGTGAGGACTTCGGCACCGAGCGCCGTGAGCCGGGGAGCAAGCGACCCATCAGCCGTCACCACGAACACGCGCGCGATGACAGAGGCCGAAAGCAACGCGCTCACGGTGTCGATCGCAAAGGCGTCAGCCAGTTCTGCGCGGGCGGGGTGATCCCCGAGCCGGCTCTTGGCGGCGGGAGACCCCTTGACCGGGACGATGGCGATCCAGCTCATGCTCCGGATCCAGGGAGTGGGGTGGCCGCCCGCGCGGCGGCCAGCCCCGCGGCGAAACCATCGGCGTGCCCATCGGCGAACCCGGCCAGTTTCCCCTCGGCAAACCCTTCGGCGTGCGCCTCCGCCGTGCCGAGCCGGAACATGTCGGTCGCTCCCGCCCGCTGCAGGAGGCGGGCTCCGAGCCGGTCCTGGCCGCCCTGGCCGGCCTGGCCGCCCTCCGCCTCCAGGTCGCCGACCAGCCTGCCGAGCCCGCGCACCACGGCCACCGGGTTGCCGCTGGTCTTCCCCTTGACCAGGTCGGCCGCCCCGGCGACCTCGTCGGCCACCGCCGCGACCGTCACGTCGAGACGGCGTCCGAATGCATCCGCTGTGCCGCGGAGGTCGTCGAGCACGGCGACCCCGGCTGCCCCGATCGCGATGTCGGTCTGGCCCTCCCGCCAGGCCCGCCCCGCGGTGTCCGTGACCAGCACCCCGAGCCGGAGCCCGGTGCGTTCGCGCAGCCGCGCGCAGAGTTCCCGCGCCGACCTATCGGGATCCACCGGCAGCAGCAACACGTACCCGTCTGGTGTGTTGCTGGCGTCCACTCCCGCAGCGGCCATCACCAGGCCCTGCCGGTTTTCGACGATGCGCGTGACCCCGAACGGATGCTCCCGGGTCGCGACCACGCGCACGGTCTCGCCGTCGATGGCCTGCTCGCGGTCGGCGGCGGCGACCAGGCGCCCCTCCGCCTTCGACACGATCTTGCTGGTGACGGCGAGGATGTCGCCGTCCCGGAGCAGCGGGCCGTCGGCATCCGCCGCACGGCCCGGAGAACCGGCGGCCGCGCCCAGGATCAACTCGGCGAGGTCGTCCCCCGCCGTGATCTCCCCGATCCCCTCCAGCACGAAGACTTCGAGCATGTTCACCTCACCAGCCTGGGCAGCACGTCACGGCCGAAGACGTCGATCCACTCACGCTGGTTGCGGCCGACGTTGTGAAGGTAGATCCGGTCGAAACCGAGGTCGACGAAGCCCTGGATGTGCGCCCGGTGCACGTCCGGGTCGGCCGAGATGACCATCCGGCCACCGAAGTCCTCCGGGCGCACCATCTTCGCCATCTGCTCGAATTCGAACGGTGAGCGGATGTCGGCCTTCGGAAACCGCATTCCGCCGTTGGGCCATTCCCGTAGCGCGTTCGCCATGGCCGCTTCGTCAGTGTCGGCCCAGCTGAGATGCAGTTGCAGCACCTTGGGCATGGTCGACGGGTCCTTGCCGGCGTCGCGGGCGCCCTCGTTGAACCGGCTGATCAACGCAGAGATCTTCTCCGGCGGGCCGCCGACCGTGATCAGGCCGTCGGCGTTGCGTCCCGCCCGTTTCGCCGTGACCGGCCCGGAGGTGGCGACAAGGATCTCCGGGGCAACCGGAGGCATCGTCCACAGCCGCGTGGATTCGAGTTTGAAGAACTGCCCGGAATGCTTGGTGTCCCGTCCGGCAACGGACGCCGAGAACAGCTTGCCGATGACCTCCACGGCCTCGAACATGCGGTTGATGCGCTCGGCGGCCTCAGGCCAGTAGCCGCCGACGATGTGTTCGTTCAGGGCCTCGCCCGAGCCGATACCGAGCCAGTGCCGGCCAGGGTACATGTCGGCCAGGGTCGCGGAGGCCTGCGCCACCACCGCCGGGTGGTAGCGGAACGTGGGCGCGGTGACGCCGGGCCCGAAGTCACCGGTGGTGCGCTCGGCGACCGCAGTGAGCACGTTCCAGACGAATGAGGACTGGCCCTGGGCGGGAACCCATGGCTGGAAGTGGTCTGCGGCCATCACCCCGCTGAACCCGTGCTGCTCCGCGTACGCAGACAGTGACACGGCCTCGGCCGGTGCGAACTGCTCGAGCATCGCGGCGTAGCCGACCCGCACGCGCGGCTGTGCGCCAGGAGCCGGTGGACCCGCCGTCATGGAACCCGCGGCCATCGATTCAGCCGAGCGCGCGCAGCCGCGGCGCGAGGTCACGCTCGAACAGGTCGAGGAAGCGCTTCTGGTCCCGGCCCGGGTTGTGGAAGACGAGATGGTTGAGGCCGGCGTCGAGGTACGGCTTGATCAGCGCGACCGCCTCGTCCGGGTCGGAGGCCACGATCCATCGCTTTGCGACCTGCTCGATCGGGAGGGCGTCCGCCGCCTTCTCCATCTCGATCGGATCGTCGATCGAGTGTTTCTGCTCCGGGCTGAGCGAGAGCGGAGCCCAGAACCGGGTGTTCTCCAAGGCGGCCTCCGGGTCAGTGTCGTAGGAGATCTTGATCTCGATCATCCGGTCGATGTCATCGACCGGACGGCCGGCCTGCTCGGCGCCCTCAGCGACGGCCGGCAGTAGTTTGTCGGTGTAGAGCTCCATGCCCTTACCGGAGGTGCAGATGAACCCATCACCGCTTCGGCCCGCGTAACGGGCGACAAACGGGCCGCCGGCGGCGACGTAGACCGGGATCCCACCCTCCGGCACGTCATAGATCGAGGCGCCCCTGGTCTGGTAGTACTCGCCGTCGAAGTCGACCCGGTCACCGACCCAGAGCTCCCGCATCAGGTCGACGGCCTCACGCAGGCGCGCGAACCGCTCCTTGAACTCGGGCCATTCGCCGGTGAAACCGGTCGCGATCTCGTTGAGCGCCTCACCGGTGCCCACCCCGAGGAAAATACGATCGGGGTAGAGGCAGCCCATGGTGGCGAACGCCTGCGCGACGACGGCCGGGTTGTAGCGGAAGGTCGGTGTCATCACCGACGTGCCGATCTGCACCCGCTTGGTCCGCTCTCCCACCGCAGTCATCCACGCGATCGAGAAGGGCGCATGCCCTCCCTCGTGCCGCCACGGCTGGAAATGATCACTGACCGTCACGGAGTCGAAGCCGTGCTCCTCGGCCAGCACCCCCAATTCCACCAGTTCGCGCGGCGCGAACTGCTCAGCGGATGCCTTCAAACCCAACTTCAACATCGCGACCCTCTCGTTGTCCTTGCAATGACACTACTGACAATTGGCACGGCAATAGGCTGTGTGTCATGCGAATCGCCACCTGGAACGTCAACTCGATCCGTGCCCGCTCCCGTCGCGTCGTCGACTGGCTGGTCCGCGAGGACATCGACGTGCTGGCGATGCAGGAGATCAAGTGCAAGCCCGAGCAGTTCCCGGCCGAGGCGTTCGAGGAGGCCGGCTACGAGCTCGTCATCCACGGCTTCAGCCAGTGGAACGGCGTCGCCTTCGCCAGTCGGGAACCGATGACGGATGTCGCCACCGCGTTTCCGGCCATGCCCGGCTTCCTCAAGGGCGAGGAGGGACCAGGCCTCCCCCAGGAGGCGCGCGCCCTGGGCGTGACGGTGGGCGACATCCGCTTGTGGAGCCTGTATGTGCCCAACGGCCGCTCGCTCGATGACCCGCACTATGTGTACAAGCTGGACTGGCTGGCGCGGCTCGAGGAGCACGCCAGGGCCGAGCTCGCCGCGCACCCGCAGCGGGCGATGGCGCTGATGGGCGACTGGAACGTGGCGCCGTTCGACAGCGACCAGAACGTGCCCGGACTGGTCCCGGGCGTCTCCACCCACATCTCACCGCCGGAGCGCGCAGCGTTCCATGCGTTCGAGACGGCCGGTTTCACTGACGTGGTGCGGCCGATCGTGCCCGACGGGTTCACCTACTGGGATTACAAGCAGCTCGCATTCCCCCGCAACGAGGGGATGCGCATCGACTTCATCCTCGGCTCCCCGGCGTTCGCCGACCTGGTGACGGACGCGAGCATCCACCGCAACGAGCGGAAGGGCGACGCGCCGAGCGATCATGTTCCGGTGGTCGTCGACCTGGAGGTCGCGAGCGACGAGGACGACCGCCCGATGATCTTCTAGCCCGGCTGCACCCAGGCCGGCGGTGCTCAGGCCAGGAGTGCCGCGACCAGCAGCAGCGCCGGGATCGACGCGATGGTCGTGACCAGAACGGTGTCCCGCGCGACGACAACGCCCCGCTGGTAGCGGGCGGCGAAATTGTACACATTCTGCGCGGTCGGCAGCGCCGACACGGTCACCACGGCGAACAACGCGCCACCCGTCAGCCCGAAGACGAACCGCCCGATCAGGTAGGCGATGACCGGCATCACGGCCACCTTGATGACGGATGCCGCCACCACCTGCTTCCGGCCGGTCCCCTTCTTCAGCGGCCGCTGGCCGTGCAACGACATCCCGAACGCCATCAACACCATCGGAATGGCCGCACCGCCGATGAGCTCCAGAGGAGCCATCACCGGGGCGGGGATGTGAATTCCGAGTGCCGCTACGAGGGCTCCGGCCAGCGACGCGATGATCATCGGGTTGCGCACCGGCTGGGAGAGGATCGTCCCGAAGGAGGCCCTCCCCCGCGTCGTCACGTCGAGGACCGCCAGGGTGAGCGGCGCGAGCACCAGCAACTGCAGCAGCAGCACCGGCGCAACGTATTGGGCGCTGCCGAGCACGTACATCGCCACCGGAAGGCCGATATTGTTCGCATTGACATAGGTGGCCGAGGTGGCGCCCAGCGTGGTTTCCGGCGCCGGATTGCGGAAGAACAACCGTGACGCCACCACGTAGACCACAGCGCCGACGATCACGCTGCAGAAGATGGTGGCGAGGAACGAGGAGAGCAGCACGCTCACGTCGGCGTGGGAGAGCACCGTGAACAGCAGCGCCGGGGTTGCGACAAAGAATGCGATGCGGTTGAGCACGAGCGTGGCGTGCGGGCCGGCGATGCCGGACCGTTGCACGATGTAGCCGACCAGGATCACGAACCCGATGATCGCGAACCCGACGACTACTCCACCCATTTCATCGAGTCTAGGCGGGCGGGTGTGGCTGCACGGATCAGGCGGTCCTGGACGGGACCGGCGCCGCGGATGGCTCATCGCACGGCTGATCCGGCAACGAGCGGATGATCAACACCCCCAGCGCGAACAGTGCCGTGTTCACCAGCCCGGTCGCGATCGGCTGCAGGATCCCACTGGAGATGAGGTCATTGCCGGGCATTCCGCCGGTGACCAGCAGGGTCCAGGCGATCATCGCCGCGGCCAGGAAAACCGCGGCAATACCGCCGCCGAGCGCGACCCGTGACAGCACCGATCCGGTGCCGAGCGCGCGTCCGAGTGGCATGACGTACAGGACGGTGAGCGCCGCCACCGCGGCGAAGAGAAGCGCGCTGCCGGCCTCGAACCCGAGTTGCGCGGCAGCGAAGGTGCCGAGCCCCCAGCCGAGGCCCCCGAGGAACGAGAGCGTCCCGGTCACCAGGTTGACCACGACGACCACCGCCCCGCCCGCGAGCGCCTGGCGCAGCACGTGCGGGTCGACCGGTCGCATCCGGCGCACCGGACGCTCGGGAACATAGTGCCGGGCATAGCGAGCAGGGCCGTGGCTGTCATGCACATTCGACATGGCTTCACCCTCACCAGCGCCTCAGCGCGGAGCCGGCGACGCACTCGCGATCTACCGCCGACGGCATCCGTCGGGTTACGCTCAACCCATGCCGCACATCGAGGTTCCTGGCGCATCGCTCTATTACGAGACCGACGGCCACGTCTCCCAGCCGGCACTGCTGCTGATCCACGCCGGCATTGCGAACCTGCGGATGTGGGATCCCCAGATCGAGGCGCTGGCTGCCGACCATTTCGTCATCCGCTTCGATACCCGCGGATTCGGGCAGACGGAGACGCTGAACGTTGAATTCTCCAATCGCGCGGACGCCCTGGCGGTTCTCGACCACCTGGGAGTGGCCAAGGCGACACTGATCGGCTGTTCGCGCGGCGGGTCGATCGCCCTCGATATCGCCGTGGAAAGCCCCGGCCGGGTCACCGGCCTGGTCACCGTGGGCTCGGGTCCGAGCGGATTCCCGGAAGTCGAACTGACCGAAGCGGAGGATGCCTTATTCGACGCGCTCGACGCCGCCTATGACGCGGAAGACTGGCACCGGTTGGCCCGACTCGAGGTGCAGCTGTGGGCGTTCGGGCCCCTCCGGTCCGAGGAGGCCCTCGACCCTGACTTCGTTGCGACAGCGTATGAGCTGAACCGGGTGAACGTGGTGCACGCCGAGGAGGACCCGACGCCGCTTCCGATTGAGCCACCCGCCTTCGACCGGGTCGTCGACATCGACGTGCCCACGCTGGTGACGGTCGGCGAGTTCGACATCACCCCGGCGCTGGCGCAGTCCGAATACCTGTTGTCGGCGATTCCTAACGCGAGCGGATGCACGTTCCGTGGGACCGCCCACCTGCCCAGCGTCGAGCGCCCGGCTGATTTCAACCGCGTGCTCACCGGGTGGCTGGCCGAGCACTCGCTTTAGGTCGCGACGGGCTGGGTATCGGTTCTCCAGCCCGTCGCGGCCGATTCAGCGATCGCGCGGAGCCAGCGTGGAGACTAGCGGTCCGCCTGGTTGAGGCCGATCGTGTCGATGGCCCCGGGTTCCACTCCCCACTTGCTGAGAATCTTCAGGTAGGTTCCGTCGTCCAGCAACGATTGAAGCGACGCTTGCAGAGCCTTGGCCACACTGTCGCTGCCCTTCGCCACCGGCATGCCGTAGAAGAACACGTCGTAGACATCGCCGGCAAGTTCCAGCTTGCCGCCGCTCTGCTTCACCGCGTACTGGATCACGGGCGAGTCAGCGGTCATCGCATCGGCACGACCGAGGACGACGTTGTTCGACGCCTCGTCCTGGGTGTCGAACCCGAGGATGTCGATGGCGGGCTTGCCGGCATCGGTGCACGCTTTCGACTTGGCCGGGAGGTCCTCGAGCGCCTGCGTCGTACCGTTCTGCGCAGCAACTTTCACCCCACAGGCGTTGTTCGGGTCCACCGACTTGCCCGCGGGGGTGGCCCACTGGATGCCCGCCGTGTAGTAGTCGACCATGTCGACTTGTTTCTCCCGCTCCTGGGTGTCGAAGAAGGAGGACAGGCCGAGGTCATACTTCCCGCCGAGGATGCCCGGGAGGATGTTGTCGAACTTGGCGACCTCGTACTTCGTGGTGAGGCCCAGCTTTGCTGCCATCGCGTCAGCGAGTTCCACCTCCCAGCCGATGGGATCTCCGTTGGCATCCTTGTACTCGTTGGGCGCATACGTGGCATCGGTGCCGATGGTGAGAACACCGGCAGTCTTGACCGAGTCGGGGAGCAGCGCCACCGCTGCCTGATCCTGCTTGACGTTGGCGGCCGCACTCGAGTCCTGCTGGCCGGCGGCGGAATTATCGACACAGCCGGTCAACAGCACGGCAGCGGATGCCAGGAAGGCCAGCGTCGGCAGGGTACGGGGAATGCGCATAGGAACTCTCTCTTCTGAGGTATCACGGTAACCAGTGATGGGGTGGCGGGGTGTGCAAGCGACGCCGGTGGCGTCCGGTCATGCTCCGAAAACTCTCCTTCCGTCGATCCAGGTCGAGACGACTCGGGTGGCTCCGATCTCCGACGGCGGGCCAGTGAACGGGTCGCGATCGGTCACACAGAGATCCGCAGCGGCACCGACAGCGATGACGCCGGTCGTGCTCGAGTGGTTGATCCACGCCGAACCCTGGGTGTACGCGCGGAGGGCCGTTGTCAGCCCCAGCGCCTGCTGGGGGTAGAAGGGTTCGGGGTTGAAGCCGGCCATCGAGGCGGGGAGAGTGCGGTTCACCGCGACATGGAGAGCTGCCCACGGGTCGGGGGTGGTGACCGGCCAGTCGGAGCCGGCACAGAGACGACTTCCCGCCCGGGCGAGGTCGCCGAACGGGTACTGCCGGGCAGATCGCTCCGCGCCGAGAACCGGCAGGTTGAGTTCGACCATCTGCGGGTCAAATGACGCCCAGAGCGCCTGGAGATTCGCCGTGACCCCGAGTGCGGCGAAACGCGGGACGTCATCGGAATGCACGATCTGCAGGTGCGCAAGGTGGTGCCGGTGATCGTTCGAGCCGTTCAAGCTCAGTGCCGTTTCGAAGGCGTCGAGTGATTCCCGCACGGCACGGTCGCCGATGGCGTGCACGTGGGCCTGGAAACCTGCCAGGTCCACTGCAGCGATCACCGCCTTCAGTTCGACCGGGTCGATAAAGGAATGACCGGAAGTGCCGCTGCCGACTGACCCGCAGTATGGCTCCAGCATGGCGGCGGTTCGGTTCTCTGGGATGCCGTCCTGCATGATCTTGACGCTGGTGGCCGCGAATCGTTCGTGCTGCAGCTCCCCGCGTCGGTGCACGAGCTCCGCCAACTGCTCCACGCCTCGATTTCGATCCCACCACAGCGCCGCGATGACCTTCGCGGTAAGGTCACCGTTCTGAGCCGCCTCGAGATAGACGTCCCCGGTGTCGCTGTGGTTGCCGTAATCCCCGACGAGGGCATCTTGCCAACCCGTGATGCCGAACGTGTGCAGATAGCTCTGCGCTGCCAACAGTGCTTGGTAGTTCTCGGTCGCGGTGTCTTCAGGGATCATCCGGGAGACCAGCAGTCGGGCACCCTCCTGGAGGACTCCGGTGGGGTTTCCGGCGCGGTCTCGCTCGATGCAGCCGTCGGGTGGGTCGTCGGTGGCTGCCGTGATTCCGGCCATTTCGAGCGCCCGGGTGTTGACCCAGGCTGCGTGGTGATCGCGGCTGGACAAGAACACCGGGCGATCGCTGACGATCTGGTCCAGTTCGGATGCGAGGGGGACTCCACCGGGGAATGCAGCCAACTGCCATCCGCCACCGAGAATCCATGGTGCATCCGTCTCGACGCAGTAGCGGCGGATGAGTGAGCGGTATTCGGCACGATTCTCCCCGGCGGAGAGGTCGCATCGCATCCGTTCCAGGCCGCCTTCGATGGGATGAATGTGCGCATCGGTGAACCCCGGCAGCAGCAGTGCGCCGCCAACGTCGATCATCTCGGTGCGGGGCCCCACGAGGTCAGCGAAGTCTTCGCCGCCCACTGCGACGATCCTTCCGCCGGCGACGGCGACAGCGGATTGGGGTTGGTACTCATGGCCGTCGAAAACCGCACCGTTGGTGAAAACCGTGTCCGCGCGGGTCGACATGTCCTCCGCATCCCCCCTGGCTCGCCACCGAGCCTGACTCCACTACCGGTGATATGGCATGAGTATTGCACGAAGACACACGGAATTCGTTCCGTTAAGCGATTTCGACCACTAATCTCGTCGAATCAGGTCGGGTGTCGAGCCAGGAACGGTCTATCGCCGGGACTCGGCTAGCCCCCGAGGCGCTCGTCGATCTCCCGGATGACCTCCCACGCCCCTTCTTCGGCGTTGCTGAGCACCACAACGTCGAGCCCGTCCTCCCGGTAGTGCCGCAGGATCCCGCTGGCGCCGGCGCTGACCCCGTCGGTGTAGTACGAGCGCACCGACCCGTCTTCGTTCAGGTCGAACTCGAGGCCGAATCCGTATCTGGTGTACTCGTCATGCTCGATCTGCGGGGCGAAGTACTCCTCGGTCAGCTCTGCGCCGAGGAGCTCTCCGTCGCGGGCCGCTTGAAGGAAACGCACCAGGTCGGCGGCGGTGGCCTGCGCGCCTTCGTGCGGCGCGCCAACCGGCGGGACGGAATAGACGTTCGAGATCCACCGGCCGTCGTCGGCGCGGTCCCATCCCTCGGCGACGCGCGGTGCGGCATCCGTCTTGTCGTAGAACCCGGCATTGGTCATCCCCGCGCGGGTGAAGACGTCGTCGTAGATGGACTGCCGGTAGGGCTGCCCGGTCACCTTCTCGAGAGCGAGCCCGGCGAGGATGTAACCGGCGTCGGAGTAGATGGCTTCGGTTCCCGGCACACCGAGCGGCTCCTTCTGTGCGAACAGCGGCAGGTAGTCCGCGGTGTTGCGCAGGGTGTATGCGGGGGTCTGGGCCCAGAGCGCGGCGAAGTCCTCACCGAATTCCTCGTCGACGATGTCAGCGATGCCGCTGGTGTGCGTGAGCAGGTGCAGCAGGGTGACGTCGGTGCCGATCGTGGTGCCGGACAGGTCAACGTAGTGGTGGATCGACGTCTCAAGATCGAGGCGGCCGGCCTCCACCTGCTGCAACACGGCCACGCTGGTGAACAGCTTGGTGATCGAGGCGGTGTCGAACCGGGTCTCGACCGTGTTCGGCACGCCCCAGCGCTGGGAGGCGAGGCCGGTCGCCGCCTCGAACACCGTCACGGCGCCCCGCCGCACCAGAACGACGCCCGAGAACTCCTGGTCGTCGAGAAACTCATTCAGTCCTGAAGTATCCACCGTGCCAGCTTACGGATGCCGGGAGCCGGCGGCACCGGCGCCGCGTCACGCTAGAGCCGCCCGGTGAACTTCTCCATCGAGCGGTACACGCCGAACAGGCTTCCGGCGACGGCGTCCCAGACCGGCAGCGGCAGGATTCCCCGCAGGGCCTTGGAGAGTCCCACCGTCCAGGGCAGCATCAGCATCGGCGTCCCGCGGAGCATCGCGCGCCACACCCGGTCGACGACATACTCCGGGGTCAGCACGGGGGTGAGCAGGGGTCCGCGGGCGCCGGCGAACATGCCGGTGGAGATGTAACTCGGTGACACCGTGGTGACCTTCACATTGCCGTGGTCCTGCTGCACCAGTTCGAGCCGCAACGAGTCGCTCCAGCCGATCACTGCGGCCTTCGAGGCGGCATAGACGCTCATACGGGGGTTGGACAGGGTGCCGGCAGCGGATGCGATATTGACGATCCGCGCTTCCCGGTAGGCGTTGTCGATCATGGCCGGCAGGAACTCGCGGGTGATGTACATCGGCGCCAGGGCGTTGACCTGCATGGTCGGACGGGTATCGTCACCGTTGTCGTGCTCCCAGAAGTACTTGCCGCGCACGATGCCGGCGTTGTTGATCACGATGTCGGGGTTCCCCACCTCCACCCGTACCCGCTGGGCGGTCTGGGCGATCGCCCCGAGGTCGGCGATGTCGACGACGTAGAAGGCCACCCGAGTGCCGGCATCCGCTCGGTCGCTGAGATCGGCCGCGGTGACGGCCAGGGCCGCCGCGTCGTTGTCCCACAGGATCACCGCTGTCGCACCTTCTGCGACGGCGCGCTCGGCGTAGAGGCGGCCCATGCCCATCGCGGCTCCGGTGATGAGAACGCGGGCGCCGGCGACAGTACGAGTCATGGGTCAATCATCCCAAGAGTTTCCGGGGCCGGACGACGACTGAAACACGAGCGAGATGAAAATGACTTGCAGGCGCAACGGAAGTCATGAATACTACTTTCACAGTGATAGTCAGGGCCGCCCGGTCCGATCATCGTTTTCAATGAGGAGACCGCACAATGAAGAAGCGCTACCTCTCTATTGCCATGTTCGCCGTGGCAGCGCTCGGCCTGGCCGCGTGTTCCAGCGGCGGTACCAGTGCAGGAGATTCCGCCGATGCGAAAGGCCAGACCTTGAAGGTCTGGATCATGCAGGGCACCAATCCCGACTCGAAGGGCTATTTCGACGAGGTCGGCAAGGCGTTCACGAAGAAGACCGGCGCGAAGCTCGACGTCGAGTTCGTGCAGTGGGCCGACGCCCACGACCGGTTCGTCACGTCGATCGCCGGCAACACCACGCCGGACGTTGCCGAGACCGGGACCACCTGGACCGCCGAGTTCGCTGATGCCGGTGCTCTCGCGCCGATCGGCGACAAGGTCAAGGCCGCCGGCCTCACCGACGACCTGGTCGAAGGACTGGCGAAATCGGGCACCTACGACGGAGACCTCTACGGCATGCCCTGGTACGCCGGCGTCCGCTCGCTGGTCTACCGCTCCGACGTCTTCGACGAATTGGGCCTGAAAGCACCGACAACCTGGCAGGAGATCATCGACGCGGGCAACGCCATCAAGGCGGCGCACCCCGAGATGATCCCTTTCGCCGTGCCCGGCAACGCCGAATTCGGCGTCTACCCGTGGGTCTGGGGCGCCGGTGGCGACGTGTCCACCAAGAAGGGCGACACCTGGACTTCCGGGCTGGCCAGCACCAAGTCGCGTGAGGGAATCCAGTTCTACACCGATCTCGCCACCAAATACGGCTTCTCCACGGCAGGCGCCACCACGTGGAAAGAGACGGACGTGCTCGACAACTTCGTGCAGGGCAAGGTCGCGATGGCCCTGACCGGTTCATGGACGCCGGCCACCATCGTGCAGAAGGCCCCCGACCTCAAGGGCAAGTTCGCTGCCACCCCGATCCCGGGCCAGGATGGCGGCATCAGCCCGTCAGTTCTCGGGGGCTCGCACCTCAGCATCTTCAACACCAGCAAGAACCAGGACCTTGCGTTCACCTTCGTGAAGATGATGACCACCGGCACCTTCGCCGCGAAGTGGGCGGAGCAGACCGGATACTTCCCGGGCATGCAGTCGCTCCTGGCGAAGACGATGAAGTCCGACGACCCGCTGGTCACCCCGTTCGCGAAGCAGATGGTGGACGGCGGCGCCGCGGTCCCGGTCACCCCGAAGTTCGGTGCGGTCCAGGCCAAGCAGACGACGAACACGATGATGCAGTCCATCCTCTCCGGTACCAAGTCGGTCGATCAGGCCACAACGGATGCCGCAGCCGAGATGGACTCGATCATGAACGGTAAGTAGTGACTACGCTCACCACTCCGGCTCCGGCCGTGGGCGACGGGACATCCCCGTTGCGGGTGTTCCTGTTCTCGCTCCAGGACTATGGGCTCCGCGAGATCGTCAGCGGCAAGACCAACTTCATCGGCTTCGCGAACTACCTCGAGGTGTTCGGCAACTCCACACTGTGGACAGTCGTCCTTCCGAACACCGTCGGCTTCGCGGTGCTCTCCGTGGCCGGCACCGTCATCTTCGGCACCCTTGTCGCCCTGTTGATGGCCTCCCTCGGCACCTTCTGGCGCACCATCGTCGGTAGCGCGATCATGGTCGCCTGGGCGATGCCGGCCGTCACCGGAACCTACATCTGGACCTGGATCTTCGACGCCGACAACGGCATCGTCAACCAGGCGCTGATGGGCGCAGGGCTCATGGACGATCCCTATAACTGGTTCACCAACCGCTTCACCTTCTACGGCATCGTGCTGATCAACATCATCCACCACGGCTTCCCGTTCGTGGCGATCACCATCCTGGCGGGCCTGCTCGGTGTCTCCAAGGAGATGCTCGAAGCCGCAGCCCTCGACGGCGCCGGTGCCGTCCGGCGCTTCTTCCAAATCATCTTCCCCACCATGAAGTCCGTCTTCGCGGTGGTCATCATCCTTTCCACGATCTGGGACTTCAAGGTCTTCGCGCAGGTCTACCTGATGCCCGGCGGGGCAGGGTCGAACCGCGACGTGTTGAACCTCGGCGTCTGGTCGTATGTCGAATCATTCGGCCAGAACCGGTACGGCTTCGGTTCCGCCCTCGCCGTGCTGCTGACCGCCGTGCTTCTGGTGATCACCGTGTTCTACGTGCGAGCCATGTTCAAGGAGGAAAAGCTGTGAGAAGGCGCTCCGTTCGCGCGAACACCGGCAAGGGCGTGCTCGTCGCGCTGCTGCTGGTCTTCACACTGTTCCCGGTGTACTGGATGCTCTCCAGCGCCTTCGACGCCCAGGCGTCCAGCGGTGGCCAGTCCCTGCTGCCCAAGGAATTCACCCTCGACAACTTCCGCTACGTGCTCACCGGCGGCGGTTTCGACGTCTTCCTCCGCAACTCGGCCATCGTAGCCGTGGCGACGGTGCTGGTCTCCGCGCTCGTCGCACTGCTGGCATCCGTTGCTGTGGCCCGGTTCAAGTTCAAGTTCCGCACCACGATCCTGTTCATGATCCTGGCGGTGCAGATGGTGCCGCTGGAGGCACTGGTGATCCCGCTGTTCGTGCAGGTGCGCGACCTGCAGTTGCTGAACACCCTGCTCGGCCTGATCATCGTCTATGTGGCGATCTCGCTGCCGTTCGGCATCTGGATGCTGCGTGGCTTCGTCGAGGCGGTGCCGGTGGAGCTGGAGGAGGCCGCGTACATGGACGGCGCCAGTTGGGGTCGCATGTTCCGCTCGGTGATGCTGCCCCTGGTCGCGCCGGGTCTCGTCGCGACCAGCATCTTCTCCTTCATCACAGCCTGGAACGAGTTCATCTTCGCGATGACCATGCTCGGCGGGGCGCGGGAGAACTACACCGTCGCGATCGGGCTCAAGGCGTTCTTCGGCGAGCACTCCAACGAGTGGGGCTACGTGATGGCGGCGTCGACCATCATCACCGTGCCGGTGATGATCTTCTTCGTGTTGGTGCAGCGGAAGCTTTCCGCCGGCCTGGTCTCCGGAGCGGTCAAGGGATGACCGCGCGGAACGACCCTGCACTCCGCAGCCTCGTCGCCAGCGTGCTGTGGCCCGGATTCAACGGCCACAGCGCGCCGGACTGGCTGAAACGCGCCCTCGAAGAGGGCCTGGCCGGAGTCGTCTACTTCAGCCAGAACATCGACGCCGGCGACCCGGCCCAGCTGGCGAGACTCTCAGCGGAGCTGCGCAGCATCCGCTCCGGTGTGCTGATCGGCGTCGACGAGGAAGGCGGCAACGTCACCAGGCTTGAGGCCCTGCGCGGTTCGACGGTGCCAGGGCACTGGCAGCTCGGCCGTCGTGACGATGTCGAACTGACCCGGCAGGTGGGTGCCGAGCTTGCCCGGCGCGTGCTGGCGGCCGGGGCGAACGTGGCCCTCGCGCCCGTTGCCGACGTGAACACCAACCCACGCAACCCGGTGATCGGGGTCCGCTCCTTCGGTGCGTCGGCCGCCCTGGTGTCGCGCCACGTGTCCGCCATGATCACTGGACTGCAATCCGGCGGGGTGGCCGCCTGCGTGAAGCACTTCCCCGGCCACGGTGACACCCACACCGACTCGCACCATGCCCTCCCCCGGCTCGAACTCGGCTGGGACGAGATCGAGCGCGAGCACCTTCCACCGTTCCACGCGGCCATCGCGGCCGGCGCGCGTTCCATCATGACGGCGCACATCGTGGTGCCTGAGCTCGGCGAGGAGCCTGCCACGCTGAACCCGCGGGTGCTGTCGCGTCTCCGTGCCGCAGGGTTCACCGGCACGATCGTCACCGACGCCCTCGACATGGCGGCAATACGCGCCACGGTGGGCGCCGGGCCGGGCGCCGTGCAGGCGATCCTCGCCGGCGCCGACCTGCTCTGCATCGGCAATCCGGCGAACCTCGGTCCGAAAGCCGGCGCCACGAGCGACCTGGACGACTATCTCGAGGTCCAGGGCGCACTACTCGACGCCCTCGACGACGGCAGCCTCCCGGTGGCGACACTGGAGCGGGCCGCTGCATCCGTCGCCGGACTCGCGGTTCCTTCGCCGGCGCATCCGGGCGACACGGTCCGCCGCGACTTCTCCGAACTGGCACGCGGGTTGATCCAGATCCACGGCGCAGTGCCGCCCCTCCCGCCGGGCGCCACCGAGCTCACCGTGCTCGACCTCCGTGAGCGAGCGACAATCGCGGTGGCCTCGACAACGGATGCCTTCAGCACCGCTCTCGGATCGGAGTTCGTCGTCGAGCGGCTCGTTCCCGGCCCGCTTCCCCGCACTGACAGGCTGCTGTCAGGAGTGGTCGACGATGCCCTCGCCACCATCCCCGCCAGTCGCACTGTCGTCGTACTGGTGGATTCGATCGCCGCGTCCGGACCCCAGCGCACGGCTCTCGACGCCGTGGCGGCCGTCCGCCCCGACGCCATCGTGGTCAACGCGGGACTGGCGGCGGCGCATCCGTTGCCGCCACTCGCCCTGGTCGAAACGCTGACGGCGAGCCGGCTGGCAGCGGAAGCGCTGTTGCGCCTGCTCAGGCCCGCCGCCGATTCGTCGGCGCCCGATTCCCCCGCAGCCGATTCGTTCGCACCCGGTCCGTTCGCACCCGATCCGTTCGCGCTGACGATTCCGCCACACGCTGGGGGCCTGCCCGCCGCGCGTGCAGGAAACCGCAGCGCGACGCGGGCTGGCGCGGAACGGGCGGACGCGACGGGGACTGACGCGGAAGCGACGGAGCGGCGATGAGGATCCTCTCCCTGCAGTCCGGCACATCCGCAGACGGAATCGACGTCGCCGTCGCCGATGTCGAGGCGCTGGACGACTCTGACCGGCCTCCCGTGCGGATGCGCCCGCTGTTGGCGCGCACCGTCGGCTGGCCGCAGGCATTGCGTGACCGCCTGATCGATGCGGTGCACGGGCACCCGGTGACGGCCGGTGAGGTCTGCCAACTCGACACGCTCGCCGGGCAGGCGTTCGCATCCGCTGCCCGCGACGCCATCCGCGAACTAGGCACGCCGGTCGACCTGGTGGTGTCGCACGGCCAGACCCTGTACCACTGGGTCGAGGACGCCCAGGTCCGCGGCACCCTGCAGATCGGCGAGCCGTCCTGGATCGCCGAGGCCACCCACACCCCGGTGCTCTCGCACCTGCGATCCGCCGATATTGCCGCCGGCGGCGAGGGCGCACCGCTGATGGGCCTCTTCGACCAGGCCTGGCTGGGGGACGGGCCTCTGCAGAGCGGCGTTTCGGCCGCGACCGTCAACCTCGGCGGCATCGCCAATGTGCAGATCCTCACCCCGCAGGGGCGCCTGACCGCGTTCGACAGCGGACCGGGCAACTGCCTGATCGATGCAGTCGTCGCCCGCGCGAGCGGCGGAACATCGACGTATGACGCCGACGGCACCCTCGCCGCTGCCGGGGAGCCGCACGAAGGTTTGCTCCTGCAGCTTCTCGCCCATCCCTACTTCTCCGCCGCTCCGCCCAAGTCCACTGGTCGTGAGACGTTCACGCTCGACGTCGTCGATGCCGCGACGGATGCGACCGGCTGCGACGACATCCCGCTCGCCGACCTCGTTGCGACGCTCACAGCGCTGACGGCTCGTTCCGTCGCTGAGGCGGTTGGCGCGGCATCCGCTGCTGTACCCGGCCTTCTCCTCGCGTCCGGCGGTGGGGTGCGCAACCCGGCGCTGATGCGCGCCCTCGCGTCGGATTTGCGGACTCACGGCATCGCACTCGAATCGAGTGCGGAGCATGGGATAGACCCGGACTTCAAGGAGTCGTACCTGTTCGCCTTGATCGGGTTCCTCAGCTGGCATGGCGTGCCCGCCGCGCTGCCTGCCACTCCGGCCGGGGCTGAGCGCATTCTGGGCCGGCTCACGTTCGGATCGGCTCGCCCGGGGTTCCCCCGGGCGCTTCGCGGGATTTCCGGCCTGCGACTGGAGGGCGCGCCCCAGGTGGATGGCGCCCAGGTGGAGAATGCGCCCGCGACGACAGGGTCGGGTTCATGACCGGCGCCGATCTCGCATCCGTCGCGGATGTCGCATCCGTCGCGGGTCTCGCATCCGGCGCCGATCCCGCATCCGGTTCCGGTCCTGTCGTCCTCGCCGTCGATCTCGGCAAGACGTCGTGCCGGGTAAGGCTGACCCGCGGAGGCGTCATCCTTGCCGAGGCGCTGGGTGCGGGCGCGCCCGGCCTGGCTGAACCGGCCGGCGCCGAGCTGGCCTTCCAGGCGATCAGCACGGCGCTCGACGCGGCGGGCGCCGCTCGGCACGCCTCAGCCTCCGACGACACGAAAACATCAACCCGAGCCCCAGAAGGGGCAATCCGTGATGTTTTCGTGTCCGAAACGTCGATCCGCCCTGTTTTGGCGCCGGGCGGCGGCGCTGAGTCCGGCACGCCCGAGTCCCGCACGTCCGGCACGCCCGAGCCCGGCACGCCCGCGATCAACGCGATCGGCATCGGGGCCGCCGGGGCCGCGACCGCGCCGAAAGCCGCAGCCGAACTCATCCGTCGCCTCCGCGCGCGCTTCGACGCCCCCGTCGCGGTGTTGAGCGACGCCTTGGCCGCCCACGCCGGCGCTTTCGCCGGCAAGCCAGGGACAGTGCTGATCGCCGGCACCGGTGCCGTGGTGTTCACCGTCACCGCCGACGGCGCGGTCCGCCAGGTCGACGGCTGGGGTCCCTGGCTCGGCGACGAGGGCGCCGGTCGATGGATCGGGCAGCATGGCTTGCAAGCGGCCCTCCGGGCCCACGACGGCCGAGGACCCGCCACCGGCTTGCTCGCCGATGCGGCAGCCTTCGCCGGAATTCCGGAGGCAGGCAACGACGGCGCCACCGGCGAAGCCATCGGCGCCCTCCCGATCTGGGTGTCGGAATCCGGCGAGCCTGCCCGGCGGCTCGGATCGTTCGCCCCGACCGTGATCCGGCGCGCTGAGGCAGGCGACAGCGTCGCCCGCGGCATCGTCGACGAGGCAGTGCGCCTGCTGGTCCACTCGTGCACGAGCGCGGGCGAACCGACAGTGTGCGTGACTGGCGGGTTGTCGACGCATCCGTTCTTCGCCGCACTGCTGGGCGACGCACTTCGCGCGGCCGGTCTCCAGGAACTCTCGTCGAACGGCGATGCCCTCACCGGTGCGGCGCTCGTCGCCACCGACCACTCCCTGCCCTACGAGAAAAGGACCACCCGTGGTTGACGCCCCGAGTCAGCGCAGTGAACTGCGAGCAATGCTTTCCACCCTCTCCACCGAGCAGGTGAGCACCACGAACACCGACCTCGACCTGATGTCGGTGGGCCAGCTTGTCGCGGCCATGAGCGCCGACGGCGCCACCGTGGCCGAGGTGATCATCGCGGCGGAGCCGCGCATCGTCGTCGCGATCGAAGGCATCGTGGGGCGGATGCGGCGCGGCGGCCGTTTGATCTACGTGGGCGCCGGCACCGCGGGGCGAATCGGCATCCTCGACGCGAGCGAGATCCCACCCACCTTCGGCACCGACCCGGATCTTGTCGTCGGTGTGATCGCGGGCGGCCCTGACGCCATCCACGCGGCCCAGGAGAACGCCGAAGACGACGCCCCCGGCGGGGCTGAAAGCCTCACCGCTCTGGCCCTGACAGCGGATGACGCCGTCGTCGGCGTCTCGGCGAGCGGACGCACGCCGTTCGTGCTCGGCGCGATCGAGTACGCGAAGAGCGTCGGCGCGTTCACCGTGGGTTTCGCGTGCAATGCCGATTCGGCGCTCGGACTCGCAGCAGACGTGGCGATCGAAACCGTGGTCGGCCCTGAATTCGTGGCCGGCTCCACCCGGCTGAAGGCCGGGACCGCGCAGAAGCTGGTGCTCAACATGATCAGCACGATCGTCATGGTTCGGCTGGGCAAGGTCCACGGCAACCTCATGGTCGACCTCAAGGCAACGAATGAAAAGTTGCGGGCGCGGTCTGAGCGCACCGTTATGCTGGCGACGGGCGCCGACGCCGAGACCGCCGCGCGTGCCCTCGATGAAGCGGGCGGCTGGGTGAAAGCAGCGATCATGATGACCGTGACGGGCCTCGACGCCGACAGCGCACAGGCGCTGCTGACCCGGCACGGTGCGGTGCTGCGCAGTGCGCTCGCCGACGCAGGACTGGTGCAGCATGACGTCGTCGACTAGCGTCCTTCTCACGCTGCGGCAGGCGCTTCCCCGGCTGAGCGCGGCAGAAGCGCGGGTTGCGAACGTGATCATCGACAACCCCTCAGTCGTCGTCGATCTCACCATCACCGAGCTCGCCCGACTGTGCGACACGTCACAGGCCACGGTTGCCCGCTTTGCACAGAACCTCGGCTACTCGGGCTACCGGGAATTCCGGCTCGAGATCGCCGCGGCAACCAGCCGCGAGGAAGCGGTGCGGGAACGATTCGAGCTGGCCGACAGCGAGATCAATCCCGCAGACAGCGCCCAGGAGGTCGTCGCGAAGATCGCCTACCAGGACACGCTCGCGATCGAGCAGACCGCGCGGAACCTCGACCTCGACACTCTGGACAAGGTCGTCGATGTGATCGCCACCGCAGGCCAGGTCGACCTGTACGGGTCCGGGTCCAGCGGACTCATCGCGCAGGACCTCCAGCAGAAGCTCTACCGGATCGGCATCTCGGCATTCTGCTCGGTGGACAGCCACCTCGCCCTGGCCTCTGCCGCACTCCGGCGTCCCGGTGATGTCGCGATCGGTTTCTCGCATTCCGGGTTGACCTACGAGACCAACCAGGCGCTCGAGGTGGCGCGCGCGGTCGGCGCGACCACGGTGGGCATCACCAATTTCCCCGAGTCGCGGCTGGCCGCCAGGTGCGACTTCGTGCTCACCACCCAGGCGAGGGAGAACCGCTTCCGGTCAGGCGCCATGTCCAGTCGGATCGCGCAATTGGCCCTCATCGACTTCCTCTTCGTGCGCGTCGCCCAGCGCAGGTACGACCAGACCACCGAGTCCCTCCGCCTCACCTACGAGGCCGTGCAGAACCACCGGCTGCCGCCGGAGCAGCAGCGGCCGGCCCCTGAGCGTCGAAGCGCGGGGGCCGGGTGACCGGCATCCGCTGACGACCAGCCGGGCATGCGGCTCGTCCGGCTTCGCAAACCCTTTGCAAAGCGGGGTGCGACGGCCAGACTGGTGGCGTGAACGAACGGCCGAACTCGTGGGTGCTGCACGTCGACCTCGACCAGTTCATCGCGGCCGTGGAAGTGCTGCGGCACCCCGAGCTGGCGGGCAAACCGGTCATCGTCGGCGGGCGCGGCGACCCGACCGAGCGCGCGGTCGTCTCGACCGCCTCGTACGAGGCACGTGAGTTCGGTGTGGGGTCTGGGATGCCGTTGCGCATCGCCGCTCGAAAGGTGCCCGACGCGGTGATCCTGCCGGTGGACGCCGAGGCGTACACCGCCGCATCGCACGAGGTCATGGCGACCCTGCATGCGCATCCGGATGCCACGGTGCAGGTGCTCGGCTGGGACGAAGCCTTCATCGGCGTCGATACCGATGACCCTGAGGGGTACGCCCGCCGGCTGCAGCAAGAAGTACTCGACAGAACCCACCTCCACTGCAGCGTCGGCATCGGTGACACCCTGGTCCGGGCCAAGGTCGCAACGGGGTTCGGCAAACCACGCGGCGTGTTCCGTCTGACCGTCGACAATTGGATGGACGTGATGGGCGGCCGGTCGACCATTGCCCTGTGGGGAGTCGGACCGAAGGTCTCTCGTCGTCTCGCCGGGCACGGCATCACGACGGTCGCCGAGCTGGCAGCCGCCGAGCCGGGGGGTCTGGTGGCTGAGTTCGGCCCCAAGATGGGCCCGTGGTACGGACAGCTCGCGCGCGGCGAGGGTGCGCGGGTGGTCGATGACACACCCTGGGTGGCTCGCGGCCACAGTCGCGAAACGACGTACCAGCAGGACCTCGCGACATCCGCCGAGGTGGACGAGGCGGTGCGCGCGCTGGTCGAGCGGGTACTCGAGGATGTCGCGGCCGAGGATCGGCCCGTGATCGGGGTGACGCTCAAGGTGCGCTATGCCCCGTTCGACACCAAGATCTTCACCAAGAAGATCCCGGTGACCGCCGATCGAGACGCCGTGCTGGCCCATGCCAGGGGACTCGTCGGCAAGTTCGAACCGGACCGGCCGATCCGGCTGCTGGGATTTCGGGCTGAGATGCCCATGCCGGAGGATGCGCGGGAGGGACACACTCCGACGCGCAGCGGCTGGTGAGACCCTTCCGCCACGCCGATCGCATCCGTTTTTCGTGAATCTAACCGCTGATCGCCAACGCTATCGTGCGCCACCAAGAATGTCAGAGGGTGCCCGTATGGTGAGGGTATGTCAGGTGCAACGGATGCCCTCATCACCTCGGCGGAGAACTTCGCCCAGGTGTGGTCCGGCGCGTTGAACTTCGCCCAGGCAGCAGGCGGCGAGCCGGATCCGGAGGCCGACTCAGTCGGGATGAGCGACTCGGGCCTGCTGGAATCGCTGAAGGCCGGCTTCGCTACGAAGCGGGAGAATGACGCCCTGCTGGCACGGCTGGCCGCGCAGGTCGTTGAACGCTCGCGGCCGTCTCTCGGCCAGGACGGGCTTGCCAAGCGCACCGGCAACACCAGCGCCGCCATGGTCCTGACGGAAACGGGCCACATCACCCTGGCCGAAGCGAGCCGGCTGTGCCGGGTCGGCGACGCAACGGCTACGCCGGTGAGCCTGCTCGGGGAGCGGCTCCGGGCCCCCTTCCCCGCAGTCGCTCGCGCGTTGTCCGCCGGGAGAATCCCGGTCGACGCCGCCGAGGTGATCATCTCGAACCTGGAGCAGGCACGGCAGAACGCCGGCCCGGACGACCTGGCCATTGCCGAGGAAGGACTGGTGGAATTCGCCGCGGAGAACCCGGCGGACCTGGTGCGGAAGCTCGCGATCAGAACCCGGGACCACCTCGACACCGACGGCATCGAACCGAGGGAGGAGCAACTTGTCGCCAAACGCGGCTGGCAGCGGATCAACCGGAGGGATGGGATGGTGCGCTACGTGTTCGACGCTGACCCGCTCTCCGCCGGTTATGTCGACGCGTGGATGGACGCCCATCTCGGCGCAGCCATCCGCGGGGTGAGGATGACGGAGAAGGGCTCCACCGACACCGACCCCGACGACTGCGACGACAACCACGAGCAACTCGATAACCGCACCTTTCCCCAACTCGGAGCGGACGCGATCGTCGCCTTGCTCCGGCACGGGCTCTCCTGCCCCCAGAGCATGGGACCGTCGGCAACCACGACCATGATCGTTCGGATCGGACTCGACGAACTGATGACCGGCCTCGGAGAAGCCCAGATCGACGGCATCGAACAGCCCATCTCCGCCGGGACAGTCCGGCGCCTGGCTGCCGAAGCAGAGATCATCCCGATGGTCCTCGGCGGCGACAGCGAAGTGCTCGACCTGGGACCTCCCGCCGCCTGTTCAGCCGGGCGCAACGCCTCGCCCTGGCCGAACGCGACGATGGATGCGCCTGGTGCAGCAGACCCGCCAGCTACACGGAAGCACATCACATCGAATGGTGGAAGGCTCACGGCGGCCGCACGGACCTGGCGAACGGGATATTGCTGTGCAACCCGCATCACGACATGATCCACCATCAAGGCTGGGCCATCCGCATCTTTGACAACGTGCCCTGGTTCATCCCACCCGCCACGGTCGACACCCACCGAACTCCGCACCGCGGTGGCCGGATCAGGCCTTTCCCGAAGCGCTGAGGGAGAACTCTGCCCTCAACGTCCGATCACTCCACGATGGCGATCGCGTCGATCTCCACCAGCATCTCTTCGCGCGGCAGCCCGGTGAACACGGTCGTGCGAGCAGGGAGGACGCCGCTGGGCGTGTGAGCCGTGACGAACGCCCCGTAGGCGTCGTTCATGATCGAAAAATCCTCGCGCGTGGTGAGGTAGACCCGCAGCATCACGACGTCGTCGAAGGTGGCACCCGACGCCTCGATGATCGCCCGAACGTTCTCGAGCGTGCGCGTGGTCTGCGCCGCGACGTCGCCCGGGTAGAGGTATTCGTTGGTCACCGGGTCGACCGGGCCCTGACCGGACACCTGCACGAATGGGCCCTTCCGTACACCCTGGGAGAACGTGTGGGCCGGAGCCGGGGCACCGTTCGTCTGGATTCGGGTCTTGGCCATATCGCTCTCCTCGCTGTCGGGCGCCGCCGGAGGGCGCCGCGCACGAACCCGTGGTTGGACTCGCACCCGCGACGGACGATACGTTGTTTCAGTGGCCCCTGCAACATCGCCGGGCACGCAGGAGGACGCCGATGAATCCGGAACGCACAATCCCCCTGAGCCCCCACGACAAGTCGTTCCCGGCCGCATCCTGGGGCCTGGCCGGCGAAGACTTCCTGCGCACGTCGCCGACCGTCTCCCACTTCCAAACACCGCTGCTGACGCTCGAACGCACGGCCCTCTCGCACAACACCCGCATCATGTTCGAGTGGGCCAAGCAGAACGGCCTGCACCTTGCCCCACACGGCAAAACCACCATGTCCCCCGCACTCTGGCGTGAGCTCCTGGATGCCGGCGCCTGGGCCCTCACCCTCGCCACCGCGTGGCAGGTTCAATGTGCCCGCTCGTTCGGCGTCGACCGCATCATGCTCGCGAACGCCCTCGTCGACCCGGTCGCACTCAGCTGGCTGGCGGCCGAGCTGAACGAGCACCCGGAGTTCGAATTCACCTGCTGGGCCGACAGCGTCGAGACCGTGCAGCAGATGACGGAAGCCCTGGGCCGGGTCCCCGAACGCAGCCACGACGACGCAGCGCACCCGGCACGCCGCCGGCGGATCGGCGTCATCGTCGAACTCGGCGGCGTCGACGGCCGCACCGGGGCGCGCACCCGCGCCGAGGCGCTGGCAGTCGCCGCGGCGATCCGCGCATCCGGCACGCTCGAGGTCGCGGGAGTCGGCGGGTACGAGGGCGCCCTCGCCCACGACAGAAGCGCCGAGGGCATCGCCCGCGTCGACGCCTACCTCGACGAGGTCGCCGCCCTGCACGCTGAACTGACCGCCGGCGGGTACTACGGCGAGCGCACCCCCATCGTCACGGCCGGCGGCAGCGCCTACTTCGACCGGGTCGCCGACCGGCTCGGCGCGCTGGCCGGGCCGAACGGCAACAGAGCGGTCGTCGTCCTGAGATCCGGCGCGTTCCAAGTGCACGACGACGGTTTCTACCGCGGCATCACACCGATGGGAACCATCGTGGGAGACGAACCCTTCCGCGCCGCCATGCATGCCTGGGTTCGGGTGGTCTCCCGCCCGGAGCCCGGACTTGCGCTGTTCGACGGCGGCAAGCGCGATCTCCCGTTCGACGAGGGATTTCCCGAGCCGCAACGAATCATCGGCCTGGCTGCCGAGGACAGCGCCGCGGTCCTCGCCGGTAGCAGCGTCACCGCGCTGAACGACCAGCACGGCTTCCTGCGACTGGCCGCCGACCAGGCCTCCGCCGGCGCCCTGCCGGTGGGCACGGTTCTCCGCCTCGGGCTCTCCCACCCGTGTACCGCTCTCGACAAGTGGCGTCTCATCCCGGTGATCGACGACGCGGATACTGCAGATCCCGCCGTCGTCGACCTCGTCGAAACGTACTTCTGACCATGGATCCGAAAAGCATGGACCCGATAAGCGTGGATCCGAGAACCATGGATCCGACTGCAGGCGCCATCGTGTTCAGTTCCGCCACCGTCGTGGACGGCACCGGATCCCCCCGATACACCGCCGACGTGCTCGTGCAGGGCGACCGCATTGCGTGGATCGGCGAGCCCGGCGCACTCGAGCCCCGCACCAACGGCCAGGGCGGCGCAGCACCGCACACCCGCCGCATCGACGCACGCGGCCGGGTTCTCGCGCCCGGCTTCATCGACATGCACGCCCACTCCGACCTCGCCGTGCTGCGCGACCCGGCCCACCTGGCCAAGCTCAGCCAGGGCATCACCACCGAGGTGATCGGGCAGGACGGGCTCGCCTACGCCCCGGTCGACGACGCCGCGCTGGCGCAGGTGCGCCGGCAGATCGCCGGCTGGAACGGCAACCCCGACGACCTCGACTTCGGCTGGCGTTCCGTCGCCGACTACCTGGACCGGCTGGATGCCGGCACCCCGACCAACGTGGCCTTCCTGGTCCCACAGGGCAACCTGCGGATGCTCACGGTCGGACTCCACGACCACGCGGCATCCGCTGGAGACCTCGACCGGATGAGCGGCATCCTCCACGACGGACTCGACGCCGGCGCCGTCGGCATGTCGAGTGGCCTCAGCTACACGCCCGGCATGTACGCCGGCACGGCCGAACTCGAGGCCCTGTGCGCTGTCGTGGCCGAGCACGGCGGCTACTACGCCCCGCACACCCGCTCCTACGGGGCCGGTGCCCTCGATGCGTATGCCGAGGTGATCGGCATCGCCCGTCGCACCGGCTGCGCCCTGCACCTCACCCATGCCACCCTCAACTTCGGCAGCAACCGGGATTCGGCGCCCGCCTTCCTGGCCATGGTCGACGCCGCCCTGGACGACGGCGTCGACGTCACCCTGGACAGCTATCCCTACCTCGCCGGCGCGACCACCCTCGCAGCGCTGCTTCCGAGCTGGTTCGCCGTCGGCGGCACGGAAGCCCTGATCGACCGTCTCGCCACCCTCGACTCCCCCGCCATGGCAGGCGAGCGGGACCGGCTCGACCGGGCACTGGACGTCACCGGGTCCGACGGCTTCCACGGCGAGGTCGCCGACTGGAGCGCGATCGAGATCTCCGGCGTCGTGAACCCCGAACTCGCCGGCTACGTCGGGCGCACGATCGCCGAGATCGCTGACACCGAACGCCGTGGGGCGCGCCAGGTGGTCACCGACGTGCTGCTCCGCGATGAACTGGCCACGAGCATCCTGATGCACGTCGGCCACGAGCACAACGTGCAGGCGGTCATGCGGCATCGTGTGCACTCCGGCGGCAGCGACGGAATCCTGGTCGGCACCCGCCCGCACCCTCGGGCGTGGGGCTCGTTCCCGCGGTATCTCGGCCACTACATCCGCGACCTCGGCGTGCTCACACTCGAAGAGGGCATCCGCCACCTCGCCGGTACCCCCGCCAGGCGCCTGCGCCTGCCGGACCGCGGCCTGGTTCGTGAGGGGTACGTGGCCGACCTGGTGTTGTTCGACCCGGCGACCGTGCGTGACACCGCGACCTTCGAGCGGCCCCGGCGACAGGCAGAGGGCATCAGCCACGTCCTGGTCGGCGGCGAGTTGGCCATCGACGACGGCGGACGAACGGATGCCGTATCCGGCCGGGTGCTCCGCAGCACACCATCCACAGAGAAAGCGACTCCATGATCGACACCTCCACCACGTACGGACTGATCCCCCGCCCGACCCGTGCAGAGAGCCTGGAAGGGGAGTTCGTCCTCGACGCACACACCCGGATCAGTGCCCCGGCCGGGCTCGCTGGAGTCGCCCGCTGGTTGCAGGGCGCGCTCCGCCCCGCGACCGGCCTGCCGCTCGACACGGCTCCGGCATTCGAGAGCACTGACAGCCCCACGGCCACCAACACCGTCAGCCTCTCCGTGGCCACGGACCTGCCCGCGGAGTCGTACCGGTTGACTGTCGGCACCGACGGCATCGTTGCGGAAGGCGGCGACGCGGCCGGGGTCTTCTACGCCGGCCAGGCCTTGCTGCAACTGCTGCCGGCCTCGATCTTCCGCCGCAGCCGAATGCCCGGGGTGCGCTGGACGGTGCCCGCCAGCCAGATCCAGGACGGGCCCCGATTCGGCTGGCGGGGCGCCATGCTGGACGTTGCCCGGCATTTCATGCCCAAGCACGACGTGCTGCGCTTCATCGACCTGATCGCGATGCACCGGCTGAACGTGCTGCACCTACACCTCACCGACGACCAGGGCTGGCGGATCGAGATCAAGCGTTACCCGCGGCTGGCCACGGTCGGCGGCTGGCGCAGCGAGAGCCAGGTCGGCGCGGGCCCGGAAGCCGGCACCGACGGCCGGCCGCACGGCGGCTATTACACGCAGGACGACATCCGCGAGATCGTCGCCTACGCCGCCGAGCGGTTCGTGACCGTCGTGCCCGAGATCGAGTCGCCCGGGCACGTACAAGCCGCGATTGCCGCCTACCCGGAGCTCGGTGTGAGCGGCGAGCCCCTCGACGTATTCACCCGCTGGGGCATCAACCCAACCGTGCTGCGGGTAGACGACGACACCGTCGAGTTCTTCACACACGTGCTCGACGAGGTGTTGGAGTTGTTCCCCTCCGCCTACATCGGTGTCGGCGGCGACGAGTGCCCGAAGCAGCAGTGGCAGGGCGACCCGGCGACCCAGGAGCGGATGCGAGGGCTCGGCCTCACCGACGAAGACCAGTTGCAGAGCTGGTTCATCACCAGGCTGAACGACCATCTGGGCGCCCGCGGCCGCCGCCTGTACGGCTGGGACGAGATCCTCGAGGGCGGGCTCGCACCCGGCGCGGTCGTCGCCTCCTGGCGAGGTCTCACCGGGGCGATCACAGCTGCGCGGGCCGGCCACGATGTGGTGGTCTGCCCCGACGACGGCGTGTACCTGGATTACCGGCAGTCCGATGCCCCCGACGAACCGATCCCCGTCGGATTGGTGCTCACCGTGCAGGACGTCTACAACTTCCACCCCGTTCCGGCGGAGCTCACCGCCGAGGAGGCACGCCACGTCCTCGGCGGGCAGGCCAACATCTGGACCGAGCACATGGACTCACCGCGCACCGTCGACTTCTTCGCGTTCCCGCGGCTGTGCGCCGTGTCCGAGGCGTTGTGGGGCGCCCCGGACCGCGACTTCACCGATTTCTCCCGCCGGCTCGAACTGCATCTGGCCCGGCTGGATGCGATCGGCGTTGAGTACCACCGTGCCGACGGCCCCCTGCCCTGGCAGGCCCGGCCCGGTGTCCAGGGGCGACCGCGCACCCGCGAGGAACGCGCCGCGCAGATCGCGGAAATGACCGCCAACATCAGTGGATGACCCGGACCACCCGGCATCCGCTGGGGAGCGGACCGACGGTCAGGAGTACGCCTCCACCACGCGTTCGATCTCGCGCACGGCATCGGCGCTCGGCGCCTCGATGGCCATGCGCACGGTTCCACCGTTGATGCCGAGCGCGCGGTAGGCGGCCTTCATTCGGCCCATGTTCCCTTGAATGGTGTCCACCGCATCGTCGACGGCCTTCTGGGCGACGGCGAGTGCTTCAGCGTCACCCGTTGCCGCGGCTGCGGCCAGCGCACGGAAGGGCTTGGGCAGCACCGAGGAGATCCCGGAGATCACGCCCTGCGCGCCGAACTTCTCTGCGCGGGCCAGATCGCGGTCTCCGCCCGTGTAGATGATGAAGGAATCCGGCACGACGGCACGGTAGGCGGCCAGCTGCTCGAGCGGCTCGTCGCTCACTTTGGCGCCCACAACGCCCGGCAACTGGGCGAGGCGAGCCATCAGTTCGTTGCTCACAAAGTTGCCGCTGACCGCGCGGAAGACGTAGATGTAGATGTCGATGCCGTCTGCTGCGGCGCTCAACCGGGTGTAATAGTCGAGCAGGGCCGCATCGGTGGCCTTCAGGTAGTAGGGCGTGAGAATCGCAACCTCGGTCGCACCGGCCTCGCGCGCCTGCTGCAGGTAGCGCAGGGCCTCGTAGGTGCTTGCGCCGCCAACGTGGACGACGACGCGCATCACCGGCGAGAGGATCCGCAGGCTGAGCTCGGTGAGCGTTCCGCGTTCTTCGAAGCTGAGCGAGGGGAACTCCCCCGTCGTGCCGAGCACGAACGCGCCCTCGTTGCCTGATTTGGCAACGTACTCGAGAATCTCGCGCGACCCGTCGAGGTCAAGCCGACCGTCCTCGTGGAATGCGACGGGAACGGCGGTGAGGATGTCTCTTCTAGTCATGGTGTCTTTCTCGTTCATGTTTCGGGTGTGTTCTTCGGGCTAAACGCCTGAGAATCGTGAATCGCTGTCCTCGCGCACGGGCCCCGCAGCGGCCGCCGCGGCCGCCAGCGCCTGGGCTTTCTTTCGGGCGCGCAGGCGTCCGACAATCGGCACGACGAGCGAGATGAGGGCGAGGACGAGCATCGCTGCGGTCAAGGGGCGGCTGGCCACGTCGAAGAAGTTGCCCTGCGCGATGAGCAGGGCGCGCCCGAGCTCCTTCTCGGCGAGTGGACCGAGAAGCATGCCGAGGACAACGGGGCCGGCCGGGAATCCGGTGCGCTTGAGCACGACCCCCACAACGCCGAAGCCGAGCATCATGATGACGGTGGCGAAGTTGTTCGTCGTCGCGTACGTGCCGATGATGCAGAAGATCAGGATCGTCGCCCAGAGATAGTGGTTCGGCACATCGAGAAGCTTGACCATGCCTTTCATGCGCACCAGGCTGACGCCCAGTGAGAGCAGCGTGGCGATGAGCATGATGCCGGCGATGCTCACGACGAGGTCTGGGCGGTTGGTGAAGAGCCCGGGGCCGGGGTTGATCCCCCAGATCATCATGGAGCCGATCATCACGGCCATCACCGAGTCACCGGGAACGCCCAGCGCCATCGTGGTGGTGAGCGACCCGCCGAGCGTTGCGCTTGATGCCGTGTCGGAAGCGGTGATGCCTTCGATCGAGCCCTTGCCGAAGTCCTGCGGCCGCTTGGAGACGGCGCGGGCACGATCCCAGCCGATCAGGCCGGCGATGTCGCCACCGGCTGCCGGCACAAGCCCGACGCCGAGGCCGACGGCACCCGAGACGAGCATGGGCTTGCCCATCTGCTTGACCTCGGATTTGTTCGGCCACCAACGGCCGAGGCTCGAGATCGGCTTGACCTTCGACTTGCGGTAGGTGAGGAGCTGGTCGAAGAGCTCGGCGATGCCGAACAGGCCGATGATCACCGCGATGAAGCTGAAGCCATCGCGCATGTCGGTGATCCCGAGGGTGAAGCGGGCATCGTTGGTGATGGCGTAGGTTCCGACGGCACCGATCGTGAGGCCGAAGACGCCGGCGAGCAGTCCCTTGATCAGCGACTTGGACGAGATGCTCACCATGATGGTGAGACCGAAGACGACGAGGGCGAACATCTCGGCGGGCCCGAAAAGGCGGTTGGCCATCGTGGCCAGCGGCACAGCGACGGCGATGAAGAGCACGAGGCTGGCGAGAATGCCCACTGCGGAACCGAGCGCAGAAATCGTGAGGGCGAGACCCGCCCTGCCCTGCTTGGCCATCGGGTAGCCGTCGAACGTGGTCGCGATGGATGCCGGGGTTCCCGGCGTGTTCACCAGGATCGACGGCACCCGGTCACCGAAGTTGGCCGCGACATAGATCGTCAACAGCACGGCGAGGCCCTGGACGGGTTCCAGCGTGAGGGTGAATCCGGCTGCCAGGGCAACGGCCATCGTGGCCGTGATGCCGGGGAATGCGCCGACGAGCAGGCCGAGGCCCAGCCCGAGCAACATGCAGAGGCCGACCGTGGGGTCGAGCAGGGAGGCCATTCCCTCGGCGAAGCCGTTCATAGTGCGATCCTTAGCAATTGCCCGAAGAGCAGGTAGATGAAGCCGGTCGTCACGACCGGGTAGATCACCAGGGTCTTCCAGCCGCGGGCGCCGAAGAGGAAGAGCAGTGCCGCAAGGTAGAACGGCGTCGCGATGACGAAGAGCTTGAAACCGATCACGAGGCCGAAGAGCGCCAGTGTCGCCGTCTTCCACGACCAGACGCCGAGATAGCCGGCGGTCAGCGCGAGCGAGATGAGCAGTTTGTTCAGCTGCCCCGGCTGCACGCGCTCAAGATCGTCGCGCTCGTCGGGTGCGCCAACGAGCGCAATCACCAGCCGCCACAGCGCCAGGGAAATTCCGAGCGCGGCGAGAATGGTCGGCCAGAAGCGGGCGTCAATCTGTCCCGCGTCGGCCGCGCGACGCAACTCGATGGACTGCGAGGCGATGAGCAGCACGACGTTGAAGAGCAACGCCCCGCCGGCGACCATGATCTCAAGCTTCTTGGAGGGCTGCGCGACGAGCTCGGGGTCAACCGTCGAAACGATGCCCAGTTCGTGCTCCACGTCGCCGACGGCACCGGCGGCGGGGAGTGTTTCGGTCTCGGTGGCCGGCGCTGTGCCCGCGACATCCGTCGCAGGCACAGCGCCATCCGCGCCGAGGCCCAGGGGTTGTGGCCTCATGATGGTTCGTTAGCCCAGCAGTTCAGCGAAACGAGTGAACTGCTCGTTCACGAACGTCGTCCAGTCGGCCGAGTTGCGGTAGACAACGAGGTTGCCGGCGCTCTTCTGGAACGCCTGGTACTCCTTGGTCTCAACGGCCTCGGCGATTGCCGCCTCGAGCTTCTTGTGCACGGCGGCCGGCAGGCCGGCCGGCGCGTAGATCCCGCCCCAACCACCGAACTCGACCGGGTAGCCCTCGTCAGCAGCGGTCGGAATTCCCGCGAAGTTCGGGTGCTCCTCATTGTGAAGCACAGCGAGCACGCGCAGCGTTCCGTCGTCGTTTCCTGCTTTGGCTTCACCGGCGCCCGAGACTACAGCGTCGATCTGACCGCCGACGGCCGCCGCAACGGCGGGCGCGCCGCCCTCATGGGGAACGTGGGTGAACTGGGCGCCGGACTCGGCGGCCAGCGCCTTGGCCGCGGCCTCCCAGATGGAACCGGTGCCGGAGTTGCCGACGGTGACCGGCTTCGTCTTCGCCGCGGCTACGAGCTCTTCGAGATTCTGGTAGGGGCTGTCAGCGCCGACGGAGATCACCCCGGGGGCCAGCATGATCTGGCCGAGGAGGTCGAATTTCTCCGGCAGGACGTCCGCTCCCTGGGTGGTGTTGAGCATGGCGATCTCGACCGGGCCGAACCCGATGGTGTACCCGTCGGCGGGGAGGCCGGCCACGTACTCCATCGCCGTTGCGCCTCCGGCGCCCGGACGGTTCTCGACGATGATGTCAGTGTCGAGGATGCGCGAGAGCTGGTCGGCGAGCGCACGCGACGAGAGGTCTGAGCCTCCGCCTGGGTTCGCCTGGACGATCAGCGTGATCGGCTTTTCAGGAAAGGCGCTCGCCGCGTCGGAGTCAGCGTCGGGCTTGGCGTCTGCCGCCGTGCCGACGGTGCAACCGACCAGCGCGAGCGACAGGGCTGCGACGGCAATGCCGACGAGTGCTTTCTTGGGATTCACGGGCTTAACTCCTTTGTCGGGGCCACTGCCGGTTGCCTCGAATGCCACCGGCAGGTAATCGATTTCTCACGGTGCGCGGAACACGCTTGTTTTGGCTGTAATCGATTTCTGAGAACCATATGAGAGAGAGCGACGGTTTGTCAATTACGGACGTTTTCAGGCCCTGCTGCGTCAGCTCATGGCGCGGAACGCAGCAGCTCGGTCTCCACAACCACAGTGCGGGCGGGCCCGTCGAACCCGTGGATGCGCTCAAGGAGCATTCGAGCAGCCTGCTGTCCGAGTTCGTAGCTCGGAACGGCCAGTGTCACGATTCGCCCCCGTGGATCCGCGGCCCAGGGCAGCGGCTCGAACGACGCGAGGGCGATCGCGTCCGGGTCGTCAAGCACCTCGGCGATGGCGCGCATCGCGCCCAGCGCCATCGCATGGTTCCCGCAGAAGATGGCCTGCGGGCGATCGGGGAGGGCAAGCAGGCGTTTCGCAGCCAGGTAGCCACCGGGCTCGGAGTAGTCGGCTTCAACGAACAGCTCCGGCTCGAAGGGAAGACCGGCGTCACGGAGCGCACGCCGGTATCCGATGAGCCGCTCGCTGCCGGTCGTGGTGACCAGTGGGCCCGTGATGGTCGCCACCCGGCTCGCGGACTCCAGGAGCCGCGAGGTCACCGCAATGGCGCCGCGCACGTTGTCGAGGGTGACGGTGTCAACGCCGCTCATGGTGCGGTCCACGGCGACGACGGGTATCCCGGTGAGGTCGAAGGCTGCCGCATCGACAGCGGAACGCACGGGCGCAATGACCAGTCCCGCAACTTGCTGGTCGATCAGGAGCTCGAGGTATGCCGCCTCCTTCTCGGCCGTCTCGTCGGTGTTGCACAGCACCAGGAGATAGCCGTTTTCGCGCACCAGGTCTTCGATCCCCCGCACCAGGTCGGTGAAGAAGGGGTTCGTCACATCGGGGATCACGACCCCGACCACGGTGTTGGCGCGCCTGCGCAAGCCGCGAGCGAGACTGTTGTAGCGGTAGCCGAGTTCGGCTTTCGCCTTCATCACTCGTTCGACGAGGTCGGGCGCGACTCGGTCATTGTCGTTGAGCACGCGTGACACGGTGGCCGTCGAGACCCCGGCCAGCCGCGCCACATCACTGAGTTTCGCGCGCGGAGCCATTTTCCACCTCTGCCCATTTGCGCCCTGCGAACACAGACGACGCTTGGCACATGCTACCCGGTGAGTCCCACTGCATCACCGTGCGGCAGCGGTTCCCGCCGGCCTCGTTTTGGCAGTGGCGGCACATGCGTGCCATTAATGATGCGAACGATCGAGGAGGACCGCATGCCGCAGTCACTGAAACAGCGCTGGACCGCCGGGGCACCCTGCTACGGGGCATGGAGCACCATCGACAATCCCGTTCCGGTCGAGTTGATGGGACGGTCGGGATTCGATTTCGTCACGATCGACCTGCAACACGGGTTCGCCTCGCAGCACTCGTTGCCGCACCTTCTCAATGCGTTGCACTCGACGCCGGCGCTGGCGTGCGTCCGCGTCGCGTGGAACGCGCCGGAACAGATCATGCGGGCACTCGACCTCGGTGCCGATGGGGTGATTGTGCCCATGGTGAGCACGGCGCGGGAGGCGGCATCCGCTGCATCCGCTTGCCGGTATGCACCGGCCGGCCAGCGAAGTTGGGGACCCATTCTCGCCAACGCCAGCCATCGACCGGTCGAGCCGGACGACGGCGATGCGCGGGCGACGTGCATCGTGATGATCGAGACCGCGTCCGGGCTGGAGGAGGTCGATGCGATCGCGGCGACCCCCGGCGTCGACGCGCTCTACATCGGACCGAATGACCTCGCGCTCAGCCTCGGGCTCGGACGCGTCGGCTACCGCGAGTCCCCGGCCCTCCTCGAGGCGATGCAGGCGATCGTCGCGGTCGGGAGGCAGAACGGGATCGCAGTCGGCGTGGACTGCACCACGAGCGCCGATGCACGGTTCTGGCACGAGAGCGGTGCCGCATTCACCATGTCGGCCAGTGATGCGCTGCTGCTGCGCGCGGCGGCAGACGCGGCCGGGGCGTCGTTGAGTCGTTAGGCTTCGCGCCGAAGACGGCCCGCAGTGGGGATGCCGGACGGCCGCCTTGACTGTGTAATCGATTACTGACAGTCTGTGGTCACGCACCACACCTCGGTGCTCCGAGCTCAATCGAGGAGGATGAGTGGCTCCGTCGACCACCTACCGAATGCCCGCACAACGCCGCAGCATCGCTGTCGCACCGAAGACGGCCTGGCTGATTTCCAGCGGCGACCTCCGCGAATCAGCGAACACCGCCGGTTGGGCGACCCAAGCCGCCATGGAACGGGACCTCGCCAGCGCATTCGCCGACCTCGGCTGGAGCATTGAGCGCGCGAACCCGGTTGATCCGGTGCTCGGCCACGGTTTCATCCGCAGCCAGCGGATGGGCATCGAGGTGTTCAGGAACATCCCGGCCGATGCGCCGCTGATCGTCGCGGAAGCCGTCTGGCAGTACAGCCACCACGTCCTGGCCGGCCTGCGCACGCACCGCGGCCCCATCCTCACCGTCGCGAACTTCGCCGGCGAGTGGCCGGGGCTCGTCGGCCTCCTTGGCCTCAATGCCGGCCTCACCAAGATGGGCACCGAGTACTCCACGATCTGGAGCACGGACTTCACCGACGAATGGTTCAAGACCGGCATTCGCAGCTGGGTCGAGACGGGCACGATCGCGCACGACGACTCGCACGTCCGCGCCCTCCCCGCGCTGCCGGATTCCCCCGAGGTCGCGTTGGGCCGAGCCCTGGCCGCTGAACTCGTGCGTGACAAGGCCATCATCGGCGTGTTCGACGAGGGCTGCATGGGCATGTACAACGCCATCTTCGACGACGAACTGCTGAACCCGACCGGCATCTACAAGGAGCGCCTCTCGCAGAGCGCGCTGTACGCCGAGATGCTCACCGTGGGCGACGACGAAGCGGATGCCGTCGGCGCCTGGCTGTCCGAACGCGGAATGACCTTCCGCCTCGGCACCGACGAGGCAACCGAGCTCACCCAGACGCAACTCAACTGGCAGTACAAGATGTACATCGCTGCGCTGCGCATTTCCGACGACTTCGGACTGGATGCCGTCGGCATCCAGTACCAGCAGGGCCTGAAAGATCTCGTGCCGGCCAGCGACCTGGCCGAGGGCCTGCTCAACGCCACCGAGCGGCCCCCGGTCACCAGCCGTGACGGTTCGCGGGTGCTCTGGGAAGGTCGGGCGCTCCCCCACTTCAATGAGGCTGACGAGGGCGTGGCCGTCGACGCGCTCATCACCGACCGCGTCTGGCACGCCCTCGGACTGGTGCCCGACAACACCCTGCACGATGTGCGATGGGGTGAACAGTATGGCGACGACTTCGTGTGGGTGTACGAGATCTCCGGCTCGGTGCCGGCCTCGCACCTCGGCGGCTACCAGAATGCCGAAGGGTGGCGCCAGGATCCGGTGTTCTTCCCGGCAGGCGGCAGCACGATCAACGGTGTCTCCAAGGCCGGCGAAATCGTCTGGAGCCGCGTGTACATCGCCGAGGGCATCCTGCAGGCAGACATCGGCCGGGCCAGCGTCGTCGACCTTCCGGCCGAGGAGACCGAGCGTCGCAAGCAGGCGACCAACCCCGAGTGGCCCATCGCCCATGTCGTCCTGCACGGTGTCGACCGCGACCAGTTCATGGCCAGGCACAAGGCCAACCACGCCCAGGTCGTCTATGCGCCGGATGCCGACACAGCCGACCGCGCACTGGTCGCCAAGGCCTCAATGCTCGATGGCATCGGCATCCGGGTGCACCTCATCGGCGATGTGAACATCTGAAATGACGAGCAAGCACACCCCCGGATCGGTCATTGGTGTCGATATCGGCACCTCGAGCACCAAGGGTATACTTCTCGACCTGGCCGGACGGGTGCTGCACTCGGTCGTGCTCGAGCACGATGTGTCGCGGCCCCGTCCCGGCCATGTCGAGATGGACGGCGCCATCTGGTGGAACGAATTCGTCGAGATCGCCAGGGAGCTGGGCGAGGTATCGGCCCTGACCCAACAGCCGATCGTCTCGGTGGGCGTGAGCGGCATGGGCCCCTGCCTGTTGCTCGGCGACGAAGCTGGCACGCCGCTTCGCCCTGCGATCCTCTACGGCGTTGACACCCGGTCCGTGGTGCAGATTGAGCGCCTCACCGCTGAGCTCGGCAACGACGCGATCGTCGAACGCTGCGGTTCCGCGCTCTCCAGCCAAGCCGTCGGCCCCAAGCTCGCCTGGGTGGCCGACAACGAACCAGGCGTGTTCGCTGCAGCTCGGCACCTCTTCATGCCGGCCTCCTGGCTGGTCTGGAACCTGACCGGCGAGTACACCCTCGACCATCACTCAGCGAGCCAGTGCACTCCCCTCTACGACACGGCAGCGCTCGAGTGGCACAGACCCTGGGCCGACGCCCTGCGCGGCGCGGTCGAACTACCGCGCCTGGCGTGGGCGGGCGAACAGGCCGGCGTCATCACGGATGCCGCGGCAGAGTTCACCGGCCTGCCGGCCGGCGTCCCCGTGACCATCGGAACGATCGACGCGTGGACAGAGGCCGTGAGCGTGGACGCGCACCACCCCGGCGACCTGATGCTCATGTACGGGACGACGCTGTTCCTGATCAATACGTCACCGACGCGGGTGACGCACCCGTCGCTCTGGGGAACCGTGGGCCTCGCGCCCGGCACCTGGAACTTCGCGGCCGGAATGGCGACCTCCGGAGCGATCACGAGCTGGATGCGCTCGCTCTTCGGTGAAGCGGACTACGCCGAACTCGTCGCCGAGGCCGCCGCTGAGCCCGCCGGGAGCCGAGGCCTGTTGATGCTGCCGTACTTCGCCGGCGAACGCACCCCCCTCGCAGACCCCGACGCCCGCGGCGTGATCCTCGGGCTCACCGTGGAACATAAGCGCGGCGCCCTGTACCGAGCTGCCCTGGAAGCGACGGCGTTCGGCATCCGGCACAACATCGACGAGATGCGCGCGGCCGGAGCGGTGATCGATCGCATCGTTGCGGTCGGCGGCGGAACGCAGGGCACGCTGTGGCCGCAGATCGTCTCCGATGTCACCGGTCTCAGCCAGCAGCTGCCCACCCTCACGATCGGCGCGAGCTTCGGTGCCGCCCGTCTCGCTGCCGAGCTCGTCGACGCCGATGCGAGCGGATGGAACACGGCGGGCATCGAGCTGCTGCCGCGGCCCGAGAATCGGGTGGTGTACGACGAGCTCTACCGCCACTTCCTGGCGCTCTACCCCGCCACCCGCGACACAGCGCACGCCCTTGCCGCACTGCAGCGCGCTTCAGCCGACTAGCCACTTCGTCCAACGGCGCGGGCCGCTGAGCCGCCCGAGGCATCCGCTCGACGCTCACGAACGATTAGGCAGGGGACCCGGCGAGCGCCGACTGGATCGCAAGCGCTGCGCGTTGCATCCGTGCCGCCAGGGGCGGAATTCGCTCGCTCGGCAGCCGATCGCGCGGTCCCGAGATGGCGAGGGCCCCGACCGGCGAGCCGGTACTGTCGCGGACAACGACCGCGACAGCCGTGAGCCCGACTTCCGATTCCGAGAAATTGGTCGCATACCCTCGCCGCGCGACCTCCTGGAGGTGGCCGTCGATCTCGTCCATCGAACCCAACGTCGCATCGGTGAGCGTCTGCACGCCGCGGGGATACAGGTTGTGTAAGACTTCCGGAGTGACGGCCCCGAGGATGGCCTTGCCCGGGGCGGTCGCGTGCGCCGGAAGCACCATGCCGACCCGCAGCGGCGTGCTCCTGCTGTGGAATCCTTCAAAGCCGGTGACGAAGCGGCAGCTGTTGCCCTGCAAGACTGCGAAATGTGTGGTCTCACCGGTGTCATCCCGCAGCGCAAGGGTCTGTTGCCGTGCCAGTTCCAGCAGGAATGAACGCGACGAACGCGAGGCGAGCGTCGCAAACCGCAGACTCGTGCTGTAGGGCCCGCCCGAATAGTCCTGTGTGATGACGCCGTGTCGAACGAGCGTGGTCAGCAGTCGATGTGCTGTCGGACGCGAGACGCCCAGCAGTCGTGCGGCATCTGACACACGCACGCTCTCGGTCGCCACGAGTTCGAGCAGCAGTTCGATGATCCGATCCGCCGACGAGCTCGCCGAACCTGTGGCCTGAACCTTTCCCGACCGCTCGTCCCCACTGTTCGCCGGCCCACTCATGACGAGGCGAGAACCCTGCTCGCCGTCGGTCGCCCGACGGCTGTACCGATCAGGTGCGTGGCATCCACCTCCGCGTTGTTCCCCGCCCAGGCGATGTACTGGTCCGGGCGCACAAGCACGTCTGCTGCGCCGAATGCCCTCATCGCCGCAGCATCCATGGGTACGACAGTCAAAGGAACGCCCAGCCCCGCCGCCGCAGCGGCGAAGTACGCGCCTGCTTCTGCGTCAGCAGTCAGCAGTGAGAGATCCTGACCGAGCGCTTCGAACAGCTCGCCCCCATCGGCGGTCGTCGCGGGTCCGATGTGGTGTCCGGCACGCGCGCACAACTCGTGGCGGCCCAGCGCGGTCGGAGTGCCCACGGTGCCCGGGATGAGCGGCGAACCCTCGTAGTTGGGCTCGAATGCGCCGGGCTCCGCCTGCGCGCTCGTCGCCCGCTCCAGCCACGCGACCTCGAACGCTTCCTGAGCCACCGCCGGGTCATGCGCGGCGAGGAACTCCCCGTCTCGGTTGATCGAGCGCGCGATGAAATCGTCGCGTGTCGAGGCGAAGACGGGTCGCCGCTCCTGATCGTAGGAATCGAGCAGGCCCTCCCCCGCCCAGCCCTGCAGCGTCGCGGCCAGCTTCCACCCGAGGTTGGCCGCGTCTTCGAAACCGGTGTTGATGCCGTAGCCCCCGTAGGGCGGGTGGCTGTGCGCGGCGTCGCCGGCCAGGAAGACCCGACCCGATCGATAGCTGTCTGCAAGCGTGAAGCGCAGGTCCCAGAAGCCGACGTACTCGACCTCGTGCTCGATATCAATTCCGACTGCGCGACCGAGCACAGCAGGCAGGTCGATCGTCTCGGCAGTGGATGCGGGATCGACCGGGGCGTGGAAGAACCAGGTGTCCCGTGCGTCGACCCGCCCGAAGAACTGCCAGTAGCCGGCCAGTTCGGGATTGAGGACATTCACGAACGCGACATCGGGGTGCCTGGACATGATCTGCTCGAACTGCGCTGAGCGGAAGACAACGAGCACCATGAGGCGGTCGTGGTCGAGCCGCGTCTGGGTGATTCCGACGTCGTCGCGTACTCGTGATCGGCTGCCGTCGCATCCGACGACATAGTCGGCCCGAACGGTTCCGGATTCACCCGAGCGTGAGGTCATCCGTACCGTGACGCCGCGCTCATCCTGCTCGACCGACTCACCGGTCCAGCCTCTGAGCATGGTCGCTGGGGGAAGTTCTGCAAGTCGCGTTCGCAGAACAGCCTCCGTCGCGTACTGCGGCAGCCGCTCGTTCGCGGCAGCGTAGAACGCCCCGACCCGCTCGCGCTGCATCCATGGATACCGGTAGTCGCCCAGCAGCGAGCCGTAGGCGGTCATGCCGGCAGCGGGCTGGTCCGGATCCATCGTGCGCGCCGCCCGAAGCTCGGCTTCAGCACCCCAATTGCGAAAATGTTCCATCGTGCGCTGCGTGAGGTTCTGCCCCTTCGGCACTCGCTGTGGCTGTTCGTAGCGCTCGATGAGGACGGATTCGATTCCGCGGCGGGCGAGGTCGATCGACAGTGCGGTACCCACGGGGCCACCACCGACGATCGCAACCTGTGTGCTGTATTCAGCCATCAGCGCAGCCCCACGGCGCCACCCGGGTCGATCTCAATGGCATCGACGGTCATGGTGTGTCTCCTCGTGTGCCGAGTTCGAAGTTGATGTGCTTGAGTTCGGTGAATTCATGGACGCCCTCGAACCCGCGCGTGCGCCCCATGCCGGAGGACTTCATTCCCCCCGACGGGACCTCGGCGAACGTTCGGTTGTAGCGGTTCACCCAGACCGTGCCGAATCGCAGGGCACGCGCTGCTCGCCAGGCGATCGACACATCGTTCGTCCACACCGCCGCGGCAAGGCCGTACTCGGTGTCGTTCGCCAATGCGTATGCCTCGCTCTCGTCGTCGAAGGGCTCGAGAGTGACGACCGGCCCGAAGATCTCCTCGGATCGCAGCCGGACATCGATGCGTTCCCCGCTGACGATGGCGGGCTGAATGAACGCACCCCCGTCAAGATCCAGTCGCTGCCCGCCCAGCAGGAGCGACCCCTCGGACCGCGCGATATCGAGGTAGCCCTGAATCCGATCCGCTTGGGTCGTCGAGATGATCGCGCCGATGTCCGTGGAGGCATCGCGGGGGTCTCCGACCCTTAGGCTCCGCACCCGCTCGGCAAGCTGCTCGCGCACTCGCGGCAGGACTGAGCGGTGCACCAGGACCCGGGTGTTCGCCATGCACATTTGACCTGCGGTGATGAACGCGTTCCCCATGACCCCGTCGATGGCCTGATCGAGATCGGCATCGGGAAAGATGATGCTGGCGCCCTTCCCCCCGAGTTCCAGCATCGCCCTCGCGAACCGCTGGGCGGCAGCCACCGCGACCGAACGACCCACCGCAGTGGACCCGGTGAATGCGACCGCAGCAACATCGGCGTGATTCGCGAGCGCCTGGCCCACCTCCGGCCCCCCGTTCACGACTGCGATGGCGGATTCCGGCAGCTCTGCCGGTGCGAGTGCGACGGCGCGCATCGTGGCCAGCGGAGTCAGCGGCGACGGCTTGATCACTGCGGTCACCCCTGCCGCAAGGGCGGGAGCCAGATCGCGGAAGAGCAAGAACAACGGCCAGTTCCACGGCACGATGAACGCCGCAACGCCGATCGGCTCGCGGATCAGATGTCCGGCCGAGCCATCGGAGAGCTCGTGTGCTGTCCCCGCGACAAGTCTGCCCATCCCGGCGTTGAAGCGGAGCGCATCGACGGTGAACGCAAGTTCGCGTTCGCACTCTGAGCGGACCTTCCCGGTCTCGGCAAGAAGACACTCGACCAGTTCGCCCCCGGCAGCTTCGAGCGAGTCCGCCCACCGAAGGAGGACATCCTGCCGCAGCCGGGAGTCACGTCGCCACGCACTGGTGCGGAACGCGGTCGAAGCGCGGTCGATCGTGGCGGCCACGGATGCCGCATCGTCCGCTGGCACGGTGCCGACGAGCACCCCCGTCGACTTGTCGATGACGTCAATTGCCATTGCTTACGTTCCAATCTGCCTCGTGAGGCTGCCTGCCGGTCATACCCGTACTGCCTCATCGCTCACTGGTGGAATCATGAAACCTTCGAAGAACGCCGTCAGCTCGGCTCTGGCCCCCAGCGGAAGCACCTGTGCCACGAACTGGTCGGGCCGGACGATCACGACGCAGCCCTGCCCCTGGTCGATTCCCCGCAGCTCGAAGATGTCCTGCCCGGGTCTCGGATCCCGGGCGAAGACCTTCTCCGCGTCCGGCAGCGCGAATCGGCCCTTCTTCGGCCACAGCAGCGTCGGCAGCTGCGCGAGCTCGACTTCATGGTTCGACTGCTGCAGCACCGCCCGGATATCGATGAGGGAGTCGATATCTGCCGCGTCGGGCGTGAATCGCAGCACCGGCGAGTCCCGGTCGTCCGCGAGCCAGCCGCAGAGCTTCGCCAGCGCGTTCCCGGGGTCCGTCGGGTCGCCGTCATCACCGAACAGGTACATGCGCCATCTTCCGTCGGCGTCATGGGCGTGCCCCAGCTGCATCGGCTTCGCGTCCGCCAGGCGGATGACCGGCGCCGAGTGGAAGCGCTCACCGACCGGGTAGCCCTGCGCCAGCTCCCCCTGCCGCTCGCCGAGGCCGACGATCGAAGACGCGGCGTAGCGCGTCGCGACACCGGCCATGAAGCGCCTGCGCTTCGCCTGGTGCACCTGCCGTTCCGCCAGGGTGACCGGCATTCCCTGGTCATCGAACCCGCTCGCTAGTCGGGCCCAGAAGCGGTCGAACTCGATCAGCTCCACGCCGACGGGCTGCCGCTCTTCGGTGTAGGTATCCAGTAACGAGGCCGGACTGCGCCCTTCCAGGACCGCGGCGAGTTTCCAGCCCAGGTTGAAGGCATCGGCCATGGAGACGTTCATGCCCTGGCCTGCCTTGGCGCTGTGGGTGTGGCAGGCGTCCCCGGCGATGAAGATCCGGGGCTCGCGAGCACCCCGCTGTTCCTCGGGGCAGTCATCGAACCGGCTGGTGTACCGCTGGCCGACCTCATAGAGGGACCACCATTGGATGTGTCGGACCTCGAGCCGGTAGGGAGCGAAGACCGACCTGGCCACAGCGATGATGTCCTCGGCACTCACGCGCGCACGCATATCGTGGTCGCCGGGCGAGACCGCTCCCATGTCCACGTACAGTCGGACAAGATATCCGCCCTCGCGCGGGATGACGAGCACCTGTCCGGCGGCTGCGGCGATGCTGGATTTCATCCGGATGTCCGGGAAGTCGGTGTCGACGAGCGCATCGACAACACCCCAGGCGTGGTTCTGCGAGTCGCCGACCAGTGCCAGACCCATCGACTGACGCACGATGCTTCGAGCACCGTCGCATCCGACGACGTACCGCGCGCGAACGGTCAGATCGACTGCGCGGTCCGGTTCGTGTCGCCTGAGGCGCACGGTGACGCGATCATCTGCCTCATCCCGTTCGACAGCGATGACCTCGTGGCCGAAGTCAGGCTCGAGTCGGCGGGCCGATTTCTTCATCCGCTCGGCCAGGAAGTCCTGGACCCGTGCCTGGTTGAGCACGACATGGGGGAACTCGGATGTGCCGTGAGGCATATCCGGGGTCCGCCCCTCCCTGACGATTCCAGGTCGGTCGTCGGGACTCTGCCCCCAGAACGTGAATTCGTTCGCCTGGTATCCCTCGCGCAGTACCGAGTGGACCAGGCCGAACGATTGGAACATCTCAAGGGTGCGCGGATGGAGGCCGTCGGCGTGACCCATTTCGAGCGCGCTGGCTCGTCGTTCCACGACTCGGGTGGAGATCGCCGCGAACTGCGACAGCTGTGCGGCGAGGAGCATTCCAGCGGGCCCCGCTCCGACGATGAGCACGTCGACCTCGTCCGGCAGCGATCCCGCACCACCTTCGGCGATGTCGCTCGCCCGTGGTCGCAGGTCTGGGTCGCGATGCTGGTCACCGTTCAGATAAAACTGCACTCGCTTCTCCTTCGACTATGTGCCCGCCGCGCAGCGACTGCGCGGCGAGCGGCCGTTGTACCTTCAGCGGGGTTCCACACCGAAGTGCTCACGGAAGCTGACGTTTCCGAGGCTCTCGCGCTGGTTGGCATCCATGGCGTCGAGAATGCGCGAGTTCTCGATGATGAGCATTTCGACATCCACCTCATCGTGGGCGTAGTGCCGATGCCAGATCCAGGGCGGCGTGTACACGAAGTCGCCCGGAGCCCATTCAACGACGCTCGTACCGATCTCCGAGTATCCGGTGCCGGAGATCACGTAGTGGATCGACTCATGCACATGACGCTGCAGATCGGTCGCGGTTGTAGCCGGGATCAGCTGGCGCATGAACTTCGACGTCAGCGTGGGGACCCGCGGGAGCAGGCCGATCCGTGACGGATTGCCGGTGCGCTCCGCCGAGAGCCATTCGACCTCGCTCGAGTGCACGACCAGGTTGTGCTCGGGCCCGGTGGTCTGGTCATCGCGATTCGTGATCCGGTTCATCTTGGCCTGGTTGGTGGCCAGCGCGGCGGATTCGCCCTCAGTCGCCATGATCAGGATCCTCTCGAGAACGACTCGGGGGGCGTGTCGCCCCATGCGCTGAAGGTGCCCGACAGATCCGTCCAAATCTTCGTCGGAGCGGTGCGGCTGACGAGCCGGGCCATCTCCGCCGTCATCTCGTACCGGTTCCCTCCGGGTCCCCAGATATAGCTGTACAGGTTTCCTCCGACGCCATGCCGGCCCGGTCCCGTCTCGGTCCTGAAGCCGGCCTGGGCAAAGTAGTCCGAGGCGACCTTGAGATGCTCGAAGCTCGTGAGCGTCCAGCACAGGTGGTCGAGCGTCTCGTCCGCACCGGGACGCTTCTGCCGCATGGCGACGTCATGGTGCTGGTCGCCGACCCTCGTCCAGGCACCGCTCCACACCCCGGGAGACGACTGGACGGCCTCCGAGATACAGAAGTCGAGCGTCGAGGCCAGGAACTCGGACAGTTCTTTGATGTTTTCCACCCGCAGGGTGATGTGATCCAGGTCGATCGGGTTTATTCCGCCGTACCCCTTCTTCGCCTTCGTCAGGGCGGGGTGTAAGAGCGCCTGCTCGCGCTCGCGCTGAAGCACCAACTCCATTCGATGGCCGCTCGGCAGAGCGAACTCGATGGCGGCCTCCACGTCCGGTATCGGTTCGGACATGCGGTTCACCGCCACGCCTGCCTCCTCCAACCGCCGCGTGTAGTGCTCAAGGTCATCCTCTGAGTCGACCTGGACGGCAAAGCTCTCAACCCCGGTACCGCCGCCTCGGATCACCAGGTCCACGTTGCGGTCGTACCCGCAACCGAAGAAGACCCGATCGCCATCGCGGTGCATGATCTGCAATCCGATGACCTCCGTGAGGAAGGCGATCTCAACGTCGAGATCCGTGACGCGCAGCTCCGCGTGCGCGAGTTTCTGCAGGGACATTCAGCGTCCTTCCGTAGTGTGAGCGTTGGTGTACTTGGTCTGCAGCAGAGCCCAGCGACGCCCAGCTTCGCGGGCACCCTCCAGGTATTGCTCGGGGATGCGGTCGTAGGGGGGGCGCGCCGGGCCCGGATCGGTTTGACCGGCGGCGGCGAACCGCGCCTTCTCAAGCGGCACGTTGTAGGTGGCGAACGCCTCGAAGCTTCCCCCGGGGAACAGCGGCTTGTTCGCATGCCGAATCTCGGTGGTCACGGCGAGTGCGAGTTCGTCGTCTCCGGACTCCAGCGCCTCCTTGAGCGCCGTCAGCGGCGCGACACCGCAGTTCGCGCTGCCAGACCACACGGCGGGCGCGAGGTCTCCGGCCCAGCGGTGTCCGTAGTACCAGAACCCCTCCACGAGCATGATCGTGATGCGCCCCCGGCATGCCTCGAGGTCACTGAGGTACTGCGTGGTGAATCCTGCGTACTTCACGGCGACCACGTTCGGGATCTCGGCCAGGCGTGCGTAGACAGCAGTCGAAAGCTTGCCCTTGAAGGCCTCCGGGTTGTCGTACACGATGAACGGCACCCCGGGCATGGAGTCGGCAAGGTCCTGGTAGAAGCCGACGATCATGTCGTCGTCCATCGCGCACCACATCGGCCGGCCCAGGAACAGGCCCGTCGCTCCCAGGCGGATCAGTTCACGCCCACGGCGGATCGTCTCGCGCGTGTTCAGCGTGGTGGCTCCGGCGAAGACGGGAACAGCGCCACCCACGGTGTCGATCACGCACTGGACGAAACCGAAAAGTTCCTGGTCGGTGAGGCTGCCTGCTTCGCCGAATGTTCCGTTGGTCAGGATCGCGTCGACGCCCTGGGTGAGGAGCGCGCTGACGCTGCGTCGGGTTTCGTCGTAGTCCACCGTGTCCGGCGTCTCCAAAAGCGACCCGTCTTTGATCGCGGGGGTCGCGAGAATCGCGTAGATGCCGCGTATGTCGGCCGCTGTCATCTGTGCCATGTGGAGCCGTCCTTCCTGCGTTCGTGATGTGTTGCACTGCCCGGAACTGCGTCGATCGGCGGGTGTGCTCACACTATGTGCGGCGGGTGGACGCACCCCCATCGGTGAGCAGAAGTTCCGCATGGCGGAACATCTGGCCATTGCCTGAGTTTCAATAGATACCATGGCAGCGGCTATATTGCAGAATATATCTTGTGGAACATCGGGATTCCGCTAACCGAAAGGAACAGGCACACCATGGAGATTCAGGACAAGGTCATCGTCGTCACTGGCGCCGGCGGTGCATTCGCGCGCGAGATCGTGCTCGGTCTTCTCGCTGAAGGAGCTCGCGTTGCCGCGGTCGATCACCGCGAGCAGAACCTCGCGGACACTGCGTCTCGTGCGGATGCGGGAGGCCGCCTGTCGACCCATGTCGCGCCACTCAGTGACCGCGCGGCGATCGAGGCCCTTCCCGAGGCCGTGCTCGCCGCGCACGGGGCGATCGACGCGCTGGCCCACGTCGGCGGGTCCATCCACGCCACCCAGCCCCTCAGCCAGCTGCCTGTGGAGGAGATCGAGCAGGTCATCTCCAACAACCTGCTCGGCGCCGTGTACATCAACAAGGCATTCCTGCCGCACCTGCTCGAGCGCCCGGAAGCGTCGTTGGTGAACTTCTCGCACGCCGGCGCTCTCTCCGCCATACCGGGCCAGGGTGGATACACCACGAGCAAGGGTGGAGTCCGGGCCTGGACGGAAACCCTCGCTGCCGAGCTTGCTGACACCTCTGTTGTCGTCACGGTGGCCTTCCCGGGCGACATCGGCCCCGCACCAGCAACCTCCGCTGAGGACGCAGCCCGACAGACGATCGACGCGATCAAGCGGGGCCCGCGGCGCGTGCTGATCGGACAGGACGCGGTGGAACTCGACCGCCTCTCCCGCGCAGACGACTGATCGGGTTCATGGCGGCGCCTCACCTGTCTCGAAGACGACAGGTGAGGCGCGGATGTTGATGCGGTAGACCTCGGGCCGATGATGTTATAAACTATGAAATATAGCATCGGACGAAGTGGTTCCCCCACGGGTATTCCGGCGCGCAACCACAAGGGGTGAAGCAGCTCATGCGCATCGAACTCGACCAGGTGAGCGGGGTGTTCGCAATCATGCCCACGCCCGCGACGGACAATGCCTCCAGTCCGGATGCAATCGACACCGTGGACCACGCCGAAGCCCGGCGGGCGGCATCCGCACTGATTGCCGACGGCGTCGACGCGATCATGATCAACGGCACCTTCGGCGAGGCCGCCACCCTGACGCAGGATGAGCTTTTCGCCTTCACCCGCACAGTCGTCGACGAGGTCGCACAACGGGTTCCGGTCCTCGGCGGCGCGACCACGCTGAACACCCGGGACACGATCTCGCGGGCGCGGATGCTGAGCGAGATCGGGGTGGACGGCCTGCTCCTCGGCCGGCCGATGTGGTCGCCGTGCGACGACGAGACCCTCGTCGACTTCTATCGGCATGTCGGCGCTGCCGTTCCGGAGCTGGGCATCATCGTCTATGACAACCCGGTCTCGTTCCGGGGAAAGATCTCCTCGTGGTGCTACAGCGAGCTCACCCGGATCCCGCAGGTGATCGCCGCCAAGTACCCAGCCCTCGGGCCCGGCCTGGAGGCGGACCTCGACGCGATGGGAGATGGGATGACCCTGCTCCCGCTGGAGCGGGAATGGTATGCCGCATCACAGCTGGCACCGGATCGCATTCACGCCTGCTGGAGCGGGTCATCCTCGTGCGGGCCGGCTCCTGCCGTCAGCCTGCGCAATGCGCTCTCCGCCGGCCGCCTGGGGGAGGCTGAGCTCATCGCAGAGGCGCTCGGGCACGCGAGCGAAACGTTCTTTCCCGAAGGCAGCTTCGAGATCTTCTCGCGTTACAACGTGCCGCTGGAGAAGATCCGGATCGATGAGGCCGGATACATCAAGGCCGGCCCCTGCCGGCCACCGTACATCCACTGCCCCGAAGACTACGCCGAGGGAGCACGTGAGTCCGGGCGGCGCCTTGCCGCACTCCACCGCGAGCTCAGCGGTCGCCTGGCTGCGGCCCGCTCGTGAGCAGGCCGGAACGGGTCCCCAACCTCATCGGTGGCAAGCGCCTCGCCGGAGAGACCTGGTTCGACGTCATCGATCCCGGCCGGCCCAACCAGGTCGTCGGGCAGGCAGCCGAGGGCGGGTCGGAGCATGTCGACCGTGCGCTGCAGGCCGCCACCGAGGTCGCGCCGGCGTGGGCCGCAACGCCGGTCGAGGATCGGGTCGATGCACTGAACCGGGGCCTGGCGCACCTGAGCGCGTCGGCGGGCGAACTCGCGGGCGTTCTGCTCGCTGAGAATGGCGCGCTGCTTCGCGAGGCCGAGCTGGACATCCAGCGAAGCATCGAGCTCGCCCGGGACATGGCTCGCCGCGCGGTCGAGCACCTGCGTCCCCGTTTCGTCGAGGATGCCGGCGGCTCGATCACGGTTCTCCGTAAGCCGATCGGTCCGGTGGGCATGGTCGTGCCCTGGAACTCGCCGATGGTACTCGCGGCCTCGAAGGTCGCGCCGGCACTGGCGGCGGGGAACACCGTGATCCTCAAGCCGTCGCCCGAGGCCCCGCTCGCGCTCACTCGCGCGATGGAGTTACTGGCCTCCGAACTCCCTCCCGGCACGCTCAATGTGGTCAACAGTGCCGGCACAGCGGGACCGGCACTCAGCGCGCACCCGGGGGTGCGGAAGATGTCCTTCACCGGGAGCACCAAGGTCGGTCGCGAGGTGATGTCGGCCGCCGCGACGAATGTCAAGCGGGTCAGCCTCGAGCTCGGTGGTAACGATCCAGCCATCGTCCTGGAGGATGCCGATTTCGCGCAGTCGATTCCCATGCTGGCTCGAGGTGTGTACACACGAGCCGGACAGATCTGCTTCGGCGTGAAGCGGATCTATGTGGCACGGAGCCGCTTCGACGAATTCGTCGACGCCCTGTGCACCCACGTCGACGACTACGTCTGCGGCTATGGCGCGGACCCGGCCTCAACTTACGGACCGATGATCAACGCGCACCAGCAGGCTCGCGTGAATGCGATGGTCGAAGCGGCACGCGACGCGGGCGCACACGTGCGCACGCTGGGGCGGATCAGTGAGCAGGCGCAGCGCGACGGAGGCTACTACCTGCGGCCGTCGGTGGTGACAGGTATCCCCCAATCGGCACCCCTCGTTGCCGAGGAGCAGTTCGGTCCGGCCATCCCGGTGCTCCCGTTCGACGATGCCGACCACGCCGTCGCCCTCGCGAATGACTCGGAGTACGGCCTCGCCTCCTCCGTCTGGTCCGCCGACCCCGAGCATGCCATGTCCGTCGCCACGCGGCTGGAGGCCGGCTGCACGTTCGTCAACTCGCATAACATCTGGTCGCTGAGCTTCGACATGCCCTTCGGAGGCGTCAAGCAGAGCGGCCTCGGGCGTGAGCGTACCGAGATGGGTCTGGACGAGTACGTCGAGACCCACGCCATCCGGGTCTCGCACCCGACAACCTGACAGGAGCACCCATGTCTCAGCATGACGACCTCGATGCATTCCGCGCGGACATCGCGGAGCAGCGCTTGCCGCTCCCCCGAGGCAACACGGACGCCACGATGGTTATCCGCGGCGCCGATGTCGAGTGGTACACCCCGAAGGGGACGAACCCCTCGCACCTGGCACCGATCCTCGGCACGCCGATGAAGACCTTCGAGCTGTTCCTGCAGGAGATTCCCGCGGGTGGATCCTCAGACATGCAGCAGCACCACCACGAGGCGGTCCACTGCGTCATCAGCGGCTCGGGATACAGCGAGATCGGCGGTCGACGCTGGGAGTGGGGCGCCGGAGACTTCGTCTGCGTGCCGCCGATGGAATGGCATCGCCACTACAACGCCAGTCCAACGGAGACGGTGCGGATGCTGCTCGTCGAGAACACGCGATTGCTCTCGGCTCTCGGCCTCAACTATCGCGCCAGTGAAGGGTTCACAACGTACGAGGACCTCATCGCCTCGGGACGTGTGCAGCGACCGAAGCAGGGCTAGAAAACAACGAATCAGAAATGAAGGAGAACTCATGGCTTTCGGAGTCATCAGCGAAATCGGCTACATCTCGATGCAGACGAGCGACATCGTGGCTTCGGTGCAGCACGCGACGAAGATCCTCGGGCTTGTCGAGACCGAGCGCAGCGGGAACGCTGTCTACATGTCCTCGGCCAGCAAGCGGCACCACGATCTCGTCTACATCGACGCGCCGCAGCACGGTGTCGGACACATCGGTCTCATCGCGTCCGGTCCGGCCGCACTCGACACCGTCCGCACGCGGGTCCGCGACGCCGGCTATCCGATCGTCAGCCAGACGCCGCTGCATCCCGGCGTCAGCGACGGCTTCGCGTTCGTCGGTCCCGAGAACTTCATGTTCGAGATCTACCTGCAGCCGGAGACGGTTGACGTCACGCTCGGCGGATTCGCGCCGAATCACTTCGGCCACGTGAACCTGCATCCGACCGATGCCGGGGGGATGCTGCGCTTCTTCCGGGACGTGCTCGATTTCCGGATCTCGGACGCGATCGGCGAGGACTTCGCCTACTTCTTGCGCTGCAACTCGGAGCACCACGGGATCGGCATCATCAAGGGTCGCGGATGGATGCACCACCATGCCTGGCAACTGCAGTCGATCGCCGAACTGGGGCAGGTCGCTGATCGGCTGCAGGAGAACGGCGAGCGACTGCTCATGGGCATCACTCGCCACGGTGCGGGCCGCAACCTTGCTGCCTACTATGTGGAGCCGACCGGGGCGGTGGTCGAGATCTACACCGACATGGAGCACATCTACGATGACGACCGTCTCCCGGTGCAGTGGGATCGCGAAGGCGGAGACTGGGCGACTCTCTGGGCCACCTACGACTTCACGGAGTTCCGTTCGCACGGCCTGTTCCCCGCCCGAGAGGCGATCGAAGCGAAGTAGCCCGCCGCGCCCGGAATGGGGTCCGAGCCGACGGCTCGGACCCCATTCCCATTCCCGCAGCGCGCGGCGGTTGCATACGCCGCTCCCACGATGTTCAGATCCAGTCGCGGTCCGGAGCCGGCCCGATTCGGATCTCCGAGGGGATGGGCTGCCCCAACGCCATGCTCGCGTAACCGCGGAGGTACAGCTCTGGGCTGTTCGAGTGATGCTCGGCACCGACGGACAGATCCCGGAAGAATCGTGAGAACTCGTTCGATGATCGAATGCCCAGGCTGCCTGCTTCTTGATACAGGCGGATCACGGCGTCGAAGGACCGACGAACCCCGACGGTCTGGTCCCGGCGGGTCTCGAGTCGTTCGGCAAGCGTGACGGAACGGCCCGCGGACACGGAATCGTACGCCCTGTTCACGCCGTCGCGCACGGCGAGGAAGCTCGCATCGATCTCGGATGCTGCCGTTGCCAGCGCGGCAAGCTGTGCCGGGGATTGCGAGAAACGCCCCGATCGTTCCGCGTTGCTCAACACCGCGCGCTGGTAGGCGTCGACCGCCCCCTGGGCGATGCCCAAGGTCGCCGTTGCGATGGCCGCGGGAAACAGCACCCAGAATGGCATGCGGTACAGCGGGGTGAGGGTCTCCCACGACGCATCCGCATTGCCGTGCGAGATCGAATCCGCCACGACAATGCGCTCGTTCGAGACCACGGTGTCGATCGCCACCAGATCCTTGCTCCCAGTGCCCCGCAGACCGGTGACATCCCAGGAATCGTGATCGATCGTGTAGTCCGCCTTCGGAATGAGGAAATGCAGCGGGACGTCAGGCCGATCTACGTGCACACCGCCGAGGATCGCCCAGGAGCAGTGATCGGTGCCCGACGCGAACGGCCAGCGACCGGAGACGGTCAGTCCCCCGTCGCAGTCCTTCCCGCGGCCGATCGGTGCGTACGGCGAAGAGATCCAGGTGTCGGGGTCAGCGCCCCAGACTTCACGCTGGACCGTCTCCGACAGCTGGCCGATCTCCCACGGATGCAGCCCGACGACCCCGCCGACCCAGCCCGCCGCACCAGACAATGAAGCCAGCGTGTACGTCGCCTCAAGGAACGTCTGCGGGTCTGTCTCATAACCGCCGAACGCTCGAGGCTGCAGCATCCTGACGACACCGAGTTCGCGCATCCGCTCGACTGTCTTGTCCGAGAGGCGTCCGATTTTCTCCGACTCGACCGCCTCCGCACGGAACTGCTCCGCGTGTTCGCGAATCTTGACGACAAATGGGTTGTTTTGGTTGATCGGCATGGGAAGTGCCACTCCATCTCTCTGCTCGCGCGGCATGCGCGGGTCTGATCGGTATGTAAAACGTGCGCGCTCTCAGCGCTTCCAGTCGGGCGAGGGGGCGAGGCCCCACATGTTCGCCGTCTCCCGAGCCCAGCTCTTCGGCCGCTGGGGCACATCCTCGTGCCACGGCCGCGGCTCGAAGTAGCACGCCTCTTCGTCGTAGATGCGATCCATCTCGACGTACAGCTCGATGACCTGCTCATCAGGGGTGTGGTGGTAGGTCGCAATGTTGTGACCAGGACCGTGGCGAAGCGGACCCCACAGGATCTCCCGATCGGCTGCACCAAGCCGGTCGCATGAGTCGAACAGATGCGTGCGGTCGCGCAGTTCGAAGGCGATGTGGTGCATCCGTGCCGGCCCATCGCCCTGCACGAAGTTGACCGTGTGGTGATCGGGGGTGCAGCGCATGAACACGAAGTTGTCGCCGATCCAGTCGGACGTTCGGAATCCAAGCACGTCGCGGTAGAACGTCTCGGTCTTCTTCGGGTCGAGGACCACGAACGCGATGTGGCCGAGCTTGAGTGGGTTGATGGACTCAGCGACAGGCTCGATGTCAGGCAGGAAGTCCCAGTCTGCGAACAGCTCGATATCCGTGCCCTTCACGTCGCTGAACGCGATCGACGTCGTCACCCCGGGCAGCGCGTCAGTGCGCGCGTCGCTCTGAACGCCCATCCCACTCAGGAAGCCCTGCATCTTTGCAACCGATGTGCCAGGTGACACCTCGAACGCGATCTTGGTCGTCCTGGAAATCGCACCCCGCTCAAGCACGACAGCGAGCTGACCGGCCGGTGTCGCGAGGAAGGCACGCTCGCGCTCCTCCCCCACCAGCACCAGTCCGAGCAATTCGTGGAAATGCTCGATCTGGCGGGGCAGGTCGGGGGTTTCGATCACGGCGTGCCCAAGACGCTTGACGTCGATCATCGGTGTCGTTCCTTACTTGTCATAATTCGTCAGGCTTTCACGTGCGTGCCCATGGGGGTGCGCGGCACCATGTCAAGCAACGCAGCGAGCTCGACCGCGTCCGTCGCGCCGCCGAGGACGTAGCGATCGGGTCGAAGCACGAGAGCCTGCACGCCCCGCTGTTCCAGCCAGGCATCGAGCGCCGGGTCCTGCAGCCAAACGGCCCCCGTTTCAGCAGCGCGCTCGCTCAGCGCGGGCGCTCCTGCAATCCGGCTGGTCGCCAGCACCGCGAACCGCGATCCCACAACCTCATCCAGGGGCTCGCCTGTGCTCAAGCGCGGCTGCCCTTCGATGCGCCCTCCGAAGGCGCCGCCGTCGTGCAGGCCGGGACCGAGCGGCGGCGCGGGATCACGGAAGTCGATCGTCCCGCCGGCGAGCATCTGGGCGTCGCGCTCGGCAGCCTTCGCCGGGTCCGTCGTCTGGATGATGCCACCGAGCCGCGCGGCCGTCTGGATGAACACGTGCGAGTGCGGCCTCCGCTCGCTCTCGTACGTGTCAAGGAGCGCGCTGTCAGCTCCCTGGGAGACCAGCGCAAGCTTCCAGCCCAGGTTCGCGGCGTCCCGGATACCTGTGCACATCCCCTGTCCCAGGAAGGGCGGGGTCTGGTGTGCACTGTCGCCGGCCAGGAGCAGCCGCCCCTCCCTCCACTTCTCGGCGATCAGCGCATGGAAGGTGTAGACGGCGTGCCGCACGAGCACCGCCTGCCCGGGTGCGACCCAGCGCGAGAGCAGTGACCAGACATTCTCATCACTGGTGAACGTGTCCATGTCGTCGTCGGGAAGAATCTTGAACTCCCACCGCCGGCGGTTGCCGGTGACGTGGACGTACGTCGTCGGACGGGCCGGATCGCAATACTGCACCGTGCAATCCGGAAGCTCCACGTCGTCGAGGAGCTCGATGTCGACGACCAGCCAGGGATCGTGGAGGCCGAAGTCTTCCAGTTCGCTGCCGATCGTCCGACGCAGCAGGGAACGCCCGCCATCGCTTCCGACAACCCAGCTCGCCCGCCAGGTGGTCACCTCGCCGGTCGCGAGATCGCGGACGTCGAGCGCAGCACCAGCTTCCTGGTCATCGACGCTCAGAACCTCGTGGAGAGCGCGCACGTCGACAGTCGGATACCGTTCCACACCCTGCCGAAGAACCTGTTCGAGATCGGGCTGGTGGAACATGTTCTTGTCGGTCCAGATGTGCGTACCCTCTACGGCGGGCGGGCGCCGCTCCATCAGCAGCTCGCCGGATGCGCTGTAATAGCGGACTCCGCGCGAAAGGCGGATCACCTTCAGGATCTCGTCGGCCAGGCCGATTGACTGGAAGACCCGCATGACCTCGCCGTCGAAGTGCACCGCGCGGGGCAAGTTCAGGGGCGCCGGCTCGCGGTCGAACACCGCGACGCGCGCGCCGGCCGCGCCGAGGATGTTGGCCAGTACAGCTCCGGTCGGACCCAGTCCGATTATCGCGACGTCGACGGACGGCTCGGTCTCCGCACCACTCATCTCGTCTTCCTTCCAGCTGGAGCGCAGTATTCCATAGCTTATATCTTATGTCAACGGATGCGGCTCATTCCCAGGCCGGCGTGGACTCCTCGGGTCATCAGGCGCTCAGGCAGGCAGGTGTCGCCCCGTCAACCCCGCTCACGGAGCCCGGACGTCAGGTAGCGCTCAAGGTCGCCGCTGTGCGGCCCGGCCAGCAGCTGGCTCACCGCGGCTGCCGCCTCCTGCAGGGCGGCGACGCGCTCGCGAACCTCTGCACCGGTACTGGTGTCCGGCAACGAACTCAGGCGAATGGCAAGCCCGGAGTTGGTCTCGGAGTCGGCTGTGGGATCGAACACCGGCACCGTGATGGAGATGACCCGCTCCGACGCGTCATCGCTGATCGCCTCAACCGGGAAGAAGGCCGCAGCCGACGCAATCACGGTACGCACGGCACGATCGCGGGCGGGCGTGAGTTGTCCGAGCGCGTATTCGTGGAGGGCATCGGTGAACACCCGGTGATCCTCTTCACGTCCCGCCGGCACGATGTGGGCGGTATACCCGCGGTGGCGCACTGCAGCCAGCTGGGCTCGGTACATCTCGACGACCTCGGGGTCGGGCGGGTAGATCCGGCCGAGCCACTTGGCGGACTGCTCCTCGCTCCAGGCGACAGCAGTCTCGCCGAATGGCGGGATGAGCGCCATTCGCACGCCCAGCCGATCGTGCGTCTGCACGGAGGAGGTGCGAGCGGCGGCGCCGATGGTCTGGTCGTGATCGTTGATCTGGATCAGCGCGACCGCCTCGCAGTCGAAGCGCTCGGCCAGCGCCGTCAGTTGCGCACGGGCGACCTCCGCGACCCGGACAGCGGTAATGAGGTCCGAGGCCACGTGCGCGGCGCTGGTCGTTGCGGAGAATCCACCATAGCCGCCCTGGAAGAACAAGAGCGGCGTGACGGGCCGTGTGACCTGCACTTCACGCACGTCGCACAACACGATGAGGTGGTCACCGGCCTCGATCTCTTCTGCGATCGTGCAATAGATGTGGGCTACTGAGTCCTCCAGCTTCGGCACGCCCTGTGCCGACATGGCCCACTTGACTTTGTCGAACTTGTCGGCGTCGCGTTGGGACAGCGCGCGAGTCTCCAACTGCTGGTCGTGCGCGAGCACGTTGATACACAAGGTGGACGACTGGCGAAGCGCCTTGTAGGTCTCGGAGTTCTTCGTCGGCATGAATGACACCAGGGGCGGGTCAAGCGACACGGAGTTGAACGTCCCGACAACCATGCCCAGCGGAGCACCATCGCTGCTGACACCGGTGATGACGACGACGCCGGTCGGGTAATGACCGAGCACGTCCCGGAAAGCGCGCGAATCGATTGCATTCGCCTGCAGCGTGCTCGATGTCAATTCGCTCATCATGTCCTCCTCGTGGCGCAATACGGTATTGCATTTTATATTATATAACCGTTGTGCCAGCCCTGCAATGCCCAGTCGGGTCACGGCCGGCTAGCTCATCGTCAGCCGCTGGCCACCGCTCTCCCCCGGCGCGAGCACGATGTCGAACCGCACGTCGGACCAGGTCGCGCCGTCCGGCAGCACGCGTCCATCGGGGGTCGGGGAACCCGCGGCATGCTGGGTGAACTCCTTGATGAGCGAGTCCTGAACCCCGAACACCGCATCAGAGGTGAGGAGTTCATCGCCTTTCACGAAAATGTGGGTGATGAGCGTCCGGTAGCCGGGGGCTTCGACGAGGAAGTGGAGGTGGCTGGCACGCAACGGCGAGCGCTCGACGAGTTCGAGAAGCTTTCCGACGGGGCCGTCGTGCGGAATCGGATACGGCGTCGGCGTCAGTCCCCAGAATCGGAACTCACCATCCTCAGGCACGATGAGGTGCGCGCGCGCGGCGGTGCGGTCGTCTCGATACTGCACATCATAAAAGCCGTCCTCATCCGCTTCCCAGACCTCGATTCGAGCGCCAGGGACCGGGTTTCCGGCAACATCGAACACGCTCCCCGTGATCCAGCAGGGTTCGCCCGCCGCGCCAAACGACATGTCCTCACCCATCCGGATCTCTGGAGCGTCGTTCACGAAGAACGGGCCGAGCACGGTGGCCTCCGTCGCGTTTCCGTGGAGCGGGTTGTTCATCGAGATCATCTGCATCGACGCACCGAAGACATCCGAGAGCAGCACGAATTCCTGGCGCTTGTCGTCGGTGATGTGCCCCGCATCGGAGAGGAACCGGATGGCCCCGTTCCACTCATGCTCCGTAAGCCTCACTTCGCGCATGAACGCGTGCAGATGCTTGGTCAGCGCCTGCACCAGCTGCCTCAAGCGCGGATTCGGTGTTGCCTCGAACGAGGCCAGCACCCGCTGGATCAGCTGCTCTTCACGCCGATTCTGCTCTGCGGCCTGGTCCCCGGGCGTTGAAACATCGTTAGTCATATTCTTCCTCCAGTAGCGAATCGTCGAGTTCGGTCAGGCCGGGTCGGTGCCTTCCCATGCGGCACGAAGCAGACCTTCCAGATCCGACTTCGAAACCGGCCTGGGATTGCTCACCGGAATCGTCGGCAGGATGATCTCTGCCGCAGCAGGGATATCTGCCTCCTGGAATCCGAGTTCGTGCAGGGAACGGGGCGTGCCCAGCTCCCGGCCAAGTGCGAAGAGGCCCTGTCCGGGGCTGTCAGCGCCGAGCGCCGAGCTGATCCTGTTCGCCGCATCGGGAGCCGAGGCGGCATTGAACGCCGCGACATGACCGATCACGACGGAGTGCATCTCGGCGTGCGGAAGATTGAACGATCCACCCAGCGCATGGCAGATCTTGTGATGCATTCCGGAGCCGGCGGAAGCGAACGCCGCAGCAGCCAGGTACGAACCGTAGAGCGTCCGTTCCCGAGCCTCGGTCTCTTCCGATCGGACGGCGAGCGCCTTGAGGCCGGGAACAAGCGCCCGCAGTCCCTCAGTCCCCAAAGCGATGTTGATCGGGTCCGCTCGCGGCGCCCAGAAGCCGTCAACGGCGTGCGCGATCGCATTCATTCCGCTTGCCACGACGAGCTGGGCGGGAAGCGTGGAGGACAGGGCTGCGTCGTAGACGACGACGCGGGGCAGAACTCGGGAATCGACGCCCGTGGACTTTCGACCGTTCTCGGTGATACCCCAGACATCGGTGGCCTCGGAACCAGCGAACGTGGTGGGCACCGCGACGATCGGCAGCCCGGTATCCCGAGCAATGATCTTCGCCAGGCCGACAGCGGAACCGCCGCCGAGCGCAACGACGAGGTCCGCTCGCGCTTCGCGGGCCGCGCTGACCGCAGTGGCCGCGTTGTCCGCGGGAACATGCTGCACCACGTCGCGTATCCGCCACACCACGGGTACCGTGTCGGTGATGCTCGCTGCCAGCGAAGAGGAGGAGGCGCCCGCGATGAGCAGCACCCGCGTGGCGCCCAGGGAACGGACCGCCGTCAGCACGTTCTCCGCCGCCCGCCCGGTGCCGAAAAGGATTCGTTGGCCCAGCGTGGCGTGGTCGAAGACGATTCCCGGAGCGGGTTCGACCCGTTCCGCCGCCCTGTTCCCGCTGACGAAGTTCATACGATGTGCGTCGTGAGCGTACCGATGCCCTCGACCCAGGCCTCGACAGCATCCTCGGGCTGCAGGAAGCGACCATGGAAAGCCGCGTTGCCCCCCGGAGTGCCGGTGAGGATGATGTCTCCCGGCGTGAGGGTGACGTAGCTGGACAGGTGTGCGATCTGCTCAGCGATCGTGAAGATCATGTCCACTGTTCGATCGGACTGCATCGTCTGCCCATTGATGGAGAGGCCGAGTGCCAGGTCCTGTGGGTCCGCGATCTCTGCCGCGGGCACGAGCCAGGGGCCGAGGGGAGTGGATCCGTCGAAGTTCTTATGCAGCACCCAGTCGGCGCGGAACGGGGAACCCTCCTGAATGCCCGCGCGCCACAGCAGTCCCCGAGCGGAGAGGTCATTGGCGACGGTGTACCCCGCAACATGGCTGAGCGCCGCCTCGGCGGAGACGTTCTTGGCTTTGCTGCCGATGACGACTGCCAGTTCGACTTCCCAGTCGAGCGTATCCGCCGCTGCCGCCGGCCGCGCAACGGTCGCAGCATCGCCAACGACCGTGCTGGGCGCTTTCAGGAAGTGCCATGGCAGCTGTCCACTGGTGCGCGGGTCCTCTGGGGCAGGCCTGCCGGCGATCGTCGCCATCTCGCGGCTGTGTCCGTAATAATTGGCGCCGGCGCCATAGATTGCAGCACCGTGCCGGACCGGGGCATCGAGCCGGGCACCGGCAAGGGGTGTCCGCCCGGTGCCTTGGTTCGAATCCAGCGCATCCCTCACACGTTCGAGGGCTTGATCCCAGTCACGCATGAGATTGCCGATGGAGGCGTACGCCTCCACTCCGGTCAAGGCCGCCGCGTCAAGGATCTCATCCCCCGATACGATGCCCACGCGTGGGCCACGACCTGCCCGATAGTTCACGATCCGAAGATTCGTCATCCCGTTATTTCCGATCCATAACTGCGACAGCGGGAGGCGTCCGAACGCTACGCGCGCGTAGCCCCGGTGACGCGACCGTCGCCGCCGGTCTCCGGCAGCTTCCCGTCCGCGTCGAGACCGAGCCGAGCCCGCACGAGCGTGTCGCGATAGTTGCCACCGGTGGTGGTGGACTGGGGGCGCTCCTGGGCAAGGTCGCGGAAGTAGCGCTGGATGCGCTCGCCGCGCTTGAGCGAAGAGCTTCCGGCCTGACGGAACGCGAGGACGCCGGACTCCCAGGACATGCGGATCGCCAGCTGGAACTGGTTCGCGCACTTCCACAGACGGTACTCATCGGGGAGCACGCGGTTCTCGTACCACTCCTGGGCCATCTCCTCACCCTCCCGAATCGCCTGCATGACGATCGCCTGGGCGCCGTCTGCGAGCTTGACAGCCTCGCCGAAGTCATCCTGGGCCGACTTGCTGTTGCCGTAGAGGCCTCGAACACCCTTCTTGGTGCGCAGCACACCGACCATCTCGTCAATCATCGCCTGGGCGATCCCGACCTGGACCGATGCGACCTCACCCGTGAGGAAGAACTCCAGGTACCCGAGGTACATCGGGTTGCCGTGCAGGCGAGTGCCCTCTGTTCCGGTCTGGGGGTCGCGCAGCGGTGCCTTGTTGTGGCCAACATCCAGGATGGTGAACTCGGTGGGAACGAACTGGTTCTCGACGCGAACCGAATGTGAGCCCGTGCCGTTCAGGCCCAGCGTGCGGCCGTCACCCCAGTCCTCGAGCACCTCGTAATTGCTGCCGTCTCCACGCGGGAGGACGAATTCGATGAGGTTGTTCATCTTGTCGGCCGACCACGAGTTCACGCTCTGGTCGGTGATCTGGCCGTTGACCGGCGCGGTTCCCATCAGGTGATTCGAGTACGGGATGCCCGAGCAGTAGTTGAACGTGCCGTTGATCACGTATCCGCCTTCAACGGGCGTTGCCGTCGACCGGCCCGGCCCATGGCCGCCGTGGATGACCCCGACCCGTTGGTAGATGTCGCGTTGCACCGACTCGGGATAGAACGATGTGAGCATCATCGTTTTCCCGGTGCCGAGCGCGTAGCACCACGCGGTGGACGGGCAGCCGCGCGCGAGTTCGATGATCATCCGGTAGTAGTCACTGAGGGAGGACTCGAGCCCGCCGAACATCTTGGGCTGGATCGCCGCATAGAACCCGGCGTCATTGAGCTGATTCCGGACTTCAAGCGAGTAGTACCCGCGCTTTTCGGTGTCTGCCTGCTGCTCTCGCAGGAGCGGCCGCAACTCAATGGCCTTCTCGATCAGCTTCTTGGGCGTCGCCCCCTCGGGAGCGCTCTTCACCGCATAGTCCGTGAGCGGATTTATGGCCATGTCTTGCCTCGTTCTCTTTGTATCGTAGATGCGCGGGTATCAGGCGGTCTTGCCGAAGACAACCGCCTTGGTCTGGGTCCATTCCAATGGCGAATCCGACGAGGCGATCCGGCCGTAACCACTGGACTTGAAGCCGCCGGCCGGGATGCCGACAGCGCCCATGCCCATCGTGGTGTTCACTGATACGAGGCCGGCCTCCGATCGCCGGGCGAATCGAACAGCCTTGCCGACGTCTTGGGTGAACACGGCGGAGTTCAGCCCGTACCTGGTGCCGTTCGCGATCCGCACTGCCTCATCCTCGGAGTCGAAAGCGATCACGCTCAGGACCGGACCGAAGATCTCCTCCTGCTCGATGCGCATTCCTGCCCGCACATCCGTGAAGATCGTCGGCTCGATGTAGCAGCCCAGGTCGTACTTGCCGCCGGTGAGCCGGCTGCCGCCGTAGGCGAGCGTCGCTCCCTCTTCGACGCCGGCCTTGATGTAGCCGAGGACCGTCTCCCCCTGCGCCTCATTGATCACCGGGCCCATCGTCGGTTCCTCATACCAGGGCCCGACGGTGACCTTGGCGAATGCGGTCTTGAGTCGCTCGATGACATCCTGCTCGATCGAACGCTCGACAAGGAGGCGGGAGCCCGCCACGCAGGCCTGACCGGAGTTGTCGAGAATGCCGCGCACAAGGTGGGGAATGGCGAGGTCGAGGTCCGCGTCCGCATAGACGACGTTCGCGCTCTTTCCGCCCAGTTCGAGGATCGCGGGAATCTGGTGACTCGCCGCCAGCTCCGCGATCCGGGTGCCCGTCTTGGTCGAGCCGGTGAAGCTCACTCGCTTGATGTCCGGGTGCAGAACCAGCGGCTCGCCGACGTCGCGACCGGAGCCAGTGACCACGTTGATGACCCCAGCGGGGATCCCCGCCTCCTCCGCGAGCTTGGCGAGGTAGAGGACGGTGAGCGGCGCTTCCGACGCCGGCTTGAGCACGACTGTGTTGCCGGCGATCAACGGCCCGACGATCCGCTTCGGCGCCGCCCACCCCGGTCCATTCCACGGCACGATGATGGCGATGGCACCGAACGGGTCACGAAGCGTGAGCGCAAGCTGGTCGAGATCGGCCGTTGGCAGCGACGTGCCCTGGATTTTGTCGGCCAGGCCGGCGATGTAGCGGATGTTGGTTGCCGCCGGGTTCGGCGCGAAGCTCGGTCGCCCGATCTCCTGGTTCTCCAGCCGCTCCAGCTCGCGGACGTGCTCGTCGCACAGGTCGGCCCACTTGTTCAGCAGCCGCCCGCGCACGGAGGGGTGCGTCTCGCGCCACCCGGCGAACGCCGCGGTCGCGGCTGCCACCGCGGCGTCGACGTCTGCCCGCCCGCCGCGGGGGACGCGCCCCAGCACTTCCTGGGTCGCGGGGTTCAGCACCTCGAACGTCTCACCGCTCGCGGCCGGAACCCACTTCCCCCCGATGAACATGGTGCCGTCTTCGATGAGCGACTGCGGGTCGACGAGAAACGCCGCAGGGATCGTCTGGGTGATCGTCATTCTGACTACTTCCTTCTGTCGTGTTCGGCGGGCACCGAAAATCAGCTGGCGGAGTGCGCAAGCAGCGAGGGCAGGACCTGCGCAAGGTTGCCGAGGGTCCATCGCTCGTTACCGCGCAACAGCGTCGGCTGGTTCGACAGCTCGAACGGGCGGTGGTACATCGCGACGTCGTTTCCTGCCGCGTACACCCACCGTCCTGTGATTCCCGCACCCGCAGCGGTGGCCAGGTACAGCACGGCCGGGGCGAGAGCCGCCGGGTCGATGTCAGCGACGAACGGGGTCCCCCCGGAGGTGGGTCGCGTCGAGGCGTCTCCCGGGAAGAGCGACGTCTGCGCGCTCGGGAGGATGGCGTTGACATTGATGCCGTGAGGAGCCAGTTCCATCGCCGCGGAGGTGGTCAGCCCCAGCACGCCTGCTTTCGCCGCAGCGTACGCGGGCATCGGGCCCAGGAACGCGGCGCGCGATGAGAAGTTGATGATACTGCCGCCGTCGCCCTGCGCGATGAGGCGCTTCGCCGCGGCCTGCATCAGGCTGACCTCGCCCTTGAGGTGGACGTTGTTCAGCGCGTCCCATTCTTCCTCGGTGACGTCGACGAGCGGAGCCGCAGCCAGGTTGCCCGCCGCGCCCACCAGGACGTCGAGTCGGCCGAACGAGTCCATCGCCGTCTGCACGATCTGCTCGCCCGACGCCCACGGTCCGATCGGAATGTGGCACGCGACTGCCTCCCCGCCGGCCGCATGGATCGCCTCGACCGCGCGTTCGGCGGCTGAGGCGGCTCCGGGCTCCCGGGCCGGGAGATCGACGACGACGACCTTTCCGCCCTCGGCGGCGAACAGTTCGGCGACCGCGCGGCCGATTCCGCCCGCGCCGGTTACGATAGCGACCTTGTTGTTGAATTCACCCATGAGTGTCTTCCCCTCCGTTTCAGCGGCTCGAGTCGGCGGCGACGACTGCACCGACGGCTGCAGTAGCCGCAATGCGGCCGCTGACCAGAGCCTCGGAGACGTTGCCTCCGCCTGGGTAGAGACGGTGCCAGATGGAGCCCAGTTCGCCGGCCGCGTAGAGGCCGGTGATCGGCTCGCCGTTCGGGTTCAGCACCTGGCTCCGCTCGTTGCGGCGCGGGCCGCCCTGGGTGTTCAGCAAGGTGGGTCGAACCGCTGCGCCATAGAACGGCGCAGTATCGATCGGCAGCGTCTCGTTGGCGGGGCGACCGAACTCATCGTCCTCGCCGGCACGGCTGTGCTCGTTGTAACGGTCGATGGTCTCCCGCAGGGCGGCTGCAGGCACGCCGAGCTTCTCTGCGAGCTCTTCGATCGTGTCTGCGCTCTCGAACCAGCCACGCTCGATCTCCTCAGAGTTGTCATCGCTCCACGGGTACCGACGATTGAAACCGAGGCTGCCGGCGACGGACAGTGGGCCGGCCTGGCGGGTCTTCTCGTCAATGACGATGAAGGAGGGGATCCGATCGAAGAGGCCGGTGATCGGGTGCTGCTGGAGCATCGAGTGCAGGAAGCTGTGCGTCTCCATCAGGGTCTCGCGTGCGTAGCGACGGCCGTTCTGGTCGATCAGGACGAACCCGTAGTCGGTCATCTCGCAGGGGAACGCGGCTGCCGCGTCCGGAACCGAGTACCCGATCGTGGTGGACGTCGCAGTCATGTGCCAGAGGTCAGCCCCAGCCGACTGCGCGATGCGGATGCCGTCACCGGCGTTGCGGTTCGCCGGGCTCATTGCCGGCATATCGATGCCGAAGTACTGACGCTGCATTTCGGGGTCCCAGGCGAATCCGCCGTTTGCGAGCACCACGCCGCGCTTCGACTTGATCTGGATCGGGCCGTCGGCAGTCTCAACGGTGACGCCGGTGACAGCACCGCCCGGGGTCTCCTGCAGGACGCCGGTCACGCGCGCGCCAGTGACAACCGGGGCACCGCTGGCTGCGAGTGCGCCACGCAGGAAGTCCCACATCGCTGCGCCGAAGCGGCGATCCGGACGCTGGGGCTGGACGTGCATGCGCAGGCCGAGGGAATCAGAGTGCGGGAAGTCCGGGAAGGCGGAGCCGACGCGGCCGGCCGGGAAGACACGGCGCTGGGCGATCTCGCTGTTCTCGCGGGCGATCTGGTACTCGTCTGCGATCAGCACACCACCATGCGCTTCAACCCAGTCGGGAATCTCATCCAGGCCCTTGACGAAAGCCTCGATCGGTTCGACAGGAGTTCCGCCTTGGGCGAGTGCGAAGAAGTGCTCGACCGCACCAGCGGCGTCGGCGATCATGCGGATGGTTCCACCCGAGTAGTGGGTGCTCCCACCGGCGTGGTCCGCCTTCTCGAGGACGAGCACCGAGGCGCCGAGGTCCGTCGCCTCGACCGCCGCGGCCGTTCCGGCACCGCCGGCACCCACGACGATCAAGTCGTACTCCTTCTCAGCGAGCGCAGGGAGTTCTGCGACGGTGAAGAAGTTCTCGGGTCGATCGTAGTCACCAGTGTAAATATCTGATTCCCAGATTCCATCAACAAACGTCATTGTTTTTCCTTACCCTTAGCCGATATGGCACGCTACGTACATTCTATAACATATAGCCACGCACCCGCAATCCTGTCTTACGCTGCGGGTTGCTGCCCCTGCTCGGCCAATTGCCCAGCCAGCCGCGCGAGCCGCCGCTCGCGCTGCACCACCGGATCCGGAACAGGAATGGCCTGGACCAGCCGTTGCGTGTACGGATCTTTCGGGTTGCGGATGACGGCGTCTGGAGTGCCGCTCTCGACAAGCTTTCCGCGCCGCAAGACGACGATGCGGTCGGAGAGGCGGTCGATGACCGCGAGGTCGTGACTGACGAAGAGGCACGCGAAGCCGAAGTCGGCCTGCAGTTCCTCCAGGATCTCCAACACCCTCTGCTGCACCGACACATCCAGTGCAGAGGTGGGCTCATCCGCGATCAGCAGTTCAGGGCGGGTGATGATCGCGCGCGCGATCCCGACCCGCTGTCGCTGGCCACCAGAGAGCTGGTAGGGGTAGCGAGACAGCGCGTCCGCCGGAAGGTATACCGAGTCCAGGGCCTCGCGCACGCGATCAGTGATCTGCGGACGCGTCAGCCCACCGGCGAGACGCAGCGGCTCGGATACCGAGTCCCCGACGGTCCGCCTCGGGTTCAAGGAAGAGCCCGGATCCTGGAAGACGAAACCGATTCGGCGTCGGAGGCGCTGGAGGTCTTGGGCGCCGACACCGACGATCTCCGTCCCGCCCATCTTCACGGAGCCCGACTTGAACTTCTCCAGCCCGATGATCGCCTTCGCGATTGAGGTCTTTCCGGACCCCGACTCGCCCACCAGGCCGACGATCTCGCCCTTGCCGATATCGAAGCTCACCTCGTCGACAGCGCGGAATGCGCCACGGCCGCGAACCTGGTACTCGATGACCGCCTGATCCAGCCGGAGCAGTGGCTCGGCCTGCTGCGGCGCAGGAGGCGCCAAGGTCTCCCCCACCCGCAGACGGGGCACCGCAGCGAGCAACTGCTTCGTATAGGGGTGTTGCGGCCGTTCGAAGACATCGACCACCCGGCCGTGCTCGACGACGTGTCCATCCTGCATGACGACGACATGGTCTGCCGTGTCGGCGACAATGCCCAGATCATGCGTGATCAGCACCGCGGCCCCGTTCATTCGCTTCCGGAGCCTGCGAAGCAGTTCCAGGATCTCCGCCTGCACCGTGACGTCGAGCGCGGTCGTGGGCTCGTCTGCGATCAGCATCGACGGGTCGCACGAGATGCAAAGCGCAATGAGCGCACGCTGGCGCTGTCCGCCCGAGAGCTGGTGGGGGTACGAGTCGTAGGCCCGCTGCGGATCGGGAAGCTCCACCATCGTGAGCAGCTCGAGCGCGCGCGCCTTCGCGGATGTCGGCGTGTGAGCCGCCCGCGAGCGCAACACCCGAACGAGCTGCTGGCCGATCGTGTACACGGGGTGCAGGGCCGTCATCGGCTCCTGGAAAATCAGTGCGATTTGGTTTCCGCGCACTTTCCGGATCGTCTCTTCCGGCGCCCCGATGAGCTCGCGCCCCTTGAACTTCACCGATCCCGTCACGCGCGCATTGCGGCCGAGCAGTCCCAGCCCCGCGAGCGAGCTGACCGACTTCCCCGAGCCGGATTCGCCAACCAGCGCCACGACCTCCCCGGCCATCACGCCGAAGCTGACACCGTGGACGACTTCCGTCCAGTCATTTCCAGACTTGAACGAGACGGCGAGGTCGGTGACCTCATAGACAATCTCGTTGCTGGTTCTCGACTCGTCATCGATGGACATGCTGAACTCCTTCGTCCTGTAGCCGCTCCGTTCAGAGCCGCCACGCCTCCGTCTGGAGGGCCCGTTTCACATGATACAGTTTATAAGCTAGGGTTGGCGACATCGAATTCGGGCGAACACCACAGCTGGCCGCCCACGCTCAGGGCGAAGCAGGCACGCCTGTCGCCGAGCAGACGAATACGGAAGGTTTTCAACGATGACGTTTTCCACCAAGACCGCCGCGAGCCAGGGCTCGACGCTGACGCCGCCCGACCAGACCCTCACCGGTGAAGAGATGGTCGCACGAGCTGAGGCGCTCATCCCGCTGCTGCGTGAACGGGCCGCCAGGGCGGACGAAACCAGAAGCGTCGAAGCTGACACCTTCCGCCGAATGCAGGAAGCCGGGCTGTTCCACGTCTTCCGTCCGAAGCGCTATGGCGGGCTGGAGCTGTCTGAGTACCATCACGCCATTATCGCCATGACGCTGGCTAAGGGTTGCGCCTCAACCGCCTGGGTCTTCTCCATCCTCAATGGGCACAGCCGGAGCTTGCTGGCGTACTCGGAGGAAGTCCAGGACGAGCTCTGGGCCGAGAACAGCTTTGCCACGTGCGCCGGAAACATCACGGTCAACCCCAAGGCGACCGCGGAACGCGTCGACGGAGGCTACCTGCTCACCGGCGACTGGGGATTCTGCAGTGGCTCAGATTTCTCGGAATGGCTTTTCTTCACCGCCGCCGCGGGCCCGGACGGAGATGGGCACCGCTTCCTCCTGCCTCGCAGCGAGGCTCGCCTGATCGATGACTGGCACCCGACAGGCATGCGCGGAACGGGCAGTCGGCGGTACGCGGTCGAGCGCGTGTTCGTTCCTGATCGCCGCGTCGTGCGAACCAAGGACATGGCGAATCTCGCGGAAGAGAACCGGCGCCTGCACCCATCATTCGATTCGATGGTCGCCTCGACACCAGATGGGCACTTCCCGTACGCGAGCGTGGCTCTCGGAGCAGCTCTCGGCGCGATCGAACACTTCGCGCGGACGGTACCGAACAGCACACGAGTGCGTGACTTCTCCGGCGTCGCCAGCAGCCTTGCCGACCAGGATTATGTCGCAACGGAGTTCGCCTCCGCCGTCAGCACCGCCGAGGCAGCGGCCTCGGTGCTCGTGGCACGGAGCAGGGCGGCCGAGGATCGTGGTCGGCGTCGCGTTCGCGCATCCGCCGCAGAGCGTTCCGCGGAGCGCCTGGCGAACGCGCATGTCGCCCGCTCTGCGGTCGAGGCTGTCCAGCGGATCTACTTCCTCATCGGAACGAGGGCGAACCACCCTTCACACCCCGTCTCGCTGGCCAAACGCGATATCGAGGTGATCGCCACCCACCAGACGGTCAACTGGCGCGAATCGAGTGTCGGCTACCTTTCATCGATCGTGGACACGTTCGTGGCGGCGCAGAAGGCCGAAGCGAGCGCCCTCGCGCCCGAGTAGCGGCGAATGATCGTGCGCCGGGAGACGGCGCACACACTATCTGATCAGTACTGATCGAAGGAGATCCAGCCATGGCATCTGGCAAACGCGTCGCAGTCATCGGCGGCGGCATCGGCGGACTGTTCGTCACCAAAGCACTGTTGAGCAAGGGGTTCGAGGTCAAGGCCTACGAGCAGGCCTCCGCCTTGGGCGAGATCGGTGCGGGGGTGTACCTGACTCCCAACGGTGTCCGCCAGCTGCAACGCGTCGGCCTGGGCGACGCGGTCGGAGCCGCTGGAGCGCTCGTCGGCGAGCGCTCCCGGTACTTCCGGCACGACGGCAGCGAGATCTCCCCGGTTCGGGTAGCGGACTCGACAGGGTGGAACGCCACCTATGGCATGCACCGCGCTGATTTCATCGAGTTCCTCGCCGCCTCGATCCCTGATGGCATCGTGAGCCTCGGACACCGCGCTCAGTCTTTCGAGCAGGACGATTCGGGCGCGGCAGTGACCTTTGAGGACGGCTCCTCGGTCGAAGCGGACATCATCATCGCGGCCGATGGGATCCACTCCACACTGCGTTCGCACGTGTGGCAGGAGTCCGAGCCGGTCTTCTCCGGAACGAGCGTCTACCGCGGACTCGTCCCGCGCCGGCTTCTCGACGGATGGCGGGCGGATGAGTGGTCCATGTGGCTGGGGCCCGGGAAGCACTTCCTCACCTTCCCGGTGCGATCCGGCGAACTGATCAACTTCGTGGGCTTCGTCCCGGCAGAGGATCTGTTCAAGGAGTCATGGACCGCGCCCGGCGACCCGAACCAGCTCCGCGCCGACTTCGCCGGGTGGGACCCGCGAATCGGGGAGTTGCTCTCGCACGTCGAGCAGACGTTTCGCTGGGCGCTGTACGACCGCAACCCGTTGCCGACCTGGACGAAGGGTCGCCTCACCCTGCTCGGCGACGCAGCGCATGCCATGCTGCCGCACTTGGGCCAGGGTGCGAACCAGTCGATCGAAGACGGCGCCGCACTGGCCACGCTCCTTGAGGCTGCCGATCCCACCCGGATTCCCGAAGCGCTCGCCGTGTACGAGAACCTTCGACGCGCTCGAGTCGCCGAAGTCCAGAGCGGCGCCCGGCAGAACGGCCTCCGCTACGACTCACAGTACGCGGACCTGGCGCAACGAGACACGGAGATCCGCAACCACCAGGAATTCCGCCGCAACCTCTACGACTACGACGTGGTTCCGCTCGCTGCCAGCGCCCTGGGCGCCTGAACCGGCGGCGACCCGATGGCTATCGAGCGCGCAGACGAACCCGGGGCCAGTTCACACGCGCCCATGCGGGATGTGCAGCTCTGGCTGGTCGTCACCCGCAACACAGACACCGACCGCGGGGTGCACCGTGCGGCGCACCGCGATTACATGCGCCTGCTGGTGGAGCGCGGACTGGTTTTCGCGTCCGGGCCTGCTTCCGTCGACCACGGTGAAGCCCCCTTCGGCGGCGCCACCGTCCTCCGCGTGCCGGATGCCACCGAAGCGCGGCGGCTCATGGATGACGAGCCGTTCATCCGGGCAGGTGCACGAACATACGAACTGATTGCCTGGCACGTTCGTCACGGTGACTATGACTCGCCCGAGTAGTGTAGATCGGCGGGCTTCGCGGCGCGCACGCAGCTTAGAGCCACCGGCACCGCGATCGCCCCGCAACCTACAACTCTCGCGACCCCAGTGGGGAGCGATCTGGCTGCTGCTGTGCTGCCAATCGCTCATGATCCTGGATACGTCCGGATTCAACGTCGCACTGGCGTCGATCGGACGGGACTTCTCAGTTCCGGTGGACCAGACGGGCGCGGTCAACCTGGGCTACGTCGTTGCCCTGGCCGCCATGATCCCGCTCTGCGGCTGGCTGGGAGAGCGCTTCGGCACCGTACGCGTGCTTGCGATCGGCCTGTCGGTCCTGGTGGTCGGGTCGATACTCGGCGCCGCTGCGGTCTCATTGCCCATGGTGGTCGCTGGTCGCGTCGCCCAGGGCGTGGGGAGTGGCGGCCTTGTCCCGCTCGCGTTCTCGCTGATGTTCCGCAACTTCCTCCCGATGCAGCGGTTGAGCATCATGGCCGCACTCGCCCTGCCGATCTCCCTCGCGCCCGCGCTCGGACCTCTGGTCGGCGGACTCCTGGTCGACCAGCTGAGTTGGCGTTGGGTGTTTCTTCTCAACCTGCCGCTGAGTGCCACCGCGATCGTGATCGCCCTCACCTTCGCCCGTGAAGTCGAGAACCGGGCGGTGCGTCCACTCGATCTCCGGGGCGCAATCCTGACCGCCCTCGGTTTTGGTGCGACAGTGCTCGGCGTCGAACGCCTTGCGACCGGCGCCGATGTCCTCTTCGGCACGATCAGTCTCACGGTCGGCATCGCGGCCCTGTCGATCCTCATCCCCTACGAACTGCGAATGGGCAACCGGGCGTTCCTGGACGTCAGCCTTTTCCGGCGGCGCAGGTTCGCGAAGTCCACGGCGATCACCGCCGCACACTCGGTCGGGTTCATGGGATTCGGCCTCGCCGGGCCGCTGCTGCTGCAGACGCAGCTGGGGCTGAGCGCGTTCGGAGCCGGGCTCGTGGGCGTGGCGGGCGCGATGGGTCCGATCATCACCAGCCGCATCGCACGCCGCGTCATCGTCAGGCTCGGGGCACGGTGGACGATCGGAATCTCGCAATCGGGCATCCTCCTCGGCCTCGGCATCATGGTGCTCGGCTACGGGTTTGGCGAGGTGTGGATCATCATGCTGGGCGTCTTCACCAGCGGCGCCTCGTCCCTGCTCACGATCATGTCGTGCCAGACCGTCGGCTTCGCAGCAGTACCCGAGACGAACCTGGGTGACGCCACAACGCTCGACGGCACATCGCGCCAGATGAGCGGGGCAATCGGCATCGCCGCAGTCTCCGGGGCACTCGCTGCCGCAGCGGCTTTGAATGGTTCGATGATCGCGACCGTCTCCATCACGTTGGGCGCCCTGGCACTGTTCCACCTGATCGCGATCATCATCCTCGTCAGCCCTGGTCGCCTGCCGCTCCCATCGGACAACAGCGGCGCCGAGCGGGGATCGCTGCCCGGACGGGATTCCTAGCAGAGCCACGCCCGCCCGCATCGAAGGAGCCGACGATGACCGACACACGCAACAGCGCCGCACACCACGCCTCGAAGGAGACAATGATGACCGAAACCATACAGAACAGCGCCGCACTCCACGCCACTTCGGTGGATGTGGCCGTCATCCTGGCCGACCATTGCATCAGGGCCGACTACGACAGCCTTCCGGGCCCCGTCATCGCCGCTACCAAGAATCAGATCATCGACACGCTGGGCATCGCACTCGCCGGCAGCGAACAGCCTGGTGCCAGGCAGCTGCGCGAGCTCACCATGGAGATGGCCGGCAAACCCGAAGCACGCATCTGGGGCACCGACATCCGGGTTCCGGCGCAGGACGCTGCCCGAGTCAATGCCACGATGACGCACGCTCTGGACTACGACGACACATACGAACGATCCTTCGTCCACCCGTCTGCGATAACGATTCCGGCGGCCCTCGCCACCGCCGAGATGCTCGGTGGCGTGACCGGCAAGGAGCTCATCACGGCGGTCGCGCTCGGCGTGGATGTCGCCTGCCGGCTGGCCAACTCCGCACGTCCTGGCGTCACGGGCTTCGTCCACGGCTGGCACAACACGACGCTGTACGGCTATTTCGCCTCCGCCGTCGTCGCCGGAAAGCTGATGGGACTTACCCGGGATGAGCTTGTCTCCGCGCTGGGTGTCGCTTACCAGCAGGCCTCGGGCAATTCCCAGGCGCATATCGACGGCGCCTTGACCAAGCGGATGGGACCGGGGTTCGCCTCGTACGGCGGCCTGCTCTCGGCCCGCCTCGCGCAGCGAGGCGTGCACGGGGCGAAGGGAGTCTTCGAAGGCGTGCGCGGGTTCTTCTTCCAGTACCACGGCAACGACTACTCCCGAGAAATCCTCCTGGACGGTCTGGGCAGCAGCTTCTGCGGGGCCGATGTCGCGTTCAAGCCCTGGCCCTCGTGTCGCGGCTCTCACACCGCCGTCGACGCGGCCCTGTCACTCTTCACCGACGCCGGCATCCAGGCGAGCGACGTCTCGGAGATCACGATCTACAACGGTCCCGGTGACTACTCGCTGCTGGCGTCGCCGATCGCGAAGAAGCAGCGCCCGGACTCCCCCGTGGATGCACAGTTCAGCAACCCCTGGGTCGTTGCCGCCGCCCTTGTCGATGGAAAGGTCGGGCTCGAGCATTTCACTCCCGCGGCGATTCACCGCCCAGACCTGCTGGCCGCGACCCAGCTCATCCGTACCGCCGAAGATGCGAGCCTCGTGCGTGCCGGCGGCGGCCCCGGTGCGGCACGCATCGAAGCGCGGACAACCGACGGCCGGACACTGACGAGGACCGTGGCCTATGCCAAGGGCGAGCCCGGTAATCCGATGTCCCCTGACGAGTTCCGCCAGAAATTCCTGGACTGCACGATGCTGGCCGGAATGTCGAAGTCACACGGCGAGGAGCTTTTCGCCACGGTCAGCCGGCTGGAAACACTCTCTCGCGCCGAGCAGTTGACTGCGGAATCCGTCGTCGACTGACATCGGCCACTCCACCCCCGGCGCGTCGCGAACGCGGCGTCGGGGGGCGGAGGAAGGCGCCTGTAACAACAGCGCTCTGGAACTCAGCTATCTTTGCCCAAGATGGTCTCAAGCGCAGGCAGCAGCCGCTTGTAGGAGGTCTCGAGGTCTGTCCGGATGAGTTTGCGGACCGCCTTGCCGTCCCTGGCCTCAATCGCCTTGACGATGGCCTGGTGCTCCGGCGAGTCGCAGGCGGACACCGAACCCACTTCAGCGAGCATGACGCGATATCGGCCGACCCGGTCCCAGATGCTGTCCAGGATCTGGGTCATGGTGTGGTTGCCCGCCGCCGTGTAGATGGTCCTGTGGAACATCCGGCTGCTCTGCAGATCGATCTCCGACGCGTGCTTCTTCACTGCGCCCTGCGTCACGAACGCGCGCAGGGTCTCGATCACGTCGTCCGAGGCGGTTTTCGCTGCGGCTTCCGCCGCCAACGGCTCCAAACCCATGCGGATGGCGTGGAACTCGCGGAACTCGTGGGCCGAAGCGGGTGCGACGCGAACCTCGCTGTGCGCGCGCAGCACCACGAGTTGCTCGGCCTCAAGCCGGCGAAGCGCCTCCCTGACCGGCGTCGTGGACGAGCCCAGCCACGCGGCGAACATCTCCTGGTCTATCACCGCTCCCGGCGCAAGGTCACACGAGAGGATCCGGGCTCGGATCTCCGCATATGCCGCGTCCGACTTGGTGAGGCTCACACGAGGGGCCGAGCCCTGGGCGAACTTGGGCAACTCGTGCCCGTTCTTCGCGGTCGAACTTGCCAGAGACGTCATCTTTACACCATACCAATTGTATTCGCCATCATGCCCGCGACTCGCGCGTATCCGTCCGCTGGTTCACCCAGTCGGCGACGAAACTGATTGCCAGTAGTGTCAGGCACATCGCGGTCGCCGGCACGAAGACAATGTAGGGCAGTCTGTTCAGATCGGCCCGACCCTCGTTCATGAGGCCGCCCCAGCTCGCCTGGGGGGGCGGTACGCCCAGACCGAGGAAGCTCAGAGCGCCTTCTGCCGAGATCGCGAGCGCGATCATGGTCAGGGCGAACGGCATGACGACCAGCATCACGTTCGGAACCATCTCGCGCCAGAGGATGCGCGCGCTGTTCGAGCCCATCGCCTTCGCCGCCTGGACGAAGTCGCGTTGCGCATACCCCATCGCGGACGACCGCGCGAGTCGCGAGACCAGCGGAATCGCGACGACGCCCATGCCGAGGATCAACGTGCCCAGGCTCGGACCGAGGAAGGTCGTCAGCGCGATGAGAGCCACGATCGTGGGGAACGCGAGCAGGATGTCGTTGAACCACCCGACCAGGCGATCCCACACTCCGCCGAAGTATCCGGCGGCGGTGCCCATCGCCATGCCGATGATGAGGGCGATCAGCGTAGAACCGACGCCCACCGACAGGCTCACGCCCGCACCCGCGACGGTTCGAGACAGCAGATCCCGCCCAAGGGCATCGGTACCCAGCGGGTGCCCCCACACCGTGAAGGGGGGCGTTCGCACAGCGGCGTAGTCGGACACGGCCGGGTCAGGAAGCGGGAGAATCGGCTGCAGCAGGACCATGGCGACAACGACGCCGAGCCACACGAAGGAGGCCCAGACGTAGACGGGGATCCGGGCGCGCTGCGGACGGGCGCGCCGGATCGCCATGATGGTTGCGGTATTCGGGATCTGGGTCACGCTGTCACTCGCACTCTCGGATCGATGGCCATGTGGATGAGGTCCGTGATGAAGTTGACGACCACGAAAGCGACGGCGAACAGTAGAACCAGTGCCTGCACCGTCGTGTAGTCCCGACTGTTGATCGCATGCACGAGGAGCGTACCGAGGCCGGGAAGACCACAGATGACCTCCACGACGACGGCACCGCCGAGCAGAACACCGACGTGCAGACCGGCGACGGTGATGAGCGGGGGCAGCGACGGCTTCAGTGCGGAGTTCCACAGCAGCTCGCGACGCGAATACCCCAGTGATCGCCCCACGAGTACGTAATCCATCCGGAGTGAGTCGATGACCGACTCGCGGAGTACGCGTGTATACACCGCGATGAGCAGTGCGCTGACCGCCAGTGTCGGGATGATCAGGGAGACCGTGCTCGCCCAGACGCCCTCCTGCAGCGGCACGTAGCCGACAGCGGGCAGCCATCCGAGTGCGACGGCGAACACCGAGATGCCGACCATCGCCAACACGTAGTTCGGGATGGCTTGCATTGCGAAGTTGATCGCTGTCACAGCGCGGTCCACCCCGCGGTCGCGGCGTGCTGCGACATACAGGGCAACCGGCACCGCGACGACCAGGCTGAAGACCTGCGCCATCACCATCAGGTGAATCGTCACCGGCAGGTTGTTGAGGATGCCGGATGACACCGGCTGGTTATTGACGTAGGACACACCGAAGTTGCCCTGGAGGATCTTCACGATCCAGTTCCCATACTGCTGCCACGCCGGCAGGTCCAGTCCCAGATCCTTTCGGATCTCGGCGATGAGCTGCGGATCGGCGTTCCCGGACTGCGCGGCGAGCGCCAGGGCAGGGTCGCCTGGGAGGAGGCGGATCAGCAGGAATGTGAGCACGCTGATGCCGAATAGAACGATGATCAGGTGCACCATCCTGGATACGACGGGCTTCATGCTTCTCCAGTTGAGCGATACGGGTCACGTCGAGTGCTGTCCACGTTTGCAGTCAGCACTCGACGCGACCGATGAGGGGGCTGGGGTCGGTTACTTCGCGACCCACACGGAGCTGAGGTCGAACACCTCGATCGTACGGGTCGTCGGGTCTCCGTCGGGGAAGCCCTTGACCTTCGGTCCGAGCACCCGGCCGGAGCCGGCGCTGACGATCGGTACCGTGACCACGTTCTTGGCCAGCACATCGAGGATCTTGGGCACGACCGCCAGGCGGTCCGCGTCGGAGAGTGCAGCCGCGGACTTGTCGAACAGTGCATCGAGCTCGGGGATACTGACCTTGCTCCAGTTCCTCGTGCTGCCCGTCCGGAAGGCCTGGCTGAGCGCCGTGGTCGTCTCGGGCTGGAAGGCGCGAGTGATCAGTGCGATGTCGAAGTCACCACCGGCAAACTTCCCGACGAGGGCCGTCTGGTCCTGGGTCTCGATGTTCACCGTGACGCCGATTGCACCGAGCATCTGCTGCACCAGCGGGGCAACCTGCGCGTTGTCACCGCCCGGGACGATCGTCACAGTCAGGTCCAGCTTGCTCTTGCCGGTGTCTGCGAGATACTCGTCGATGAGTTTCTTGGCGTCCTTCACGTTCTCCGAAGGCCACTTGGCGCCCTTGCCCGCGTACGGGTGGCTGGGGACCAGGATTCCATCCATCGGCTGGTGCAGCCCCTCATAGACCACCTGGTTGACGGCCTTGCGGTCGATTGCCTCGTTCAGCGCAGTGCGCACACGGATGTCGGAGAGCACCTCGTTCTGGTTGTTCAGGATCATGTAGAACGCCGAGTACGCCGGCTGCTCGAGCCCGACGAGTCCTGCCGCGCGCGCTTTCTCGACGGCAGGGACGGACGCGACGGTGGCCCCGTCCAGGTTGCCTGCACGCACGCCATCGATGCGTGAGTTCTCCTCCTGGACGGTGGTCAGCGTGACCTTGTCCAGGTACGGCAGCCCCTCCGAGGCGAACTTGTAGTCGGGGTTCTTGACCAGAACGACCTTGGCACCCGGCGTGAACGACTCCACCTTGAACGGTCCAGCACCAACGGGCTTGGTCGCGAAGTCAGCACCGGCGGCTTCCTTGGCAGTGGGCGATGGAATGAAGCCCATCGAATTCTCCGTGAACAACAACCCGAACTGGTTGTTCGGGGCCGCGAGGGTGAACTTGACGGTGAAATCGTCGACGGCGGTCATGCCCGCGATCTTGCGCGCGTCGCCCGCCTGGGTCGATGTCGAGCCCTCGGCTGCGACGTTGGTCAGGTGGGTGATGACCGCTGCTGCGTTGAGCGGGGTGCCATCGGTGAACTTGACGTCGGGGTCGAGAGCCATCGTCCACACCACGTTGTCCTGGGTCTTGAGCGACTTCGCGAGGTTGGGCTTGACACCACCGTCAGCGGTCGCCGACATCAGCGAGCCGAAGATCGACTTCATGGCGAGCACCATCGAGTCACCCATGACCCCGGCGGGCTCCAGGGTCTGAATGGGAAGCCAGATGCCCCACGTCAGTTCGCCACCCTCGACCGGTTTGCCGATTGCAAGCTGCTGCCCACCGAACTGTCCCGTCGTGACATCGGCATTGGCCTTGTCCGTGACACCCGGACTTGGTGCGCCGCCGGTGCACGCCACCAGCCCCATGGCCACTGCTGCCATCATCGCGAGGTAAGTGATTCTTCGACCAAACGCCATTGCTGCCTCCTTGCAGTACGGGCATGGTTCCAACCGACCCTGGGAATGGGGTCGTCGTTCCTGCCACCGGGGGTAACTATATATCATACATTCCGTAAGTGACAACTCTCCCTCGAGCCACTCGTGGACTGGCTCCCTGCCCAGGCGGCACACTCGGGAAATGCGGAGTCGGCCTAGGCTGAAACAATGCGATTCGGAATGTTTGTACCCCAGGGCTGGCGTCACGATCTGGTCGGCATCGAGCCGGCCGAGCAATGGGCGGCGATGAGCGGCCTCGCCGCACACGCCGACGCGGGGCCGTGGGAGTCGATCTGGGTCTACGACCACTTCCACACCGTTCCGGTGCCAACGGATGAGGCCACCCACGAAGCCTGGACGCTCTTGTCCGCATTCGCCGCGATCACGTCGCGGGTGCGCCTGGGCCAGATGTGCACGTGCATGAGCTATCGCAACCCCGCCTACCTCGCCAAGGTCGCGGCGACCGTCGACATCATTTCCGGCGGACGGGTCGAAATGGGCATCGGCGCCGGCTGGTACGAGCACGAGTGGAAGGCATACGGCTACGGCTTCCCGCGCGCCGGCGAGCGGCTCGCCCGCCTCGACGAGGGCGTCCAGATCATGAAGCAGGCCTGGGCCACCGGCTCGGCCACCCTGAACGGCGATCACTACCAGGTGGACGGCGCAATCGTGCGCCCACTCCCGCTGCAGAAAGACGGCATCCCACTGTGGATCGCCGGCGGTGGCGAGAAGGTCACCCTGCGGATCGCCGCCCAGTACGCGGACTACACCAACTTCGCCGGCGCGCCGGAGGAGTTCACCCACAAGAGCGACCTCCTCCGCCAGCACTGCGCCGACCAGGGCCGAGATTTCGACGCCATCACCCGGTCGGCGAACTACAACACCATCGTCGCCGCGACGGAGGCGGAAGTCGCCGACCGCATCGACGCGATCGAGGCCCGCGTCACGCCATACCTGGGCGAAGCCAAAGCCGCCGAGTTCGTCGCGGAATACCGCGGCGGCGAGGCACTCGGCGTCGGAACCCCCGAACAGGTCGCCGAGCGGCTCGTCGCGATGCGCTCGCGCGGTCTCGGCTACTCCATTCATTACTTCCCCGAGGCCGCATACGACCAAAGCGGGATGGACCTGTTCGAGCGGGAGGTCATGCCGGCCCTGCTCTAGCCGGCCGCGCCCGCGCCCACCCGCACGACGCGTCATCCGCACAGGGAAAGCTGCGATACTCGGGCGATCGCGGCGCATCGCACGCGCATTTCCGCGTGACGCAGGAGCAGACGTATGACCAGCACCACCCCCAGACCGAACACCGGGCATCCGCTGCACCAGCCATTCAGCTGGGTCGAGGACGGCCGGTCACACACGGCACACTGGCACTCCGAGGGCGGCTGGCCCGCGCCAACCCGGCTGGTCAGCGCTGACGATCGCACCACCGCCGACGCCGCCTATTGGCTGGTGAAGAACGGAACGGCCCTGCTCTGGCGGGGCGACTACCGCGGCGCGCGGCAACTGCTGAGCGCGCTGGGGCGGCGCATCGACCAGCGCGTCGGCCGTGGCCAGCGGATGCCGCGGGCGGACCTCGCGACCGTCTTCCGTCGGCAGCGGGTCGAGTCGGCCGAGCGCGCGCGACTGCTCGGGATGCTCCTGGTTCCCCTCGACCCCGACTACGGCATCCCCCTTCGTCGCTCCCCCGATGCGCGGCTGGCCTGCACCGAGACGTGGGGCGAGACAACGGAGCCGTCCGTCACCTCGCTTCGCGAGCTGGTCGGCGTGATCGGCGCGCACGAATGGCGCACCACGGGCGTTGAGATTCCGGCGCTCGAGGGGCGGATCCACCCGCACTACGGGGTGTTCTCGCCGATTCGCGGGGAATACCTCGACCTGGTCGCTACCGCGCCGCTGGGCTCCGCGGCCACGGCGTTCGACATCGGAACCGGCACCGGCGTGCTTGCGGCGATCCTCGCTCACCGCGGAATCCGCCACGTGGTCGGCACCGACCAGGAACCCCGCGCCCTGGCGTGCGCGCGGGCCAACATCGACCGGCTGGGCCTGGCCGCCCAGGTCGACATCGTCAAGGCCGACCTGTTCCCGGTGGGACGCGCGGATCTCATCGTCTGCAACCCGCCGTGGATCCCCGCCGCGGCGGCGACCTCGACCGATCACGCCGTGTACGACCCGGACAGCCGGATGCTGCTCGGATTCCTGGACGGCCTCGCGGAGCACCTGGAGCTGGGCGGCGAGGGCTGGCTGGTCATCTCCGACATCGCCGAACGGCTGGGCCTGCGCTCCCGCGGAGACCTGCTCGACGCGATCGAGGGCGCCGGGCTCGCCGTCGAAGGGCGGATGGACATCAGACCCGTCCACGGTCGCGCGGCGGACGCCACCGATCCGCTGCATGCGGCGCGCTCAGCGGAGGTCACCTCGCTGTGGCGGCTTCGCGCCGCCTGACCTGGCGGCGTGCAGTCGCCGGTGCGAGACTTGCGGGTCCGGTCGAGGGTGCCCGTTCTGCCGGTAACCCTCGTCCGGGTAGGTAATCCTTGGCCCTTACCGCCCCCGGTAGTGCGCCCTCGCCTCAGGGTCAAGGTGTTCGGTGGCGTAGCTGAGAGCAGTGCGCGGCATCCGCTGTGCGTACTCATCGAGGAAGCCGATCAGCAGCTGGCGGTCGACGCGCTTGCCCACCTCGCGCAGCATCCACCCGACGGCCTTGTGCATGAGGTCCTCGCTATCGCACCGCAAACGGGCGGCAAGCTCGAGGGTGGTGCCGGCGTCGCCCCGCATGATCAGGCCGAGGGTGGCGACGATCGCCACCCGGCGTTCCCAGAGGACGCTGCTCCCGGCGAGTTCGGCCAACACGTCGCGCGGCCGATCGAAGAGATAGTCGCCGAGCAGGGTCGGCGCAGAGGAGTCGACCAGGTCCCAGTTGTTCACCTGGCCGGCTCGCACAGCATCGAGGTAATACTCGCTGAGACGCGTGCGTGCGACGTCGTCGCGGCCCCGGGCCGACGTCGCTTGGTCGTACTGCCTCACCAGGGTCAGCAGGCCGGCGAGCCGGTGCTCATGCACCGCGCTGCCGAGCAGGGCACCGACCTCATCGAGCGGCAGGCCGGAGAAGCGCTTGACCACCACCCTGGTCGCGGGAACGCTCACCCCGATGAAGACGTCCCCCTCCCCGTACTGCCCGGGACCGGTCTTGAAGAACCGCGCCGAGCCTGCCGCGCGCTCGGGCGACGCCACCAACGCCAGCGCGGCCCGCACCGCCTCGGCGGTCGGCGCCGTGGCGTCCGCTGTCTCGCTCATGTTCCGCACTCTACCCACCTGCTGCCATCCGATCCGCCTCGTCCCGCCGGGCTGGCACGGAGGGCCGTTGACAGCTCGTGCATAACTCCTGCTGAACGCAGGGCGTCCCGGCCAGAACCGCGAAATCATGAGGCGGTCCAGCCGCGGTTGCCGAATAGTGCAGGAGTTATGCACAGCGCATGAGCCGTCCGACGTGCTGCGAGGGGTGCCCAGTCGGTTCCGGGCCGATCCAGCCGGGACGGAGCAACCCGACGGCCGCGTTCCACGCACGTTAGTTGCGTCCACGCGCATGAAAACGCTGGTCAGTCCCGGTTACGCTGGGTGAGACGCGCACCATGCCGGGTCAGCACACGCCGCAGTCGCGGCCGATCCACGAGGACGGGAGGTTCCCATGTCGAATTACACTGCAGAAGCACTGGTCGGTGAGCCCGAGGTCGTCGAGGACGTTCTCGACAGCGACACCCGTGAACTCGCCGGCAGCGTCGAAACGAACCCGGCCTGGCTCCGGCTGAAGGCCGCCGCCACAGCGCTGCAGGGCGTGCAGGTCACGGACGGCTCGATCCCCGAACGCTCAGACCACGCGGATGCGGCGGCCCAGGTCGCGACGATCGTCGCCGCGATCGAAGCGCTCGCCCCGCTGTTCCCGCACGATTCCGCGTACCTCGAGGCAGTCGTCGTCGACTTCACGCGCTGGGCTTCCGGGCACGACGAGGTCGCACCCTTCGGCGTCCCCGACTTCTACGACTCCCTGATGGCGTTCCAGCCGCAGCTGAGTCGCGTCGACGGCATCCGTCACCTGGTCGTGTTCCCGATGTACACGCAGAACGGGAGCACCGACCGGCTGGTTGAGGCGGTGCTGATCGAGGTGATCTGGCCGGAGTTCATCGGGGAGCTGGAGAAGGAGTACACGAACGCACTGTTCGTGCCGATCCGCTTCGTCGATTTCACGCCCGGGTACGACACGAACTCGGCCGTGCTCTTCCCCGAGACCGTGGCGATGCGGCAGATTCCGACCTTCACCTGGGGCGCGATCTTCCAGGACCGCGAAGCCGCCAGGTACCGGCGGGTGGTGCGAGCGGCCGCGGAGATCACCCGGCTCGACCTGCCCGCCGAAGCCAAGCAGCTGCTCGACGACCAGCACCTCACCGAGGAAATGTTCGTCATGTGGGACCTCATCCACGACCGCACCCACATGCGCGGCGACCTTCCGTTCGACCCGTTCATGATCAAGCAGCGGATGCCGTTCTTCCTCTACTCCCTGGAGGAACTGCGCTGCGACCTGACCGCCTTCCGCGAGTCGGTGAAGATCGAACGCGACGAGGATGCCAGTCCCGAGGCGCGCACGCACGCCAAACTGGTGCAGTACGGCGTGATCTTCGACCGGATCTTCCGCTTCGCGATCACCGGCACCCGGGTGCGCAACTACGACGGCCTCGGCGGGCAGCTGCTGTTCGCCTGGATGCACCAGCACCAGGTGCTGCACTGGACCGACACCAAGCTCACCTTCGACTGGGACGCGGTACCGGAGGTCGTCATCGCCCTCGGCGCCCGCATCGAAGAGCTGTACTGGCGCTCCATCGACCGGCCGAAGAAGGCGCATTGGCTCGCCGCGTACGAGATGATCCGGGAGACGCTCACTCCGAACCCGGCGTCGAACTGGGCCCGCGGCCTCCCGGACGACGTGCTCGCCGGCCCGCCCAAGGGGTACACCGACCGGGTGCTCGACGATGAATTCCCGCTGTCGATGTTCTTCGAGGCCCTCGACAAGAAGATGAAACCGGTCATCGAGTCCACCGTGGGGATCACCGCACGTGACTAGCAGCAGCCTTTCACCCCGGCCCGTCGTCGGTCGCACCGTGCTCATCGCCGGTGCGACCAGCGCGGCCGGGGTCGCGGTCGCCGACGCGCTCTGTACCGCCGGCGCGACCGTGATCGCGGTCGGTTCCAACGAAGGGCGACTGCAGTCGCTGCGCGACACCGTGACGGATGCCGTCACCTACGTCTGCGACCTCGGCGACTTCTCCGCGGTGCACGAGCTGGCGGCGGCCGTTCACGCGGAGCATGGCGCGATCGACGGGCTGATCCACCTGGTCGGCGGCTGGCGAGGCGGTGGCGGGTTGACCGGCCAGACCGATGACGACTGGGACTTCCTGCACAGCCATGTGCTGACCACGCTCCGCAACACCACTCGCGCCTTCAACAACGACCTGCTCGACTCGCCGGCCGGGCGCCTGGCGATCGTCTCATCCGTCACGGTCGAGAATCCCGCCCCCGGCGGGGCGAACTACGCGTCGGCGAAGGCGGCGGCGGAGACGTGGACCCGGGCCGTGGGCCGCGGTTTCGCCACCGCGGAGTCGGCTGCCGCCGCCGTGATCTTCGTGGTGCGCTCGCTCACCGGGCTGGAGCATGAACTCGCCACCCGCGTCGTCGACCTGTGGGACGCGGATGCGGCATCCGTCAACAACACCCGGGTGCGTCTCGGCGACTAGCCAGCCCCTCCTGCCCTTCTCCGCGCCGCTCGTCGGGAGTAGCCTCGACCGCAACGACCCGCAGTTGCAGAGCGAAGGAGCATCGTGACATCCCTCTGGCTCGATCGCGCAGGCTTGATTGCCACCGACCCGTTCGTCACCGGCGCCCGGTTCGACACCGTCGTGGTCGGCGGTGGACTCACCGGGCTCACCATCGGCCTGCTTCTGGCTCGTTCCGGCCAGTCGGTGGCAGTGCTCGAAGCCAGGCACCTCGCGTCGGTGACCACGGGAAACACCACCGGGAAGGTGAGCCTGCTGCACGGTGCCCAACTGTCCCACGTGATCTCGCACAACTCGGGCACTGTCGCGCGAGCGTACGTGGAGGCGAACCGGGAGGGACAGCAGTGGTTGCTGCGGTATTGCCAGGAGCACGCCGTGCCGGTCCAGCGGCGTGACGCGTTCACCTACGCCGGCACACCGGACGGTGCCGAATCGGTGCGCCGCGAATACGATGCCTGCCGCGAGGCGGGGCTCGACGTCACGCTGGAGAGGGAGACCGAGCTTCCCTTTCCGACCTACGGCGCCGTCAGGCTGCCGGACCAGGCGCAGATCGACCCGCTTGACGTCGTCGAGGGCCTGTCCGGCGACCTTCGGGCGCACGGCGGGGTGATCTGCGAAGGCGTGCTGGTAACGGATGTCGATGAGGCCGGTGATCACGCCGAGCTCACCACGTCACGCGGCGCCGTGCACGCCGGCCGGGTGGTGCTCGCGACGGGAACGCCGTTCCTCGCGCGCGGCGCCTATTTCGCCCGGCTCAAGCCGCTTCGCTCCTACGCGGTGGCGTTCCGCGTGCCCGGGTCGATCCCCCAGGGGATGTACCTCTCCCTGGACGAGCCGACCCGGTCGCTTCGCACTGCTCCCGTCGGCGCCGAGGAGTTCCTGGTGGTTGGCGGGAACGGCCACGTCGTCGGCCGGGAACGGGCGGCCGCCGCGCAGTGGCGCGACCTGGAGGCGTGGACGCACGACCACTTCCCCGGCGCCGAACGAACGCACGGCTGGTCGGCCCAGGACTATCGTTCGCTGGACTACGCGCCATACGTCGGGCCGATCGAACCGGGAAACGAGCGCGTGTTCGTCGCGACCGGCTTCAACAAGTGGGGGCTGTCGAACGCGGTCGCGGCGAGCATCGCGCTGTCCGGAATGCTGCTGGACGGAGCGATGAAGTGGGCGGACACCCTGTACGAACGACCCCCGACGTTGACCGACGCTCCTGACGCCGTGGCCTTGAACGCCGGCGTCGGTTTCGAATTGGCCAAGGACTGGCTCGGCCAGACGTTCTCCCACAAGCCGGCGGCGCCGCCGGCCGAGGGCGAGGGCGTGACCTACCGGGAGGGGATGAGCCCGGTCGGCGCCTGCACCGTCGGCGGGACCACCTCGCGGGTATCGGGTGTCTGCACCCACCTCGGCGGGGTACTCGGTTGGAACGACGCGGAGAAGTCCTGGGACTGCCCGCTGCACGGCTCTCGCTTCAGCCACGACGGCACCCGGCTTGAGGGTCCGGCCCTGCGCGACCTCGAGCGGGTGGCCGACTCACCGGAATAACCGCACCCCCAATCCGGGGCATCTGGCGCGCGAACCATCATCCGGCCAGTAGGCTCGCGGCGGAGCCTTTCGGGGGGCATTGAACTTTGTGTCGTGTTCACTTTCACCAGTCTCCGCTCCAGATGACGTCGACAGTGAATGAGGACAAACAAACGTGAAGATCACTCCCACAATCGGGCTGCGCCGCATCGCGGCCCTCGGCCTGAGCATCGCCATGGTCGGCGGACTCTCCCTCGTGGCCGCCGCGCCCGCATCCGCCGCCCCAGACGTCTATACCTTGAGCGGTTCGGTGCTCGCGCAGGGCGATGGTGCCAGCGCACCCCTGCAAGGAGCCGACGTTGCGATCGACAATGGTCCGTCCTCCGTCACCGACTCGAACGGGGAATTCTCCCTGGTGGTGGAACCGGGCACCCTCAGCCTGACCATTGACGCAGACGGCTACCAGTCCGACTCGCTCTCCGTGACCATGCCGAGCAGGGACCTTGCGCTCGGCCCAATCACCCTCCAGGCCAATGAGCCCCCCGCACCCGCAACGTACTCGATCAGCGGCGTGGTCACGGCCACGGACGCAAACCCGAGCTTCGCCCCCACCGTTGTGCTCTCGGGCATTGCGGGATCCTCCCCGTGGCAGACCCAGCCCGACGCAGAGGGAAACTTCACCTTTGAGCGTCTCGACCCGAGCGCTGATCTCTCGCTGACCGTTTCAGCTGAGGGCTACGGAACGCTCGTCAAGGACGTCCCCGTCACCGACTCGGACGTCACCGTGACGATCGAACTCCTCCCCAACCTTCCTGCAGGCACCGTCTCGATCTCCGGCGCCCAGACCGTGGGCAGCACGCTCACCGCCACGCCCGCCGGATGGCCGGCCGGCACCACCTTCAGCTTCCAGTGGGGCGCTGTCGGCCCGCACGCCCAGAGCTCGGGTGACCTGGACGGCGCCAACTCCAGCACGCTGGTCGTGACGAGTGAAACCGTTGGCAAGCGGATCTGGGTGCAGGCCATCGGCTCCAAGGCCGGCTTCGCCGACAGCTACTCCGACCTGTTCGTCTCTGCCGCTCCCAAGCTGCCGACCATGGCTGCCCCGGCGGCGAATTCGACGGACCTCGCGGCCTTCCTGGCGGCAAACGACTCAACCCCGCAGCCGCAGACATCCGCTGGTCTTCCGGCCGGCGACCTGAACCCGACGAAGAGCTACACCGCCAACGTTCCGTTCACCGGTGGTGACGACTTCGTGGACGTGTACCTGTACTCGACGCCGATCAGTGTCGGCACGTTCCCGGTCGTGAACGGCGTTGCGCAGGTCACCCTGAGCGCCAGCGTGCTCAGCCAGCTTGCCGCCGGATCGCACACCCTCGTCGTGGTCGGCCAGTTCTCCGGAGTCGTGTCGAGCGTCGCCATCGGTGTCTCCGCCGTGCTCGCTGAAACTGGATTCAACGCCGGCGCACCCGTCGGTGCCGCGGCGCTCCTGCTGCTTCTGGGTACCGCACTGGTTCTCGTGCGTCGCCGCCGGGCGCTGCAGGCCTGATCCACTGAAATGAACTGAGGGCACGGCCGAGAGGTCGTGCCCTCACTCGTTCGCGCACCTGGGTGCCGCCGGCGGGCATCCGCTCACAAAATCGGACGACCCCCGGTGACGGCGAGGCGGGCGCCCGAGATGAAACTGCCGTCGTTGGACGCGAGAAGTACGTACGCCGGTGCGAGCTCGGCCGGCTGACCTGCACGACCAAGCGGCACGTCGTCACCGAACTCCGCCACCTTCTCCTCCGGCATGGTGGACGGGATCAGCGGCGTCCAGATTGGCCCTGGAGCGACGCTGTTCACCCGGATCCCCTTCTCGCCGAGCAGTTGTGCGAGGCTCGCGGCGAAGTTCGCGATCGCCGCCTTGGTGGCGGCGTATGGCGCCAGTGTGGGGTTGGGCATGTCAGAGTTCACCGACGAGCTGCCGATGATCGACGACCCCGGCGCCATGTGCGGCACGGCCGCCTTCACCAGGTGGAACATTGCGCCGATGTTGACCTTGAAGGTGTAGTCCCATTCCTCCTCGGTGATCTCGTCAAGGGACGGGTGTGACATCTGGAAGGCGGCGTTGCTGACAAGCACGTCGATCCTCCCGAACTCGGCGACGGCCGTGTCGATCACCGTACGGCACTGCTCGGAGGTCACCAGGTCCCCGCGCACCAGCACTGCCCTGCGACCTGCCGCTTCGACCAGGGCTGCGGTGTCCCGGGCATCGTCGTCCTCGCTCAGGTACGAGATCAGCACGTCGGCGCCTTCGCGGGCGAACGCGATGGCGACGGCACGGCCGATGCCGCTGTCGCCGCCCGTGATCACGGCGGCCTTTCCGGTCAGTTTTCCGCTGCCGCGGTAGCTTTCCTCACCGCAGTCCGGCACGGGTGTCATCTTCGACTGGACCCCGGGTACTTCCTGCTGCTGTGCGGGCTGGCTCATGGTGACCTCCTGGACGATGGGCGGATGCGCGTTGGCCTACACCGTAGACCGGCCCCCCGTGCCCGACAAGGTGTCGCTCTCACTCCCCGACGACCGGTTCGTCACCCTTCCACTCCAGTGGCACGACGTTCATGCCGCGGTACACCACCGCTGGGTCCCAGGAGTGGAACACCAGTCGCTCGGTGCCGTCCATCGCGGTCACGATGTCCTGGCCGCCCGGGCCCAAATACCGCCCGTGCGAGCGCGCCGTGCTGAACCACGCGCCGTCATGTTTGGTGTACGGCCCGGTGATCGCCTGCGCGGTGGCGTACCCGATCGCGTACTGGTCACCGCCGTAATTGTTCGCCGAATAGAAGAGGACGTAGGTCGAACCGTGCTTGACGAGAACCGGGGCCTCCACCAGCGAGCCCTCCCAGTCATCCGTCTGTTTGATCAACTTCGTCGACGGACCGGCAAGCTGCAGGCCGTCCGGGGAGAGGGGTGCCACCTGTAGCCAGGTGTCTTTGGCACAGCAGTTGCCGTCGTTCTTCCACACCAGGTAGCGGATGCCGCCGTCGACAAACGTGCTCGGGTCGATGGCGCCGCCCTCGTCAGCCGGGCAGATGAGCGCCGAGTCGCCAGCCGGCCGGAAGGGGCCCTCCGGAGCAGTCGCGGTGGCCACGCCGATGCACTGGAACGCCGGATCGGAATTCGCGGTGGTGAAGTACATGACGAAGTGGCCTGGTGAGAATTCGGAGACGTCCGGCGCCCAGGTTCGCCCCGGAATCGCCCAGTCCGGCAGCCCCGGAAGCGCGTCGGAATCGGAGACCGCCCATGTCTTCAGATCGGCGGAGGTCGCAACCTGCACGTTCACCGCCGCCGTGTTCGTGGCGTAGGCGTAGTAGGTATCGCCGAACCGCGAGACGTCCGGGTCAGGGAAGTCCTGGTCGATCGCGAACGGCGCGACGCTGTCGTCGGTCGGGGACGTCGCCGGGGAGTCAACGGATGCTCCGCCCGAGCACGCGCACAGGCCGACAGCGACGGTCACCGCCACAACCATCGCCAGCCGAGCGGTGAGCGGATGCCGCACCTCAGCCCTTCAGCCCTGAACTGGCCACGCTGTCCACGATCTGGCGTTGCGCGAGGGTGAAGATGATGAGCACCGGGATGGAGGCGATGACGGCGCCGGCCATGACGATCCCGAAATGGGTGGAGTATGCACCCTGCAAAACCGCCAGCCCCGGTTGCAGCGTGAGATTCTCCGGGCTCAGCAGCACATAGATGGGCCAGAGGAAGTCGTTCCAGTTCGCGAGGAAGCTCAGCACCGCGAGCGTCGCGAGCGCGGGCCGCGACAGCGGCAGCACGATCTGCAGGAAGATCCGGATGTCGCCGGCCCCGTCGATACGGGCGGCCTCCTCGATCTCACCGGGCAGTCCGATGAAGAACTGGCGGAGGAAGAAGATCCCGAACGCGCCGGCGGCGCCGGGGATCGTGATCGCCCAGATCGAATCGAGCCAACCGAAATTCTGCACGATGAGGTAGTTCGGGATCAGGAAGATGACCGGCGGCACCAACAGCGTGGCGACGATCGCGCCGAACACGATCCGCTTCCCGCGGAACTCCATGCGCGCGAGGGCATAGGCCCCCATCGACGCGGTCACCAGGATGATCACCGTCTGCAGGCTGGCGGCCGCCATGCTGTTCAGGAACCAGCGGAAGATCGGCTGCTGCCCGCTGGAGAGAGTCTGGTACGCGTCGAAGACGAACGGGATCGGCCACGGGGAGGCCGGGCGGTTGATCGCGTCGAAGTCCGTCTTGAACGAGGTGAAGAAGATCCAGACCAGCGGCACAACGATCACCAGCGCGGTGACACAGAGCACGACGTAGAGGCCGACCCGCCCGGGCCGGCGCGGGCGCCGTGACGGCGGCGACGGCTGGCGTGCCGCGGATTCCCCGGGCTGGGCGGCGCCAGGGGTCGGAATCGGGCGGGAGAGGCTGTTCGTTGTCATGGGAACCGTCACTCCATGTTTTCGCGCTGCAGGCGGAAATTGATCAGGCTGATGACCAGCAGGAAAGCGAACAGTACGTAGCTCATGGCCGATGCGGCACCCATCTGGTTCTGCGAGAGTCCCTGGTCGGCGATGTACATGACGGCGGTCCTGGTGGCGTGCCCCGGACGCCCGTTGGTGATCAAATACGCCTGCCCGAACATATTGGCCGACGCGAGGATCGTCACGGTCGTGACGAAAGCCATGACCGGTCGGAGACCAGGCAGTGTCACGCTCGTGAACTTCCGCCAGGCTCCCGCGCCGTCAACCGCTGCGGCGTCGTAAAGCTCGGTGTTGATCCCCTTCAGCCCAGCCAGCAGGATCACCGTGTTGAAACCGAGCGTCCACCAGATCGTCACACCGACCAGGGTCACCCACACCCAGGGCACGTCAACGGTCCAGGGCGTGTTCGACGGCAGGCCCACCAGCGCGAGCAGGTTGTTCACAACGCCCAGCTGCGGGTCGAGCAGGTATTTCCACATGACGCCGATCACCGCGACGCCGAGCACGTACGGCGCGAAGAAGATCGCGCGGAATGCCGTGCCGCCTCTGATCTTCTGGTTGAGCAGGATCGCAATGGCGAGGGGGACGAGGATCAGGAAGGGCACGCTGCACACCGTGAAGATGCCCGTGGCACCCATGCTCAGCCAGAAGTCGCCCGACGTGATCGAACCCGGCGTGAACAGGTCGACGTAGTTCTGCAGGCCGACGAACGGCTGGTTGGGCAGGAGGGGGTTCCAGATGTGCAGGCTGATCCAGAGGCCGTATACCGCGGGCGCAACCACGAACACGACGAAGAGGATCAGGAACGGCGCGAGGAAGAGGTAGGCGGTGCCCGTCTTCCGCCGAACGCCCGCGCCCCCGGGGCGGGTGCCCCGGGGAACGACGGGTGCCAGTGTCGTGCTAGCCACCGTACTGGCTCTTGTTCTGCTTCAGCAGCTGGTTCGCCTTCGTGACGGCGTCATCCAGAGCCTGCTTGGGCGTCTTCTTCCCGAGGACCGCCTCGTTCAGAGCGGTCGTGATCGTGGCGTTGGCGGCGCTGATGCCGGGTGAGACCGTTTCGTAGTGCGCATACGGCAGCTCGTCCATGAACGGCTTGAGGTTCGGGTACTTGGACAGCAGCGCCGGGTCGTTGCGGACCGTGTTCGCTGCCGGCAGTTCGCCGGTCTCCGCCCAGCCCGCCGAGTTGTCGTTCATCCACTTGACGAACGTCGCCGCGGCGGCCGTCTTGTTCTTGTCCTGGCCCTTGTTATTCACGAAGACCCAGTGGGTGGAACTCGACCAGACGGCCTTCTCGGTGCCGATCTGCGGCACCGGGGCCGCAACCCACTGGACGTTCGGCAGGGCCTCGTTGGTGGTCTGCCACACGCCGTTCCAGTTGAAGGCCGTCTTCCCCGCGACGAGCGCGTTGAAGTTGCCGTCCTGCGCAACGTCGCTCGGGCTGTGGCCGTTCTTGATCAGATCAGTCATCCAGGTCAATGCCTGCACCCCGGCATCGGAGTTGAAGGTCGCCTCTGAGACGTCCTTGTTGTAGAGGTCGCCGCCGAACTGCCAGACCAGCGTCTCGAATTCGAAGGTGCCGGTGAACACATACCCGTCGACCCACTCCCCCTGCACGCCGGCCGCCTTCAGCGCGTCCAGCGCCTTCTGGTAGCTGGCCTTGTCGGTGGGCAGGGCGGCCGGGTCGAGGCCCGCCGAGGTCAGCACCGTCTTGTTGACGTAAAGACCGAGCGGCGTGACGCTCCACGGGATGGCGTACTGCGCGCCGCCGTAGTTGCCGGCCTTGAACACCCCTTCGGGGAAGTCGCTCTCGCCGTAGCCCAGCGACTTCACAATGTCATCGCTCTTGAGCAGGAGCCCCTGCGCCGCGTACGTGGCCAGGTCGTCGCCGTGTGCGACGGAGACGTCGGGCCCCTTTCCCGCCTTGATCGCCAGCGGCATCTTGGCCGAGATGTCACCCCACTGCATGGGGACGTCCTTGACGACGATGTTCTTGTGTTCGGTGTTGAATTTCTGGATGAGCTTCGGGACCAGCACCGGGGCCGCACCACCTGTCCAGCCGTTCCAGAAGCTGATGGTGACGTTGGGCCCTGTGTAGTCGCCGCCGGACACCGAGTTCGTGCCGGCCCCGTTTCCGCCGCCGCTGCAAGCCACGAGCGCCATACCGACGCCCAGCGCCAGCGTCGCAGCGAATGCGCGCCGACTGAATCGTTTGTTCACTGTGGTGCTCCCCTTCGAGTGTGATCGCCGGGCCACGCCCTGGGCGAGAAATCCCGGTCCGGGGAAACGGCCCTCCAGGGGAGAACAGTTCGCCCTCGAACCTTGGTCGTGAATTTACAGCGCTGTAATATTCGTGTCAAGGCCTTGTGCCCGCACGGCGTCGCACCGACGCTAAAGTCGACAGCGGCGCCGTGCATGAATATTCGTGCACGAATATCACCGTGGCGCAGTCAGAGGAGCGGGGCGCATGGCACAAGTACGGCTGCAGGATGTCGCTCACCTGGCTGGAGTGTCGATGAAGACCGTCTCCAATGTGGTTCACAATTACCCGCACGTGAGCGCCGGCATGCGAGAACGCGTGCAGAAGGCGATTGACGAGCTGGGCTACCGCCCCAACGCCCTGGGACGACGCCTGGCCACCGGCAAGACCGGGCTGCTGGCCTTGGCCTTCGCCGACGTCAGCATCCCGTACTTTGCGGAACTCGCCCGGGTCGTTTCTGCCGCGGCCACCCGGCGCGGCTACCGGCTGCTGCTCGAGCAAACCGACGGAACCCTGGCGGGTGAACGGGCGGTGGTATCCAGCAGCGAAGCCGGCCTCGTCGACGGCGTCATCTTCCAACCGTCGGTGATGTCATCGTATGAGATCGCCCAGCACCGCAACGATGTCCCCCTGGTGCTGCTCGGCGAGGGGCCGGCCCCGTTGAGCGTGGATCACGTGATGATCGACAACGCCCGCGCGGCAGGTGAAGCCACCGCGCATCTGCTCGCCCTCGGGCGCACCCGGATCGGGTTCGTCGGCCATGAGGAGCGCGGTCAGTCGGCCACATCGAGCCAGCGCCTGATGGGGTACCAGGAGGCGCTTGAGCGGGCGGGGATCCGAGTGGACATGACACTCCTCCTTCCCAGCCGGACCATCTCCGCGCTGGGCGCCGCCGACGCCGTCGGCGCGGCCCTAGACAGCGGCCTGCGATTCGACGGCCTGGTCTGCCGCGACGACCTGGCAGCCATCGGCTCACTGCGCGCGCTGCAGGAGCGCGGTTTCACGGTTCCCGGTGATGTCGCGCTCACGGGCTGGGACGACATCCCGATGGCCTCGTTCACGCATCCCAGCCTGACGACCGTCTCCGCCGACACGCTCGCCCTCGCCGAGAACGCACTGGACATGCTGGAGGAGCGCATCGGTGGATACGACGGGGTGGGCCGGCACCGCATCGTCGAATACGTCCTGGTCACCCGCGAAAGCGCGCCGGCCGCCGCCATGCCCGTCGCTGTCTAGGGGTGGTCGGCAGCCGTCGCCTGCGTCCCAGGTGCGCCGTTTTACAGCGCTATAAAACTAAGGCACACTGTACGCATGAAGACGGATGCCGTCAGCGGCGACTCCCCAGCGGTGCGAGCGAGCGAACAAGACGGCTCGTATCCGCGGCCCCAACTGCTCCGAGCCGAATGGGTCGACCTCTCCGGCCCCTGGGCATTCCGTTTCGACGATGACGACGCTGGGCTCGCCGAGCGCTGGTACCAGCGGCCACAGTTCGACACGACGATCCTGGTTCCGTTCCCTCCGGAGTCCCCGGCGTCGGGCATTCACGACACCGGGCACCACGCCACCGTGTGGTACCACCGTGAGATCAGCCCGGCCGAGGTGGCGGCGGCAGGTCGTCATCGGCGCGTCATCCTGCATTTCGCGGCCGTCGACTACCGCTGCCAGGTCTGGCTGAACGGCATATTCCTTGGCGGGCATGAAGGGGGCCATATTCCGTTCAGCTTCGATATCAGCCATGCGCTCGATGCCCGCGGCGACCGCGATACCGGTCCGCACAGCCTGGTCGTGCGGGCCGAAGATGATCCGCTCGACGTCTCGCAGCCGCGCGGCAAGCAGGACTGGCAGCTCGATCCTCATTCGATCTGGTACCACCGCACCACAGGCATCTGGCAGCCGGTCTGGCTGGAGGCGGTCGCAGACCTCGCCATCGAGTCGGTGCACTGGGTCCCGGACGTGCCGGCGTCCTGCGTTCGGGTGTCGCTGCGATTGAATTCGAGGCCACCGCAGGGCACGACCGCCTCGATCTCGCTCTCGTACGACGGTGTTCCGGTAGCCGAGGTGTCTGCACCCGCCGCCGGAGACTGGATTGAAGCTGTCGTGGAGTTGCCGAACCAACGCAACGGGCAGGCCTATGAACAACTCCTGTGGTCACCCGAGGCTCCGCGGCTTCTCGACGCGGAGATCACCCTCCAGTCGCCGGGGGGAGGTGACACTGACACCGTCTACTCCTACCTGGGACTCCGGTCCACCGCGGTGGACCGCGGCGCGTTCCTGCTGAATGACCGCCCCTACTATGTGCGGTCGGTGTTGAGCCAGGGCTACTGGCCACAATCCCACCTGGCCAGCCCTTCGGCCGGTGCGCTCCGGGACGAGGTGCAGCTGATCAAGGACCTCGGCTTCAACGCCGCCCGGATCCACCAGAAAATCGAAGACCCACGGATGTTGTTCTGGGCAGACCGGCTGGGACTCCTGGTCTGGGGCGAGACGCCGAGTGCATTCGAGTTCACCCCGAAAGCCGTGAACCGAATGATCGCGGAGTGGACGGCCGTGATCGAACGCGACCTCTCGCATCCGTGCATCGTCACGTGGGTGCCGCTCAACGAGAGCTGGGGCGTGCAGCACATTGCCCACACCCCGGCCATGCGCGACTACGCCCGCACCCTGTTCCACCTGACCAAGACGCTTGACCCGTCGCGGCCGGTCGTCTCCAACGACGGCTGGGAGCACCTGGACTCCGACATCTGGTCGGTGCACGACTACGAGTGGGCGGCGCAGGTGGTGCGCGACCGCTACGGGGATGACGCGGCCAGGGAGCGCCTCTTCGCGGGCATGGGTCCGGCCGGGCGCCGGATCCGGCTCTCCGCGGAAGCCGACCGTGGCCAGCCGGTGATGCTCACCGAGTTCGGGGGCATCCAGTTCACCGCCGGGGAGGCCCCGGGCGACGCCTGGGGCTATTCGCGTGCGTCGTCGGAATCGGACTTCGCCGAGCGGGTGGGCTCCCTCGTTGCGGCCGTTCAATCGAGTCCCTTCCTCGCCGGCTTCTGCTACACCCAGCTCACCGACACGATGCAGGAGGCCAACGGTCTCTGCGATGAGAATCGCGTGCCGAAGCTCCCGGCCGCGGACATCTCCCGCTTCATCCGCGGGGCAGAATGAGGAGATGACCTCTCCCCTCTCCGGCACCCAGTTCGTCCTGACCCACGGCGACTACACGGCCACCATCGCCAGCGTCGGTGCCACCCTCCGCAGCCTCCGGCACGCCGGGCGCGACCTGGTGGTTCCGTTCGACGCCGACGAGGTGCGCCCCGTCTACCGCGGGGCAACCCTGGCGCCCTGGCCGAACCGGGTGACCGGTGGGCGCTACACATTCGGTGACGTGACCCGTCAACTTGCGCTGACCGAGCCGGCCAGGGCACACGCCCTGCATGGTCTCGTCGGCTGGCTCGACTTCGTCGACCTCGACCAGGCCGCGGACCGCGTGCTGCTGGCCACCACGGTCGAAGCACAGGAGGGCTACCCCTTCCGCCTGCAGGTGCGGGTCGAGTTCGTACTGGGCGACGACGGACTGCGAACCACCGTGACCACCCGGAACACCGGTGCCGATGCCGCCCCGTACGGAACCGGTCCGCATCCCTACCTGGTCGCGGGCGAGGGTCGCGTCAACGACTGGACGCTCACGCTGCCCGCCGAGCGGGTGCTCACCGTGACCGAGGACCGGTTGATCCCGATCGTCCTCACCGACGTCGCCGCGGAGGGTGACGGCGTCTTCGACTTCCGCGCGCCGCGCGCCATCGGCGACACGTTCATCGATCACGCCTTCACAGGGCTCGGCCGCGACACCCACGGTGTCGCCGAGGTGCGCCTGACCGCGCCCTCCGGAACCGGGGTGATGATGCGCTGGGACACGTCGTGCCCGTGGGTGCAGGTTCACACGGCCGACCATGTCGACACCGCCCTGCACCGCCTCGGCCTGGCCGTGGAGCCGATGACCTGCCCGCCAGATGCCTTCAACTCGGGCATCGACCTCATCATCCTCGAACCGGGCGCGTATGCGTCGGCGAGCTGGAGCATCGCCGCACTCTGACCCTGCCTCGCAGAGCGCCGGTACCTGCGCTTGCCGGTGGGCGGTTCGGGGCCGAGACTACTGGGACACGCATCCGCCACCGTCGAAGGGAAACACGTCAATGCCCACCATCACCGTCGGAACCGAGAACTCCGCCCCGATCGAGCTGTATTACGAAGACCAGGGGTCCGGCACGCCCGTCGTGCTCATCCACGGCTACCCGCTCGACGGGCACTCCTGGGAACGTCAGACCCGCGCGCTCCTGGACGCCGGATACCGAGTGGTCACCTACGACCGGCGCGGTTTCGGTCGCTCCAGCCAGCCGTCGGTCGGCTACGACTATGACACCTTCGCCGAAGACCTCCGCCAGCTGCTGGACACCCTCGACCTGAACGGTGTCGTACTGGCGGGCTTCTCGATGGGCACGGGCGAAGTGGCCCGCTATCTCGGACGGTACGGCTCCGGCCGGGTGTCGAAGGCCGTCTTCATCGCCTCTCTCCAGCCGTACCTGCTGAAGACAGACGACAATCCAACCGGGGCCGGCCCGATCGAGTTCTTCAAGGGCATCGCGGACACCGTCATCACCGACCGGTACGCGTACTACACCGAGTTCTACAAGACCTTCTTCAATCTCGACGAGAATCTCGGCTCACGGATCAGCGAGGAGGCCGTGCGAAACAGCTGGAATGTCGCCGCTATGGGTGGCGCGATCGCCGCGTCGGCGGCGCCCCTGGCCTGGCCCACAGACTTCCGCGGTGACATCCCGGCAATCGACGTCCCGGCCCTCATCGTGCACGGCACCGCCGACAATGTCCTGCCGATCGACTCGACCGGCCGCCCGTTCCACCAGGCGTTACCGGCGGCGGACTATGTGGAGATCGAGGGCGCCCCGCATTGCCTGATCTGGACCCACGCCGCGGAGGTCAACGCCGCCCTGCTGGGGTTCCTCGCCAAGTAGGCGTGGCGCCGACTCCGCTCTTCAACTCCTGCTCGGTTACTTCGTCGCCGGCGGCTCATTGAGCGGACCGAACATCATGTCGACGTCGGCCATCTCCATATCCGCGGTGGCCTGGATCAGCTCGAGGAGTTCCGGATCGAGGCCCGGGGTGAACTCCTCGAAACGCTCAGGAGCGATTGTCGACGGCACTCCTTCCGGGGCCTGCTCGCTGGCGTCCAGGGTGGTGCCGTCTTTCGATGGTGAGAGGCCCTGGAAGATCTTGCCGGCCTCCGACTGGTTGGCGAGGTCGAATGTGTACTGCTTGCTCTGCAGCCCGAGGTCGAGCAGCCGCTTGACCTCGGGGAACTTCTCCGCATTGGTCTTCGGTATCGGCAGTACCTTGTTCCAGCCCACGCTGAGCGTCTCGAGGGCCTTCGCGTACGCGTTCTCGTGTGCCTGGTCCCGCACTATCAGGTAGGCGATGGTGGATCGCGCGGTTGCGTTGTCGGTCATCTCGTAGATGCGGCACTTCTGCAGCCGCCCGGTCGACTCCAGCATGAGGTTGTAGAGAAGATCCAGCACGAGATTGCCGGAGTTGTACACATAACTGCCGCTCCACGGGTTCCCTGCGGCGTCCACCGGCAAAGCCCCTTGGGCGCCGACCAGGTAGTGGTGGATGTTGCTCTGCGACAGTGCGAGCTGTAGCGGAATCGCCCCGCCGGCGCCCGGGGTGTCCAGCGGGTCGGTCGGCGTGCCCTGGTAACGCGGCGAACCGTCCAGCAACCTGGAAATCGTGGTGCCGATCAGCTCGACGTGGCTGATTTCCTCGGTCCCGATACCCTGAAGCAGGTCGCGGTAGGGCTTGGCGGCTGCGCCCCGGAAATTCATGCTCTGGAACAGGTATTGCATCATCGTGCGCATCTCGCCGAACTGGCCGCCGAGGCCTTCTTGCAGGGCATTTGCGGCGGCGGGGTCCGGCTCGTCCGGAACAATGTCATTGATCAGTCGCTGCACGTGAAAGAACATGTTTCCTCCAACTGGCGTAGACCGGGGGCATTCGCCCACCGATTTTGCCCGCTAAGGTACGACTGCCGCTCCGAGTCGACAAGGGGGTTGATTGCGCCTGGATTCCGTGGGTCTGCTACATGCCGGAGGAGCGGGGCGTGTACCCCAACTTCAATCTTGAGGAGAATCTCGGCTCACGGACGCCGCCCTGCTGGAGTTCCTCGCCACCTGGGCCGTCACGCATCGGGGTTGCTGGAATAATTCAGGACGAACAGCCCCACCTCGACGCCAGAGCGCTGGACTCACCCTCATTCTCCTGAGCGGGGCGCGCTGACCAACCGCGCCTCCCGCGGCATCCGAAACGCGTACCCGCCGGCCACCAGCAGGAATGCCGCGGCGAGCGCGAACGCGGCGGTGAACGAGACCACCTGGGCCAGCCACCCGGCGACCAGCGGCCCGAGAATGGCACCGAAGTCGGACGCCATCGAGAACACCGCCACCGGTCGGCCTCCCCCGCCGCCGGCCGCATCACCGACGGATGCCGCTGGCGCGGTTCCGAGGAACGCTGACGCGACCCCGTAGACGCACATCAACAGGGTGAGCACCCAGACGTTCGGCGCGAATGCGACGGCGAGGATCGCCCCGGCGGCCACGACACTGGCGCCGATGATCGCGGGCTTCCGGCCGATTGTGTCGACGAACGTACCGGCCGGCGCAAGGGCCAGGGTCTGCGCCACTGCCGCGCACGCGAATGCGATTCCGGTCCACGACGCCGGGTCGTGCATCACCTCGACGACCAGCACCGGCACCAGCGCGCCACGCACCCCGAGCGACGTCCAGCCCTGGGCGAAGTTCGCCAGGCACGCCGCGCGGAACCGGGGATCCCTGATCACGAGACGGAATGGTGTCGGCGGGGTGCTCGCCCCGGTCCCGGCTGACTGCCGCACCCTCGGCCCCAGGAGCACCACGCCGACAGTGCCGGCCACCGCCAGCGTGCCGGCGTAGAAGAAGAACGGCGCCGTGAGCGAGATCGCCGCAAGCACCCCGCCCAGCGCCGGGCCGGCCATGCCGCCGATCAGGAACCCGCCCTGGTAGAAGCCCACCGCGCGGCCGCGGCTGGCTGAGGTGGTGGATCCCAGGAGCAGCGTCATGGCCGCCACCGAGAACATCGCCGAGCCGATACCACCAGCGCCTCGGAGCAGGAGAACCTCGGGATAGGTGTGGGCCAGTCCGACCAGCGCACTCGAGATCGCTACGATGCCGATGCCCGCCGAGAGCACCGCCCGTTCGCCGGCCCAGTCGATCAGGCGGCCGCAGAACGGGCTGAACACGAACCGCATCAGCGCGAAAGCCGACAGCACCGCCCCGACCTCGAGGTAGCCGACGCCGAAGGTGCGCACATATACCGGCAGGACCGGGACCACCACACCGAAGCCCACCATGACGAAGAAGGCGATCACGCCGAGCACGACGACGTCGCGGGAGAGCGCGGGCCGGGCGGGATGGGGGCTGCGGCTCACCCGTTCAGCGTAATCGCGAATCCAACCCGGTGCCGGATGCCGCGAGATCCTGGCGCGCCTCCGCAGCAAGGCTTTCCTGGTGTCGACCGGAATCCAGACCAAGGTGGTGGAGATCCTGATGTCGGCGATTTCGGTGCGAGCGTTGCTGGCCGGGAAGATCGTCGGCGACACCGTGATGGCGTTCGCGCAGATCGTGGCGATCGGCATCCTGGTCTCGCTCGGAATGGCGGTCACCGGCCAGCGAGCGCTACTGGGCGACGTCGGTGCGTCGATCGCATGGTTCGCCGTGTTCCTCCTCTTCGGATTCGTGCTGCTCGCCGCGCCCTACGCTGCCACCGCATCGATGGTGTCCCGGCAGGAGGATGTCGGCTCCGTCACGGCGGCGGTGTTCCTCGGCGCCGCCGCCTGGTGGGAACCCGTGGTGTCGCTGGTGATCCTGCTAGCTGCCACGCTTCTGGTGACCCTGCTCGGCTCCCGCATCTACTCGAACTCGCTGCTGCGGATGGGAGCCTGCGTGAGCTTCCGCGATGCGATCCACGGCTGACCGCGATCGGTGCAGTGAGAGAATCGACGGGTGACCCAACTCCACGACCTTGCATCCCGCGGCTTCGCCTCCGACAACTACTCCGGCATCCACCCCGAGATCCTCGACGCCATCGTCCGGGCCAACGGCGCCCACCAGGTCGCGTACGGCGAGGACCTCTACACCGCCCGCCTCCAGGAGGTATTCGCCTCCCACTTCGGCGACGGCATCGAGGCGTTCCCGGTGTTCAACGGCACCGGCGCGAACGTCATCGGCCTGCAGTCGATGCTGCCCCGCTGGGGGGCGGTCGTCGCCACGTCCACCGCGCACATCCACACCGACGAGGGCGGTGCCCCGGAACGGGTGGGCGGTTTCAAGCTGCTCCCCGTCGCCACACCGGACGGCAAGCTCACCCCGGAGCTGATCGACCAGGAAGCCTGGGGCTGGGGCGACGAGCACCGGGCCCAACCGCTCGTGGCGTCGATCACGCAGACCACGGAACTCGGTACCGCCTACACGGTCGACGAGGTGGCCGCAATCGCGGACCACGTGCACGCCCGCGGGATGACCCTGCACATGGACGGCGCCCGCATCTCCAACGCGGCGGCCAGCCTGGGGGTGCCGCTGCGTGCGTTCACCCGCGACGCCGGTGTCGACGTGCTGAGCTTCGGCGGCACCAAGAACGGCCTGATGCTCGGCGAATGCGTGCTGGTGCTGAACCCGGGGTCCTCAGAGGGCCTCACCTACCTGCGCAAGCTGAACATGCAGCTGTCGTCGAAGATGCGCTTCATCTCGGCCCAGTTCATCGCTCTCCTCGAGGGTGACCTGTGGCTGCGGAACGCGAGCCACGCCAACGCCATGGCCGCCCGGCTGCGCAGCGCCCTCGAGGACGCGATCGCGGCCGGCACGATCACCGGGCTGTCGTTCAGCCAGCCCACCCAGTCCAACGCGATCTTCGCGGTGCTGCCGCCCGGTGTCGCCGACCGCCTGCGCGAGAGCTTCCGTTTCTACGACTGGAATCCGGCCACCGGTGAGGTGCGGTGGATGTGCGGTTTCGACACCACCGAGGAAGACATCGATGCCTTCGTGGCTGCGGTCATCCGTGAACTGGGCGCCTGAGACCGGTCGGCGCGCCCTCAACGGCTGGTCGCGCCCGCCACGGCGCTAGCCTGCCGCCGTTTCGGTAGCGTGGAGTCGTGAAGGGAGGCACTCATGAGCGACTTTGACGGCAAACCGTGGCTTGCCCACTACGCACCGGGCGTGCCGCACACCATCGCCCTGCCCACCGAGTCCCTGGTGGATATGATCGAGGCCGCGACCAAGCGCTACCACTCCGCCGTCGCCCTGGACTTCTTCGGCGCTCCGACCACATACGCCGACTTGGGCGACCAGGTCCTGCGGGCCGCTGAGGGGCTGCGCAAACTGGGCGTGAAGCCCGGCGACCGGGTGGCCATCGTGCTTCCGAACTGCCCACAGCACATCGTGGCGTTCTACGCGATCCTCCGCCTCGGTGCCATCGCGGTTCTGCACAATCCGCTCTACACCCCGCGTGAGCTCCGGCACCAGTTCGAGGATCACGGCGCCCGGGTCGCGATCGTGTGGGACAGGGTGCACGCCACCGTGCGCGACTTCCCCGCCGACGTCCGAGTGGATGCCGTGGTCACCGTCGACATCACCCGGGCGATGCCGCTCGGCAAGCGCATCGCGCTGCGTCTCCCGGTCGCCGCTGCCCGCACTGCGCGGGCTTCCCTCACCGTGGCGCGGGGGCTGAAGGGCGGCGTAGCCTGGGAGACGCTGGTCGGCGGCCGGAGGCTCAGGGCCAGGCACCCCCGCCCCGAGATCGACGACACCGCGGTACTGCAGTACACGAGCGGCACGACCGGCAGCCCGAAGGGCGCGATCCTCAGCCATTACAACCTGCGGGCGAACTGCGTGCAGGGCGAAGCCTGGGTGCCGGGCCTCACCCGTGGCCACGAAGTGTTCTACGGGGTGTTGCCCATGTTCCACGCCTACGGCCTCACCCTGTGCCTCAGTTTCGCGATGAGCATCGGAGCGCGGCTGGTGCTGTTCCCCAAGTTCGACGAGAGGCTGGTGCTGGATGCCGCGCGCCGGATTCCGCCGACCTTTCTTCCCGCGGTTCCCCCGATCTATGACCGACTGGTCCGCGCCGCCGCGGCCCGCCGGGTGAGCCTCCGCAGCATCCGCTTCGCGATCTCGGGGGCGATGAACCTGCCGGTTGCCACGGTAGAGCGCTGGGAGGAGGCCACCGGGGGGCTGCTCGTCGAGGGCTACGGCATGACCGAGACCTCACCGATCGCCGCCGGCAACCCGATCGGACCGACGCGCCGCCCCGGCACCGTCGGCGTGCCGTTCCCGAGCACGGACATCCGGGTCGTCGACCCGGGCGACACGTCGATCGAGCGTGGCATCGACGAAGAGGGCGAGCTGCTGGTGCGCGGCCCACAGGTGTTCTCCGGCTACTGGAAGCGACCCGACGAGACCGCGCAGGTGCTGCTCGAGGACGGTTGGCTGCGCACCGGCGACATCGTGCGGGTGTCAGCGGATGGTTTCATCACCATCGTCGACCGCCTCAAGGAGCTCATCGTCACGGGTGGGTTCAATGTGGCGCCGTCCGAGGTCGAGGAGGTCCTGATCGCCCACCCGGACGTGGCGGAGGCGGCTGTGGTCGGACTCGCCAGCGCTGCGGGAGGGGAAGACGTCACAGCGGCGGTGGTGCTGCGAGAGGGCGCGTCGCTCGATGCGGAAGCACTCCGTACCTACTGCCGTTCACACCTGGCCGCGTACAAGGTGCCACGGCGGGTGGTTGCCATGGATGACCTCCCCAAGTCCCTGATCGGCAAGGTGATGCGCAGGCAGGTGCGCGACCGGCTCACCGGCTGACCTCTCCGGTGGGGAGATACCCGCCGCGCAAATATGCGTGCACATGGAATAGTGGGGGCTCCGGTGCGTTGACACCGATGGGCCAGCGGCGTCCCGTCACCATGATCCGAACGGGAAAGACCACGACCCCATGACTTTGATTACCGATACCCTCAGCCGCGCCGCGGACACCGACGCTCCACTCATTCCGATCCTGGCCGAGCGTTGGAGCCCGCGCGGGTTCGACCGCACCGCGGTCATTGACGAGGCGACCCTGACCACCGTGCTCGAAGCGGCCCGGTGGTCGCCCTCCGGCAGCAACGGCCAGCCGTCGCGCTACATCATCGCCCGCCGTGGTTCGGCGAGCTTCACGAAGATCCACGACGCGATGATCGGCTTCAACCAGGCCTGGGCAGACTCCGCATCCGTCTTGATCGCCAATGTCGCGGTACTCCCGCTCCCGGGCGAGCGCGAGAACCCCTGGGCACGTTACGACCTCGGCCAGGCTGTCGCGCACCTGTCGATCCAGGCGCAGCACGAGGGCCTGCACACCCACCAGATGGGTGGCTTCGACGCGGCAGAGATCGCCACGGCGTTCCAGCTGCCGGATAACTACTCGGTGGTGTCGGTCACCGCGCTCGGTGTGCTCGCCGACGTGGAATCGCTTTCCACCGAGCTGCTTGAACGGGAATCAGCGCCGCGCACCCGCAAGCCGCTCGACGAGCTGGTGCTCGTCAACGACTAAGCCCGAGCGGCGTTACGGCCGCAGCAGCACCTTGATCGCGCGGCGCTCGTCCATGGCGGCGTAGGCGTCGGCCACGCCGGCCAGGGGCAGCTCCAGGTCGAACACGCGCCCGGGGTCGATGGCCCCGGAGAGCACCTCAGGCAACAGCTCCTCGATGTAGCCGCGCACCGGTGCGACACCGCCGTTCACTCCCACATTGCGGTTGAACAGCGGGCGTACCGGAAGCTCAGGGCCGCCGTTCGGCACGCCGACGTAGCCGACCATGCCGCCGGGCCGGGTGGAGCGGATGGCCTGGTCCATCGACTCCTTGGTGCCGACGCACTCGAGGACGCAGTCAGCCCCGATCCCGTCGAACAGCTCCAGGACCCGGTCGACGCCGGCGTCCCCGCGCTCTTCCACGATGTCCGTCGCGCCGAATTCCCGGGCGAGAACCTGCCGGTCGGCGTGCCGCGACATCGCGACGATGCGGGAGGCGCCCAGCCGCTTGCTGGCCAGGACCGCGCATAGGCCCACCGCACCGTCGCCGACCACGACGACGGTGCTTCCGGCAGTCACGCCGGCCGAGACTGCCGCGTGGTGCCCGGTTCCCATCACGTCGGCGAGGGTCAGCAGGCTCGGTACCAGTGCATCGTCCGGCTGGCCGGGGGTGGCAACCAGGGTCCCGTCGGCGTGCGGCACCCGCACGCGTTCGCCCTGGGCGCCGTCTGCGAACCCGCCGAGGGTGTCGTCCGAGCCCCACCAGCCACCGTGCAGGCACGAGGTGGTCACGCCGTTACGGCAGTTGACGCAGGTGTTGTCGCAGTCGTAGAACGGCGCGATGACGAAGTCGCCCACGCTGATCCGGGCCACGTTCTGGCCCACCTCTTCAACCACCCCGACGAATTCGTGTCCGATCCGGTGCGGATGCGTGGTCGGCGCGATTCCGCGATACGGCCAGAGGTCCGAACCGCACACGCAGGCGGCGACCACACGAACGATGGCGTCGCCACCGGTGCTGAGGGTCGGGTCCGGTACTTCTTCCAAGCGGATGTCACGTTCTCCGTAAATCACTGTTGCACGCATGGTTCGACCCTATGCCTGATCGGCATTCCTCTTCGGCGCCGCTTCGGATTCGGTCCGATCCCGTCCCTCACATTCATTCGAACGGGGGCACTATGGAGGCATGGGCGACGACGGCCACGAGATCATCGAACGACCACTGGTGCTGGTATTGATGGGCGTGTCCGGCTGCGGCAAAACGACCGTGGCCGAAATCCTCACCGACCGATTGGGCTGGGCCTACGAAGAAGGCGACACGCTGCACCCGAAGGCCAATGTCGAGAAGATGGCCTCCGGGCATCCGCTGGACGATGCCGACCGGGCTCCGTGGCTGGAGAAGGTGGCCGACTGGATCGAGAGCCGGCAGGACGCCGGCGAGAACGGCGTGATCACCTGCTCCGCCTTGAAACGGGCCTACCGCGAGGTGCTGAACCGGCGCGGATCCGGTGTCGAATTCGTCTACCTCGCCGGCGACAAGGCACTCATCGCCAATCGGCTCGCCTCCCGGAAGGGCCACTTCATGCCGACCGGGCTGCTCGACAGCCAGTTTGACGCACTGCAGGAGCCTGACGCAGACGAGCCGGCGGTTCGGGTGGACATCACCCCGGCTCCTCGCGTCATCGCACAGAACATCCTCGACAAGCTGGGCCTCGACGACCCGGCGGAACGGAACGCGCCATGAACGTCCTCGAACACCTTTCCGCGGGCCTCACGCGGCTGGCTCCGCACGCAGCCACGAATCCTGTTGACGAGCCGTGGAGCGGCCACGATACCCAGGTCCTGATCGTCGCCGTCATCGGAATCGCCATCGTCGTCGTCCTGATCGTTGCACTTAAGCTGCACGCCTTCCTCGCGCTCACCATCGGCGCCCTGTTCGTCGGGATCGCGTCGGGAGTCGCGCTCGACAAGGTGACGGCGTCGTTCGAGGCCGGCGTCGGCGGGGTACTGGGTTACGTCGGGATTTTGATCGCCCTCGGTGCGATGCTCGGCAAATTGCTCGCTGACTCCGGCGGGGCGGACATCGTGGTCAACACGCTGCTGCGCGGGCGTCCCGCCACCCTTCCCTGGAAGATGGCCTTGATCGCGGGGATCATCGGCATCCCGATGTTCTTCGAGATCGGCCTGGTGCTGCTGATTCCCGTGGTCATGCTGGCCGTGCGCCGCTCGAAGGGCCCCGCGATGCTGCTTGGCATCCCGGCCCTGGCCGGCCTGTCGGTGCTTCACGGCTTCGTTCCGCCGCACCCGGGGCCGCTCGCCGCGATCGGGATCCTGCATGCCAACGTCGGAATCACCCTGGCACTGGGCCTGGTGATCGCCATCCCCACCGTTGTGATCGCCGGCCCGTTGTTCGGTCGGCTCGCCGCACGCTGGGTGCCGGTCGGCGCGGGCGGGACCGCCCTGGCCGTCAGCAGCGGAGGACGCGACGGTGACGACGATCGGGGCGGGCGCGGTCCCGGCGGCAACGCGAACGGCACCAGCACCCGCACCCGCGCGAGCACCCAGGCCCGCACCGAACTCGCGGGCACGGCGCAGGACCCGGATGCGAAGCGCAGCCCCACGTTCGCCGTCACCCTCGTGACCATCCTCTCGCCGCTGGTCTTGATGTTGATCAAGGCCGCCGCGGACATCTGGCTGGACCCGAAAGCCCCGCTGCGGCCGTTCCTCGACTTCATCGGTGACCCGGTGTTCGCTCTCCTGTTCGCCGTGCTGCTGGCCATGGTGACGTTCGGCACCACCGTCGGATTCTCGGCCAGCGTGCTCACCAAGAAGATCGGGCAGTCCCTCGCTCCCATCGCCGGAATCGTCTTCATCGTCGGCGCCGGCGGCGGTTTCAAGCAGGTACTCGTCGACGGCGGCACCGGAACGGCGATCGCCAAGATCGCGGTGGCGGCGAGCCTGTCCGCCCTGCTGCTGGGCTGGATCGTCGCCGTCCTGATCCGCCTCGCCACCGGATCGGCGACGGTCGCCACCGTCACCGCGGCCGGAATCGTCGCCCCGGTGGCAGCCGGTCTCCCGCCCACCCAGCTGGCGCTCGTTGTGCTCGCGGTCGGGGCCGGTTCGCTGTTCTTCTCCCACGTGAACGACGCCGGCTTCTGGCTGGTGAAGGAGTATTTCGGCCTCACCGTCGGGCAGACCATCAAGACCTGGTCGGTGATGGAGACAGTGATCTCCGTGGTCGGCGTGCTGTTCGTGCTGCTGCTGTCGCTGTTCCTCTAGGCCGGATGCCCGGGAGCAATGGTCCTGGCCTGCTGGTAGGTCAGGACTCGGCGGGTATCCGTGCGTGGCCGATTCGAGATCTGCACAGGTGCCAGGAGAAAGCCGACATGGTCGCCGAGCGGAACCTGCGTGAGCACGGTGCCGATCATCCAACCCGCGCTGTCTGACAGCAACGGCAGTCCCTGCGGTCCGGGTTCCCAGCGACACCGCGAGAATTTGTCGATCTGATCGCCGGTGGTCCCCCCGAACAGTTCGGCGAGATCACGGTGCCCCGCGTCGAGCAGGTGCACGGCCAGCGTCTCGGCCTGTCGTGCCAGTTCGTACGTGCGGTTCGCCGTGGAGAGGCAGACCAGAAGCCGCGGCGGATTGATGCTGGCCTGCGTCGCGAAGCCGACCAGGCATCCGTCGCTCCGCCCGCCATGGTGCACCGTGACCACGAAGACCGGGTAGTCGACGCCCTCCAGCCAGGTGTCCAGGTCGGCGGTTGACGGTCCGCTCATGGCGTCTCCTTCTGGTCCGGGTTCGCCACGAACGGGCGGGCTGACTCGACGATCCGCTGCAGGCTCACGGCTGCGGTGACAGCAACGGAAACGGATGACGGCCGTCCGTCGGCGCGCCGGTCGAGTGCCCGGCTCAAGTCGTCCAGTGCCCTCTCCGCCGTCCCGAGCTGGTCGGGTGAGTCTTCGCTTTCGACCGGGCTGGCGACCAGGTCCGCCACGGCGATGATGGCCGCGGGGAGTTCGTGCTGCATCTCCGGCGCCGCCTGCTGGTTCCCGGCCGGCCCGCCCCGACGCTGGTCGTCCTCGTGGTGGCCGAGCGGCTCGAAGGCGCCGAGGACATCCGTCAGGTCACGCACGTAGAACAGGGAGCGCTCCAGCGCCCGCAGCCGCCGGTAGTTCTCGTCACTCTGGCCCTGGGTCCGGCGCCCGCGCGGGTTCCCCCGCCGACTCTCGTCGGCTTGCGACACCGCCCCGCGCACATCGACACTGGTGTCCTCAAGCGCGGTGACGTCGGCCACCCAGTCGCGTTCGCTCTCGGGTTCCGCGCGCAGTGCCGATGCGAGGTCACGGAGGTGGTCGGCGACCTTGTCCCGCAGCTGATTCAGTTGCACCTCCGCCCGCTGCAGGTAGAGCGGCGGCGCGATGAGCACCGTCACCAATACCCCGACCACCACTCCCAGCACCATGTGAACCAGGTAGTTGATCGAATAATCGTCGGCGTTGACGCCCCCGATCAGGAGCACGAACAGACCGGTGATGGGCACCCAGTTGCGGCCTTCACCCAGGAACCGCACCCCCGCGAGCAGCACACCGACACCCACCACGATGGCGATGCCGACCACCCGCGGCACCTCGAGGCCGAGCGTCAGGAACGCGATCCCGGCCCCCAGCGCGAGTCCCACCAGCGCCTGCACGCCGGTCCGCGCCGAGCGTACGAGCGTCGGGTACATGCTGACGACCGCGCCGAGGGGTGCGTAGTAGGAGTAGTCGGCGTTGGCCAACGGAATGAGCGGCGCCAGGAACCAGGCCAGGCTCGCCGCGAAAGCCGTCTTCGCAGCGAGCAGAACCCGTGGTTGCGCGCCAACGCTGCGCGCCCAGGCGGTGAGTCTCATGCCGGACACCTTGCGGCCCGCGCGGCCGGTCAGACCTCGTCCAGTACCGGTGCCGTCGCGTCGACCGTGAGTCCCTCGCCGTCGGCCGCGAGGCCAACCAGGACGGTGGCGCCGTCGCGCACGCTGCCGTCGAGGATCGCCGTGGCCAGTTTGTCGTCGATCTGCTGCTGCATCAGCCGGCGGAGCGGCCGTGCGCCGTAGTTGGGGTCGTAACCGCGCTCGGCCAGCCAGCGCCGGGCGTCGGGAGTGACCGCCAACTGGAGCCGCCGGTCACCGAGCCGGGTCTGCAGCCGGTCGATGTAGAGCTCGACGATCTGGCCGAGGTCGTCGGTCGAGAGCGGCGAGAACACCACGATGTCGTCCAGCCGGTTGACGAACTCCGGCTTGAACGCCTGCCGGACCAGCTGCTGCACGGCTTCCTCCTTCTCGGCCTGGCTCAGTGTCGAGTCGATCAGGAAGTGGGATCCGAGGTTGGAGGTGAGCACCAGGATCGTGTTGCGGAAGTCCACCGTGCGCCCTTGGCCGTCGGTCAGCCGTCCGTCATCAAGCACCTGGAGCAGCACATCAAACACCTCAGGGTGCGCCTTCTCGACCTCGTCGAACAGGACCACGGAATACGGCCGGCGTCGCACCGCCTCGGTCAACTGCCCGCCCTGCTCATAACCGATGTAGCCTGGAGGGGCCCCGACGAGGCGGGACACGGAGAATTTCTCGCCGTACTCGCTCATGTCGATCCGGATCATCGCTTTCTCGTCGTCGAACAGGAACTCGGCGAGCGCCTTGGCCAGCTCGGTCTTGCCGACACCTGTCGGCCCGAGGAACATGAAGGAACCGGTGGGCCGGCCAGGATCAGAGATCCCGGCCCGACTGCGGCGCACCGCGTCGGCGACGGCGCGCACTGCCGGCTTCTGGCCGATGAGCCGGTGAGCCAGTTCGGCTTCCAGGTGCAGCAGCTTCTCCGTCTCGCCCTGCAGCAGGCGCCCCACCGGGATTCCGGTCCAGGCGGCGACGACGGCGGCGATGTCCTCGGCCTTGACCTGGTCGTTGACCATCCGCTCCTCCTCCGGCGCTTCTTCGGCGCGTTCGGCGGCTTCGATCTCCCGCTGGATCGGCGGGATCACCTCGTATTCGAGGCGTGACACCTCCTGGTAGTCGGCTTCCCTCATGGCGCGGTCACGTCGCATCCGCAACTCGTCGAGTTGCTTCTTGAGCTCTCCGACGCGGTTGAGCGACCCGCGTTCCCGGTCCCAACGCTCCTGCAGTTCGGCCAGGGTCTCCTCACGCTCGGCGAGCACCTCCCGAAGCTTCGCCAGCCGCTCCTTCGACGCGTCGTCCTTCTCCTTTTTCAGGGCGAGCTCTTCGATTCGCAACCGTTCGACGCCGCGGCGCAGCTCGTCGATCTCGACCGGGGCGGAGTCGATCTCCATCCGCAGCCGGCTGGCGGCCTCGTCGATCAGGTCGATCGCCTTGTCGGGCAGCTGGCGGGCGGTGATGTAGCGGTTGGAGAGGGATGCCGCGGCCACCAGCGCAGAGTCGGCGATCGACACCTTGTGGTGAGCCTCGTAACGCTCCTTGAGCCCGCGCAGGATGGCGACGGTGTCCTCGACCGAGGGCTCGCCGACGAACACCTGCTGGAACCGCCGCTCCAGGGCGGCGTCCTTCTCGATGAACTCGCGGTATTCGTTGAGCGTCGTGGCGCCGATCAGCCGCAACTCACCACGGGCCAGCATCGGCTTGAGCATATTGGAGGCGGCAACGGAACCTTCACCGCCGCCGGCGCCCATCAGGGTGTGCAGCTCGTCGACGAAGGTGATGATCTGGCCCTCGGCGTCGTTGATCTCCTTGAGCACGGCCTTGAGGCGTTCTTCGAATTCGCCACGGTACTTCGCGCCGGCGACCAGGGCGGCCAGGTCGAGCGACACCAGCTGCTTGCCCTTCAGCGACTCCGCCACGTCCCCGGCGACGATGCGCTGGGCCAGACCCTCCACGACCGCGGTCTTTCCCACCCCTGGCTCGCCGATCAGCACCGGATTGTTCTTGGTGCGCCGGGTCAATACCTGGCTGACCCGCCGGATCTCGGCGTCGCGGCCGATGACGGGGTCGAGTTTGCCGCTCTTGGCGATCTCGGTGAGGTTGATGCCGTACTGCTCGAGAGCGCTCTTGGCCTCGTCCTGCGGCGGCTGCTGGCCAGCTTGCATAGGGTTTCCTCCAAAGTTGAGCCGTGGTGACTCAATTTTACGCAGCGAGGTCCGAAACAGCAACCGACCCCCGCAAGTCGCGGGGGTCGGTTGTGGTCGTGCGTGAGAGCGGTGCTACTTCGTGAGCGGCTCCAGGTTGGGGTCGTTGGCGTAGGATTCCGCTGCGTTCTCCTTCGTGACCAGCTGCGGGGGCAGCAGGAACGTGGGAACGACCTTGACACCGTTGTTGTAGTCGGTGCTGTTGGTCTCGATTTTCTTGCCGGCGGCCAGGTCCTTCACCATCTGGATCGACTGCTCGACGAGCTTGCGCGTGTCCTTGTTGATGGTGGAGTACTGCTCACCGGCCATGATCGACTTGACCGACTCGGCCTCGGAGTCCTGGCCGGTCACGACCGGGATGGGCTTACCGGCCGCCTTGACGGAGGTGATGATGGCGCGCGCGAGGGTGTCGTTCGGCGAAAGCACGCCGTTCAACTCCGCCGAGGTGTAGTTACCGGCCAGCAGGGTGTCCATCCGGGTCTGCGCATTCTGGGCCAGCCAGCCGGCGGTCGCCGTCTGCTTGATGTCGGTCTGGCCTGAGACCACCTTCACGGTGCCGTCGTCGATCTTCGGCTTCAGGACCTTCATCGCGCCGTTGAAGAACACCGGCGCGTTCGCGTCGTCGGACGACCCGGAGAAGAGCTCGATGTTGTATGTCTTCGCGTCGGGGAACTTGGCCTTCATGCCGTCCAGGAGCGCCTGCCCCTGCAGTTCACCGACCTTCTCGTTGTCGTACGCGACGTAGTAATCGACGTCCTTGGTGTTGAGGATCAACCGGTCATAGGCGATGACGGTGGCGCCACCGTCGTGCGCCGTCTTCACCTGCGAGGAGAGCTGGCCACCATCCTTGGCTCCGATGATGATCACCTTCGCGCCCTTGGTGACCATCGAGCCGATCTGGTTCTGCTGGTCGGCGACGGTGTTGGTCGCGGCGGCGTACTGGACGTCAGCCGTGTATCCGGCCTTCTTCAGTCCGTCTTCGAAGAGCTTGCCCGCCAGAACCCAGTTCTCACTGGTCTTGTCGGGAAGGGCAACGCCGATGACCGAACCTGACTTGAAGCCGGCCGCAGCCTCGGTGGAGCCGCCGGTCGATCCGCCACGGGCGGAGCAGCCCGACAGGGCCATCAATGCCACGCCGGCGACGGCCAGGGTCGCGAGTGCTTTCTTTCTCATGGGATGTAGTTCCTATCGTTTCTGTGGTGCGGGGGACCTGGATACGGCTGCGTTCCAGGGGCTTGGGAGAGAATCACCGGTTCGGCGTGGTGGACTGCGGCCGGGCTGACTCCTCCGCGCGATCGGTGGGTGCCACCGTCGGGCGATCGATCGGTTCGGCCGCTCCACGGTTACGGTTGAACCGTCCGATCAGCGACGGCCGGCCTTGCTTCTTGCTGTAGACGTCGATGCCGACGGCGACCAGCAAGACCAGGCCCTTGATGATCTGCACCCGGTCGACTCCGACACCGAGCAGTTGCAGGCCGTTGTTCAGGACGGCGATGACAAGACCACCGACGATGGACCCGACGATGGTTCCGATACCGCCGGCGACCGCGGCGCCACCGATGAAGACAGCGGCGATCGCATCGAGTTCCCAGCCGACGCCGTCACCGGGCCCGGAAGCCACCGAACGCGCCACGGCGAGCATTCCGGCGACGGCGGCGAGGACCGACATGTTCAACATCACGAAGAAGTTGACCCGACGGATGTTCACGCCCGACAGTTCCGCTGCGTGCCAGTTACCGCCGACCGCGTAGATGTGGCGGCCGAGCGTCGTGCTCTTGGTGACGAACGAGTACACCAGCACGAGAACACCGAGGATGATGCCGGAGACCGGGAAGCTGGTGCCGACTCGGCCGCTCGCAAACAGGATGGTCGCGTAGATGACGATGGCATCGAGGATCACGACTTTCACAACGCTCACCCAGAGAGGGGCCTTCTCCGACCCCATCTCGGTTTGGGTGCGCCGCTCCCGCCATTCGCCGTAGATGACCGCGACGGCGATGATGAGCCCCAGGATCAGGGTCGGGTTACTGAATCCGAAGTCGGGCCCGAAGTCGGGCAGGTAGCCACCGCCGATGAAGGTGTAGGCGTCCGGTACCGGCACCGTGGCGGAGTTGCCGAAGAACTGGTTGCCGCCGCGGAAAATGAGCATGCCGGCCAGCGTGACGATGAAGGCCGGCACGCCGACGTACGCGACCCAGAAGCCCTGCCAGGCGCCGATCAGCACCCCGATGACGATGCCGAGCAGGATGGCGACCGGCCAGGGGAAGTGCCAGCTGTTCATCGACGTCGCGACGATGATGCCGGTGAAAGCGGCCACCGATCCCACCGAGAGGTCGATGTGGCCGGCGATGATCACCATGACCATGCCGATCGCGAGGATCAGCACGTAGGCGTTCTGGTTGATCAGGTTGATCAGGTTCCCGGGGTCGAGGGTCAGCCCCCCCGTCAGCACCTGGAAGAGCAGGATGATGACGACCAGGGCACCCAGGATGCCGACCTGGCGACCGCTCGACTGGCCACCACCGAACATCTTGCCCAGATCATGGAAGAAGCCCCGGGATTCCTTTTTTTCGGTCACTGCAGTCATGGTTGGCCAACTTTCCTCTTAGCGGAGGTCATGCTTCGCATTACTGACTCCGGATCTGCCTGGTCGATCGGAATGTCGTTCGTGATGGCGCCCTCGAAGATCGTGTAGATCCGGTCTGACACACCCAACAGCTCCGGCAGCTCGGAGGAGATCATGATGATCCCTTTGCCCTGCGCGGCAAGGTCGCGGATGATTCCGTAGATCTCCGACTTCGCCCCGACGTCGATGCCGCGCGTGGGCTCGTCCAGGATCAGCAGGTCGGGGTCGGTGAACATCCACTTGGCCAGCACCACCTTCTGCTGGTTGCCGCCGGAGAGGGTGTTGACGCCGTCGTCGACCGTCGGAGTCTTGATCCGGAGGCTCTTCCGGTAGGCCTCCGCGGCGTGGTGCTCCTTGACCACGTCAACGACAGAGGCGGTCGAGATCTTGGAGAGCTTCGCCGACACCACCGACCGCTTGATGTCGTCGAGCAGGTTCAGGCCCAGGGCCTTCCGGTCCTCGCTCACGTACGCAAGACCGTGGTCGATGGCGTCGTTCACGTTCCGCACCTGTATCTCCTTGCCGTCCTTGAAGATCTGGCCGGAGATGTAGTTGCCGTACGACCGGCCGAAGATGCTCATCGCGAGCTCGGTCCGGCCCGCCCCCATCAGCCCCGCGAAGCCGACGACTTCGCCTCGCCGCACCGTGAAGCTCGAGTTCTTGACCACGAGGCGCTCCGCGACGAGCGGATGCTGGACCGTCCAGTTCTTCACCTCGAAGAACACGTCGCCGATCACGGATTCCCGTTCGTGGAACCGGTTCTCGAGGGTGCGGCCGACCATGCCGCGGATGATCCGATCCTCATTGACGCCATCCGCTTTGACGTCGAGCGTCTCAATCGACTTGCCGTCACGGATGATGGTGATCGAGTCGGCGACCTGCTCGATCTCGTTGAGTTTGTGCGAGATCATGATCGAGCTGACTCCCCTGCCCTTGAGGCCGCGGATCAGGTCGAGCAGGTGCTGGGAATCGTTCTCATTCAACGCGGCCGTCGGCTCATCGAGGATGAGCAGCTTGACCGACTTGTTGAGCGCCTTGGCGATCTCGACGAGCTGCTGCTTTCCCACGCCGATGTTCTTGATCGCCGTGTCAGGGTCGTCGCGGAGACCCACCCGCGCCAACAGCTCGATGGCCCGTTTCTTGGCCGACACCCAGTCGATCGCGCCGAATTTCATCGGCTCATTGCCCAGGAAGATGTTCTCGGTGATTGAGAGTTCCGGGATCAGGGCCAGTTCCTGGTGGATGATCACGATTCCCGCGTGCTCACTGGACCTGATGTCCTTGAACCGGGATTCACTGCCCTGGAAGATGATGTCGCCCTGGTATGTGCCGTAGGGGTACACACCGGAGAGCACCTTCATCAGCGTCGACTTCCCGGCGCCGTTCTCCCCGCAGATCGCGTGGATCTCGTCCGCCCGCACCTGCAGCGAGACGTTGTCGAGCGCTTTGACGCCCGGGAACTCCTTCGTGATGGATCGCATCTCGAGGATTACTGGTTGATTGGACAACGTCTGACTACCTTGTCTCGTCGGGGGCCACCGGCCCGGTAATGAATTCAACCCTGTCGGCGGCATTGTCGTCAAACGGTGAACGCAGCGAGGCGGTAACAACTGGGTAACGACTCGGTAACGAGGGGCATCCGTCGTACGGGGTGCAGATGAGGTCCAGCCCGATGTCAGGCGGGCGTGAGGCTCCTGTCGTCAACGGATCCGCGTGCGGCTCCGTGCAACCGCGGTTGCCGCAAGACCAGCGCCGCAGCACCGAGGGCTTCGGCCCGGTCACCCAGGGACGACATGGCGAGGGTCGTCGATTCGCCGACGACGGGCACGGCGTGCCGCAGCAGGCCCCGGGAGATCGGGGCGAGGAGAAGGTCGCCGAGCCCCGCGAGCGGGCCGCCGACGACGATGACCTCCGGGTTGATGAGGTTCGCCACGCCGGCGAGGGTGCGTCCGATGGCGACGCCGGCGTCCTCGAGTACCCGGAGAGTGGCCGAATCACCGTTCAGCGCATTCCGGACGATGTCCGCGGTTGTGACCCGGGATTTCTTTCCCCGGCTGAGCAGGTCCATCATCACCGAGGTCGAGGCAACGGTCTCCAGGCATCCGCGGTTGCCGCAATGGCAGACCAGGCCGTGATCGATGGCCGTTCCGTGGCCGATCTCCCCGGTTACCCCGAAGAAGCCGCGGTAGCCCCGCCCATTGAGGATCAGACCCGCCCCGATTCCGGTGCCGATCTTGACGAACACCAGCTGGTTGACGCGGTGGTGCGGCCCCCAGGTGACCTCGGCCAGGGCGCCGAGGTTGGCATCGTTGTCGAACAACACCGGGAAATGCAACCGGTCCTCGAGGCTGCGCAGGTCGATCCCCACCCACTCCGGCAGAATGGCGCCCTGCACCACAGTACCGTCGCGGCCGTCGATCGGACCCGGGATACCCACCCCGATTCCGATCACCGCGGCGGGCTGCACCTGGGCTCTCACCAGCAACTCGCCCAGCAGGGTCGAGGCCCGGTCGATGCCCTCCTCCGCCCGGTGGCCGAGGGGAAGCTCAACGAATTCTTCGGCGATGACCGTGTAGCCGACGGTGGCCAGGACGATGCGCAGGTGCCGGCGGCCGAAATCGATGCCGACGGCGATCGCTCCGTTGTCGGCCAGCCGCACCGACGACGCGCGTCGTCCAGAACTCGTGGTCGGCGCGACGTCCACCAGTTTCGCGGCCACGAGCAGCTTCACGATGTTCGACACGGTCGCCGTCGACAGCCCGGTGTGGCGGGAGAGTTCGGCCTGGGTGGACGGTCCCGTCCCGCGGAGCACGTCAATGATGCGCTGCTGGTTGAGCTGGCGCAGGGCGCTTTGGGAGCCAGGATTACGCGCTGTCGTCGGCGGCTTCGGTGCGGATGGCATTTGGCAGCAACCCTAGCAGCTTGTGGTCACCTAGTTAACGCAACGATTGGGTAACGCCGGCAGTTCCGCGCCCGCGCCGGTGCCGGTCAGCGGCGGGTGGACACGGTCACGGTGAACTTCGGGTTACGGCCCACCTGGCGGGTCGGGCCCACCGTACGGCTGAGCGCGGATCGGTAGCCGAGGTGCGTGTTCCACACCGTCCACAGCTCCCCATCGGGGCCCAGCACGCGGGCGGCGTCCTCGAACAGCTTGAGGGCGATCCCGGCGTGCACCGACGACCCGATGTGGAAGGGCGGGTTGAGCAGGATCAACTCGGCCGAGGCGTCGGGCTGCGCGGAGAGGGCGTCGTCTCGCAGCATGCTGACCCGATCGGCGACCCCGTTCGCTTCTTGCGTCGCCCGGGCCGAGGCAACCGCCGCAGCCGACTGGTCGGTCGCGATCACCCGGATGTCGGGCCGGCGCATGGCGAGTGCGGCCGCGAGCACTCCGGTGCCGCAGCCGAGATCGATGGCGGATGCGGCGTCCGGCTTCATCCGGTCCAGGAATCCCAGCAGATACCGGGTGCCGATATCGAGGGTCGTTCCGGCGAATGCTGCGCCGTGCGCGCAGACCCAGAGGCCGAGGTCGTCGTGGAACTGGCGGCGAGGCCAGGCGGCATCCGCTGCGGGGGCGTTCGCCGCGGTCAGGGGCCTCGACGCGATCAGCACCCGCGACTTCTGCCGGGCGCGTGACACCTGCAGGTCACCGAAGTACCGGCCGAGGACCTCGTTCATGGCGGTGGTCATGTGCTTGATCCGCCCGCCGGCGAACACCCGCACGTCCGGCGACGCGAAGGCGGCGATGCTGCCGGCCAGTTCGTCCATGGCGGCCAGGCTGCGCGGAAGCTGCAGGAGCACCACCCGCGCACCGGTGAGGAGGTCGGGACCGAGGTCCGCCGACCGGTAGACGCCGGTGAGCCCGGCATCCGCTGCGTTCGCGGACAACGCTCGTTCACCGGAGAGGGCGTCCTGGTGCACCCGGATGCCGCGGGCGCCGTGCAACGCGGCGGCGCCGAGGGTGAGTGCGCCGTAGTGATCCTCGAGCACGACGACATCCCCGGGGCCGGCTGCAGCGAGGGCGTCGCCGGCCTGGTCGAGGATGAGCCGGTCACTGGCGTCGACAGCGTGCAGGTTCTCGGCCTCGACGTCCGGGCGACGTCGCAGCTGCCCAAAGTCGAATTCCCTCACCCGCTCACGCTACCCGCTCCCCCCACCCAGCTCGCCGAAAACGCACTCGTTGGGGTTATCCGGGCGTTATAGACCCAACAACTGCGGGTTCGCGGAGGAAGGTTAGTGGTCGAGGGGGCGCCAGATGACGACCTGGTTGGAGCGGCGGATGCGCGTGCCGGCCCGCATCGAGACCACGTCACCCTCAGAGCCGGCCGCGAAGACGCGACGGCCGGGGCGGTTGAGCAGTTCGTCGGCGAGCGCCGTCTCGAGCTCCGCGACCCGGCCGCGGAGGCCAGCCACCGCGTCCTCGAGGTCGAGGATACGTCGGATGCCTTCCAGGCTCACGCCTTCAGCGCTCAGCTGGGCGACCTCCCGCAGCCGCGACACGTCGCGAACCGAGTAACGGCGGGACTTCCCGGCGGTGCGCCCGGGACGCACCAGGCCGAGCCGGTCGTACTGCCGCAGCGTCTGCGGGTGCATCCCGGCCAGCTCGGCCGCCATCGAGATGACGAACACCGGCGAATCCTCGTCCATGACTACCCCCTGGCCCGCGCAAGCAGGTCGCTCCGCGGGTTCTCCTTCGGCAGTGCGGCCTCGAATTCGTGCAACTTCTCCTCGGCCTCCTTCGACAGGTGCGACGGAACCGCCACCTGGACCTCGGCGAGCAAGTCGCCGGTGCCCTTCGGAGTCACAACACCGCGCCCCTTGACCCGCAGCACCCGACCGCTCGGCGTACCCGGCGCTACACGCAACTTCACCGGTTCGCCGCCGAGGGTCGGCACCTCGATCGTCGCCCCGAGTGTCGCCTCGGTGAAGGTGACCGGAACGTTCACGCGCAGGTTCAACCCGTCACGCTCGAACACGGGGTGCCGCCGCACCGACACGGTGAGAACGATGTCGCCCGTCTCGCCGCCGTCCGGACTCGGCTGGCCCTTGCCGCGCAGCTTGATCTTCTGCCCGTCGGCGACGCCGGCCGGGATCTTCACCTTGATCGGGCGACCGTCCTGCGTCTGCAGGGTGATGGTGTCGCCCTTGGTGGCGGTGAGGAAGTCGATCGTGGCCGACGCCACCACATCCCGGCCGCGGGTCGGTCCGCCGTACCCGCGGAAGCCGCCGCTCGAAGTGCCGAAGCCCCCCTGGCCGCCCTGTCCGCCGAACATGCCCCCCAGGATGTCGTCGAAGCCGCCCTGTTGGAAGGTGTAGCTCTGCTGGCGCCCGCCGCCACCGAACATTCCGCCGAAGACGTCTTCAAAGCCGCCGGCCTGCCCACCGCCACCGCCGGGGGCGGTGAAGCGTGCTCCACCGCCCATCGCGCGGATGGCGTCGTACTCTTTGCGTTGTTCGGGGTCGGCGAGCACGGAGTGCGCCTCGCTGATCTCCTTGAACTTCGCTTCCGCGGCAGCGTCCCCCGGGTTGGAATCGGGGTGGTACTTGCGCGCGAGTTTTCGATAGACCTTCTTCAGGTCCGCCGGCGTGACGTCTTTCGAGACGCCGAGAACCTTGTAGAAGTCCTTATCGAACCAGTCCTGGCTAGCCATCGCTGGGTACCCGAACCACGACCTTTGCCGCCCGGAGAAGCGTCGAGCCGAGGCGGTACCCGGTCTCGATGACGTCAGCGACGGTTTCGGAATCGGCCTCGGGGCTGGGCTGCTGGAAGATTGCCTCGTGGACCTCGGGGTCGAAGGGTTCGCCGACGGTCCCGAACGGGCTCAGCCCGAGACGCTCAACGGATGCGCGCAGTTTGGCCGCGATCGTCGCGAACGCCGATTCTCCCTCCAGGTCACCGTGCTTCTCGGCACGGTCGAGGTCGTCGAGCACGGGAAGCAGCCCGTTGACGACGCTGCCGACAACCCGTTCACGCTCGACTTCGCGGTTGGATTCCGTGCGCTTGCGGTAGTTCGCATACTCCGCCGTCACCCGCTTGAGGTCGGCGAGGTGCTCGTCACTCGGCTCGGCGACCTCGCGGTCCGCCGCGTCCAGGATGTCCTGCACCGTCAGTTCGTCTTCCTCGATCCCGTCGGCCGACGCTTCGCCGGCCGAGGCGCCGTCCACCGGGGCTGCCGCGCCCGGTGCCGAGACGGCGTCCGATGCGGACGTCGCCTGCGGCTGGTCGACAGAATCGTCCGACGGGCCGTTCACGGGCTCGCCGTCATGGCGCTTCTCGTCTGTCATATCGTCGCCTACTTCCCGGTCCCTGGGCCTGTCGAGGGGTCTTCGTCGTCGACAACCTCGGCGTCGACAACGTCTTCGTCGGAGTTGCCGGCGTCAGCGGGCTGCTCTGCACCGGAGTCGGTGGCCGAGCCTGCCGCGGCATCCGCCTGGCTCGAGGCGTAGATGGCCTCGCCCAGTTTGCCCTGGCTCTCGTTCAGCTTGTCGAACGCGGTCTTGACGGCCGCGTCGTCGTCACCGGCGAGGGCCGACTTCAGCGCGTCGACATCGCCCTGCACGTCGTTCTTGACGTCCTCGGGGAGCTTGTCGGCGTTGTCCTTGATCAGCTTGTCGATCGAGTAGGCGAGCTGCTCGGCGGTGTTGCGGGTCTCGGCAGCCTCACGGCGACGCTTGTCTTCCGCCGCGTGCTCTTCGCCCTCGCGCACCATCCGCTCGATGTCTTCCTTGGCCAGCGAGGATCCACCGGTGATGGTCATCGACTGTTCCTTGCCGGTGCCCTTGTCCTTGGCGGACACGTGCACGATGCCGTTGGCGTCGATGTCGAAGGTGACCTCGACCTGCGGAACCCCACGCGGTGCGGGGGCGATCCCGGTCAGTTCGAAGGTGCCCAGGTTCTTGTTGTCGCGGGTGAACTCACGTTCGCCCTGGAAGACCTGGATCGCGACGGACGGCTGGTTGTCGTCAGCGGTGGTGAAGGTCTCGCTGCGCTTCGTCGGGATGGCCGTGTTGCGCTCGATGAGCTTGGTCATGATGCCGCCCTTGGTCTCGATGCCGAGCGACAGCGGGGTGACGTCGATGAGCAGGACGTCCTTGCGCTCGCCCTTCAGCACACCGGCCTGGAGGGCGGCGCCCACGGCGACGACCTCGTCCGGGTTGACGCCCTTGTTGGGCTCCTGGCCGCCGGTCTCGAGCTTCACCAGGTCGGAGACGGCGGGCATACGGGTGGAGCCGCCGACGAGCACGACGTGCGCGATGTCCTCGACCTTGATGCCGGCCTCACGGATGACGTCCTGGAACGGCTTCTTGGTCCGGTCGAGCAGGTCCTGCGTCATCTGCTCGAACTGGGCCCGGGTGAGGGTCTCGTCGAGGTTCGCAGGGCCGTTCTCGGTCAGGGACAGGTAGGGAAGCTGGATGCTCGTCGACATCGAGCTCGAGAGTTCCTTCTTGGCCTGCTCGGCGGCTTCCTTGAGGCGCTGCTTGGCGATCTTGTCGTTGGAGACGTCGACGCCGGTGGTCTCCTTGAACTTCTTGATCAGGTGGTCGACGATCCGCTGGTCCCAGTCGTCGCCGCCGAGGCGGTTGTCGCCGGCGGTGGAGCGCACCTGGATGGTGGAGAAATCGTCGTCCTTGCCCACTTCGAGCAGGGACACGTCGAAGGTTCCGCCACCGAGGTCGAAGACCAGGATGAGTTCGTCTTCCTTGCCCTTGTCGAGGCCGTAGGCGAGGGCGGCGGCGGTCGGCTCGTTGATGATGCGCAGCACGTTGAGGCCCGCGATCTCGCCGGCTTCCTTGGTGGCCTGGCGTTCCGCGTCGTTGAAGTAGGCGGGAACGGTGACGACGGCATCCGTCACGGTGTCACCCAGGTACGACTCGGCGTCGCGCTTCAGCTTCGCCAGGATCCGGGCAGAGATCTCCTGTGGGGTGTACTTCTTGTTGTCGATCGCGACGTTCCAGTCGGTGCCCATGTGACGCTTGACGCTCGAAATGGTGCGGTCGACGTTGGTGACGGCCTGGCGCTTGGCGGTCTCACCGACGAGGACTTCGCCGTCTTTGGTGAATGCGACGACGGACGGCGTGGTGCGAAGGCCTTCGGCGTTCGCGATGACGGTGGGTTCTCCACCTTCGAGGACGGCCACCACCGAGTTTGTGGTTCCGAGGTCGATTCCTACGGCACGTGACATATGTGCGCTCTCCTTCAAAGTGAATGGTGCCCAGCCCGATCACACGGACTTGAGCGTTGCAGACTCAAGTGTGACGCGGAACGAAACGACTGTCAAGCGAGTCACCTGAAAGTTGAGTGTGAATGACTCAAGTTTGGGTCCGTGGGTGGGCCGTCTGATTCGCGGTCCGCCTCCGCCAGGCGACCGCCAGCCCTCCCGCAAGCACTCCCGCCCTCGCGTTTCCGGCCGTCAACCCCTCAAACCACTCATTTCCCTGACGAGCCCCGGAGCGTACTATTCCGGTTAAAGGGCGCAGTGGGCGGCATTTCGCCGCCGCGGCGCCGGGCAACTCAGGGACACGGCGAAAGGAAGAACGCAATGAGCACCACGAGTTCGGCCAGAGGCAAAATGACGTCCAGCACCGTTCAGAAGGCCGCTCTAACCGTCGGGATTGTTTTCCTGGTTGTCGGCGTCTTGGGGTTCGTCCCGGGTATCACCAGCAACTACGGGACCATGATGTTCGCCGGGCACGACTCGGACGCCCTCCTGTTGGGAGTGTTCCAGGTCTCCATCCTGCACAACATCGTCCACCTGCTTTTCGGAGTGGCGGGCGTCGCGTTGGCGCGCAGCTACTCGGGTGCGCGCAACTTCCTCATCTGGGGCGGAGTGATCTACCTCGTCCTGTGGCTGTACGGGCTCTTCATCGGACCCGAGTCGACGGCCAACTTCGTACCGCTGAACAGTGCAGACAACTGGCTGCACCTCATCCTCGGCATCGGCATGATCGCCTTGGGGTTCCTCCTCAGCCGCAACCGCGCCCGCGCCGGCGACGCCCGGGCATGAACCCGCGCGGAAGGCCGCTGCACCTCGTGCCGCGGCCTTCCCCATTTGTTTCCCACCGGGCACTAGCCTGATCGCATGACCCACATCACCGACCGCGACAGCACGGATGCCGGCGGTCCTGGCGAGGCCTCCGCTGGAGCGACGGTACCCCGCAGCCGAGTCGTCGCATGGAGCCTCTGGGACTGGGGATCCGCTGCGTTCAACGCGGTTGTGACGACGTTCGTCTTCACCGTGTACATCACCGGATCGTCCTTCGGCGACAAGGACGTCGTCTCCGCCCAACTCGGCTGGGCGTTGGCCATCGCGGGGTTCCTGATCGCCGCGCTGGCACCGATCACCGGCCAGCGCTCCGACACGTCCGGGCGGCGCAAGTTCTGGTTGGGCGTGAACACCGCCATCGTGGTCGGCCTCACCGCCTGCATGTTCTTCGTGCAGGCCAGCCCCAGCTACCTGCTGCTCGGCCTGTTCCTGGTCGCCGCCGGCAATGTCTTCTTCGAATTCGCCAGCGTCAATTACAACGCGATGCTCGCGCAGGTGTCCACCCCTCGCACGATCGGCAAGGTCAGTGGCTTCGGCTGGGGCATGGGCTACATCGGCGGCATCGTGTTGCTCCTGATCGTGTATTTCGGTTTCATCAAGCCCGAGGTGGGCCTCTTCGGCGTCACCAGTGACAACGGACTCGCAGTGCGGGTCTCGATGCTGATCGCCGCCGCCTGGTTCGGCCTGTTCGCCATCCCGGTGCTTCTGAAAGTGCCGGAGTATCGCCTCCCCGCAGCGGCGCGGCGGGAGCGGGTGGGCTTCTTCAGGTCATACGTCGTGCTCGGGCACGATATCGCGCGGCTGTGGAAGACCAGCAGGCAGACCGTCTACTTCCTCATTGCGAGCGCAGTCTTCCGCGACGGCCTGGCCGGGGTGTTCACCTTCGGTGGTGTGCTCGCGGCATCCGTCTTCGGGTTTTCACCCGGGGACGTGATCATCTTCGCCATCGCGGCCAACGTCGTCGCCGGGATCGCGACGATCGGCGTCGGAGCGCTCGACGACCGCCTCGGGGCGAAACCGGTGATCGTGACCGCGTTGGTCGGCCTGGTGGTGTGCGCGCTCATCGTCTTCTTCCTGCATGACGGCGGGCAACTCGTGTTCTGGACGGCCGGGCTCGCCCTGTGCCTGTTTGTGGGGCCGGCCCAGTCCGCGAGCCGCACGTTCCTGGCCCGGCTGATCCCGGCCGGCCGCGAAGGCGAGGTGTTCGGCCTCTACGCCACAACCGGGCGCGCCGTGAGCTTCCTGGCGCCGACCGCGTTCGCCGTCTTCGTGACCATCTTCGGCGCCACCTACTGGGGCATTCTGGGCATCATGCTGGTTTTGCTGCTCGGCCTGCTGCTCCTGTTGCCGGTGAAGGCGAAGCAGGATCAAATCGCGTAGCCGGCATCCGCTCGTCAGCTGATGCGGGTGGCCTCATTGTGCTCGACCAGGGTCCAGGTGGCGCCCTCGTCGTCGGAGAGCCAGCCCTCCCAGGTGTAGCTGGCTGCGGTGATCGAGGTGAAGTTCCACCGGATCAGCTTGCTATCAGTCCGGGTGCCGTCCTGGCGGATCCCGTGCCGGTACGGTGTGGCGATCAACTGGCAGTATTCGTCGATCGCCGGCGCGAAGGAGCTGACCCGCCACACCCCGGCGTGGGGGTCGTAGACGCGCACCGCGGTGGCCACGGTCTTGAAACCCGACGGATGCGAGGCGCTCGCGACGACTTCGATGTCCTGCACCGCTCGTCCGTCGAGAATGAAGTCCACGATCCAGGTGAATTCACGCCCGACCCACTCGCCGGTGGCCTCATCGAGGCGGGAGCCCGTGGCCGCCCAGGACCCGACGAGTTGCCCGAACCGGTTCATCCGGCTGGGATAGTCCGGCGTCGGCCCGGACGCGACAAGCGCCTCGGCGAATCTAGGCGTCACTACTGCGGTCATGCCGCGATTTTACCGGCCGCACGTTGCCTGCGTGTTACGCGCTACGTCTTGTTGCCGGGTTGTGACACGGGTGGGCGTTGGATTGCCCGCTTCCGTGCTCGCTCCTGCCCTGCCTGGAGAGGGCAGGGACTCAGCGTGTGCGAACGTCGGCGACGTCCGCGCTCGGCTCGGCCGTGACATCCGTGCGGTGGAAGTTCAGGTGCGACCGCGAGGCGGTCGGGCCGCGCTGGCCCTGGTAGCGCGAGCTGTACTCGCTCGACCCGTACGGTTTCTCGGCCGCCGACGACAAGCGGAAGAAGCACATCTGCCCGATCTTCATGCCCGGCCAGAGCTTGATCGGCAGCGTCGCCACATTGCTCAACTCCAGCGTGACGTGCCCGGAGAAGCCTGGGTCGATGAAGCCCGCGGTGGAGTGGGTGAGCAGGCCGAGTCGGCCGAGTGAGCTCTTGCCCTCCAGCCGCGCGGCGATGTCGTCGGGCAGCGTCACCAGTTCGTAGGTGGAGCCGAGCACGAACTCGCCGGGGTGCAGTATGAACGGTTCGTCGGGCTTGGCCTCGATTAGACGCGTCAGGCCCGGCTGGTCTTCGGCCGGGTCGATGAACGGATACTTGTGGTTGTCGAACAATCGGAAGTAGCGGTCCAGTCGCACGTCGATGCTCGACGGCTGGATCATCGCCGGTTCATATGGCGCCAGGCCGATTCGCTGCGCGCCGAGTTCCGCCTTGATGTCGCGATCCGAGAGAAGCACGATGCCAGCCTACCGGCGAGGTCTTGGTACGATGACATGGTTACGGATGCCGCAGAGTACGCGACCCCGTCACGCGCGGATGTAGTTCAATGGCAGAACTTCAGCTTCCCAAGCTGATAGCGCGGGTTCGATTCCCGTCATCCGCTCTCTTTTCTCAGCCGCGACCGCGCCGGTGCCCGCCCTCGCCACTCGCACCGCGCCCGCACCGCGCCCGCGCCCCGCACGACTGTGAGGGCGCGCCCGCGGAGCCGCACGCTCCCCCACTATGGGGTTCTTGTCCTCACAAATGAGGACACGTATCGTCATGAATGCGGGAACTTCGAAACCCGAATAAGAAGTGGCCGCGCACGCCGAGTCCCCCTGCGCCGCCCTCTCTTGGGAATCGCAGGGGGCTCTGGCTTCGCCTCCAGCGACATCGAACGACTTGTCGGCAAACCGCCTCCCCAACGCACGAGGGTGCCTATGCTCAAGTCATGGCTGATCTGCCTCATTCCCACTCCGTCTACGACTACGACGGGCACACGCTCACCCTGATGTACAGCGAGGACAAGGCCGGGGTGTGGGAGGTCTACGACGGCGCGACATACCTCGGCATTGTGCTGCAGGCCGAGGCCGGCACCGAGCACGGCTATGCGACGCGGTTGCCGGGCGAAGAGGACGACGACCGCGACGACGATTCCACCGACGACTGGCGCGCCGCCGTGCAGTATCTCGTCGACACCGCTTAGGCCAACTGGGCTAGTCTCTCGAGGTGACCGACCCGACCCTCCGCCTCCCGGCGACTACCTTCCGCGCCGTCCTCAACCTGGGCGTGACACCGATCGGCGGCGCGGCACTGCCGGCCCGCTTCCAGAACCCTGACCTCGACGTGGAACTGCACGATGAGCCCGGCGACGAGTTCGCGGCGTTCTATCTGGAGTTCCCCGACGGTAAACTCCATGCCGAAGTCAGCGCCGACCAGCTCGAGTACCACTACCACGACGCCGACGACGAGTTCAGTGAGGCGAGCCCGTGGCCGGCCGACGACACTGCAGCCCTGCTCGACTGGACGACGAGGCTCATCGCACATGTGCTGCCACGCCTTCCCGATCTCCTGGTCGACATCGACGAAGCCGCAGAATGGTGCGACCTCGGCTTGCCCGTCTATGCGCGCGACTACGATCCCGTTCCGCTGGAGATCATTGAGGTGGAAGTCGAAGGAGATCTCCTCATGCTCCCGTGGCTCGGCGCCGGGTATGTGGACCACGCGCACCTCGACGGAGCCGATGAGCCGATCGCACTTCTCTGGAACCCGGAGCACGAGCTGGCCGACCGCCCGATCGCGAAGGCGTGGCTCGACGGGGAAACGGGGCACCCGGCGTCGGCGGCGGAACCCGGGACCGACTGGGCGGCCGTGGGCCTGCCGGAGGCCGAGGTACTCGCGTGGTTCGAGGGGTTCTATCTCAACCACCAGGTCATCGCGGACCCCGCCGACCTCATCCGCTCGGCAGCATTGAAGCGCATCGGCGGGCTCGACCGCTGAACGGGCGGTGGCGGGAAGGCTGAAGGGATCAGGCCTGGACTCCCGAGCCGCCGGCCACGACGTACGACCACAGTTCGCTGCTGACTCCGACGTGCGCCGGCGCTGCCCCGCCCGAGCGCTCGGCGTCACCGCGGTGACCGTGCCCGAAGGCCGGTGAATTCACCCAGGCCTGGAACGACTCCTCGCTGTCCCATCGGGTGATGACAAGCCACGTGGTCCTGTCATCCGTGGGCTGGAGGAGCTCGAAGCCCTCGAAGCCCGACTGCCCGTCCACCGCGCCGGCGCGGGAAGCGAAGCGCCGTGCAAGTTCGTCGCCGCTGTCGGCCGGCACGGTTATCGCGTTGATCTTGATCACAGTCATTGAGTGTCCCTTGGTTGGTCGAGGCCGTGCACGATCGCCTCTGAAATAGCCTCCAGCTGCAGCAGTTGCTCCGGCGTGAGCGCATCGACGACGTAGCGACGTACGGCCTCATCATGGTAAGCGCGAGCCTGGACGGCCAGCGACCTCCCGGCTTCGGTGATGCTCACATCCGTTCCACGGTTGTCCACCGAGCAGTCCCGGCGGATGACCAGGCCGCGTTCTTCCATGCGACGCAACTGGTGCGAGAGGCGGCTCTTCTCCCATTCCAGCCCGCAGCGCAGCGCGAGGGCGCGAACGGAGTCTCCCGGAGCCTCCAGGAGTGCCCACAGGATCTCATAGTCCGCGTCTGAGACGCCGGCATCCCGCGCGAGTTCCCGGCCGAGTCGCCCGCCGAGCCGAGCCCGCATCCGCTGGTAGCTCGCCCATGACGCAGCCTGGGTGTCGGTGAGCTGCGACGTCAGGTCGGTGGCGATCATGCGACCACTCTAGTTGATGCGTCATCCAAACCGGCTATAGTGGTTGACGGATCAACCGAAAGAGGAGACTTCTGGATGGCAACAATCGGCATTCTCGGCGCCGGACGGGTGGGGTCGGCGATCGGCCGCACCGCCCTCGCGGCCGGATTCAAGGTCACCATGGCTGCGTCCGGAGCGGCGGAGGACATCCAGTTGCTCGTCGACATCGTGGTTCCCGGCGCCAGGGCCATGACCGCAGCGGATGCCGTTGCGAGCGCTGACGTCGTCATCGTTGCTGTCCCGCTGCACAAGTACCGCACCGTGTCCCCGGAGATGCTGGCCGGGAAGATCGTGATCGACACCATGAACTACTGGGCGCCAGTGGACGGCACGCTCGACGACTTTGAGGCCGGGTCCCGCACGAGCAGCGAAGTGATCGCAGACCACCTCGCGGCGTCTCGCGTCGTGAAGACGCTCAACCACATCGGCTATCACGAACTCGAGTCCGACAACACGCCGAGCGGCACGGCGGGGCGGCGCGCCCTCGCCGTCGCCAGTGACGACACGGATGCCGCGATGACGGTCGTGGGCATCATCGACCGGTTCGGGTTCGACCCGGTCTACAGCGGCCCGCTCGCCACCGGCGCGGCGTTCGAGCCCGGCACCGTCATCTTCGGCGGCCCGCACACGGTCGCCGACCTGCGGCGCGAGTTCGACCGCGCCGACGTCATCGTGCCGGCGGCATGACCATGGAGATCGGTGCGTACAGCTTCGGCGACACCCAGCGCAACGCGGACGGGAGCCTGCGGTCGACAGCCGAGGCCATCCGCAACCTGTTCGACGCCATCGTGCTGGCTGACGACGCGGGCCTGGACTACTTCGCCGTCGGAGAGCACCACACCCTCGACATGCCGGCCTCGTCACCCGGAGCGATGATCTCGGCCGCCGCCGGTGCCACCCGGCAGATCACACTCGGCAGCGGCGTCAGCGTCATCAGCACCGACGACCCGGTGCGCGTCTTCCAGCAGTTCGCCACAGCGGATGCCGTCTCAGGGGGCCGGGTGGAGATCACCGCCGGCCGCGGATCGTCGGTGGAGTCGTATCCGCTGTTCGGCTACGACCTGCGCGATTACGACCGGCTCTACGAGGAGAAGCTCGACCTGCTGCTGGCCATCAACCGCGGGGAACGGGTCAGCTGGGCGGGTTCCGTGCGTTCGGCGCTGGACGACCTGCTGGTCGTGCCCCGGCCGGCCAACGGATCGCTCCCGATCTGGGTGGGCACCGGCGGCAGTGCGCCGTCGTCAGTGCGAGCCGGCAAGCTTGGCGTGCCGGTGTCCTACGGGATCATCGGCGGTCAACCGGCCCGCTTCGCGCCCCTGGCGGAACTGTACCGCCGTTCCGCCGCGCAGGCCGGTCACACCGAGAACATCAAGGTCTCCGTGGCCGCGCTCGGCCTCGTCGCGCCCACCAAGAAGGAAGCGCTGGACCGCTTCTACCCAGGCTGGCACAACCTCAACATCGAGATGGGCAAGCTCCGCGGCTGGCCGGCACCCGACAAGCGCCACTTCGACATCCAGGCTGAGGCGCCCGGCGCCTACTATGTCGGGGATCCGGATGACGTGGCCGAACGCATCGTCGACCTTCACCGGCACATGGGCCACATGCGCCACTTCCTGCAGATGGACCTCGGCGGCCTGCCGCAGGACCATTTCCTGGAGTCGATCACGCTGCTCGCCACCGAGGTGAAGCCACGGGTTGAGCGGTTGCTCGCGCGGCGCTAGTCTCCCGGCGGGTAACGCCGCTGTTCTTTCACTACCGGCTGGCGTTGAATGAGGGCATGGCAACCACAGTCGCAGACCAGCTCATCGGCCAACTCCAGCAGGCGGGTGTCCGCCGGATCTACGGGATCGTCGGCGACAGCCTGAACCCGATCGTGGACGCCGTACGACGAACCGGCGGATCTGCCAAGGGCGGAATCGACTGGATTCATGTTCGGAACGAGGAGGCCGCCGCCTTCGCCGCGGGAGCGGATGCTGGGCTCACCGGTGAGATCGCCGTCTGTGCCGGCAGCTGCGGGCCCGGGAACCTGCACCTGATCAACGGCCTCTACGACGCCCATCGCAGCGGCGCGCCGGTTCTCGCGATCGCGAGCCACATCCCGAGTTTCGAGATCGGCAGCGAGTACTTCCAGGAGACCCACCCCGACCGCCTGTTCGTGGGCTGCTCCAACTACCGAGAGCTGATCTCCACGGCCGCGCAGGCTCCGCGAGTGGTCAACTCCGCGCTGCGCCACGCAATCAGCCTCGGCGGCGTGGCCGTGATCAGCCTCCCGGGGGACATCGCCGAACAGGGCGCCGTCGGTGCGGCACCGGACCTGGTGCGCCCGGGCACCCCGGCGCTGGTTCCGGCCGACGCCGACGTGAAGGCCCTCGCCGATGCCATCAATGGCGCGACGCAGGTGGCCATCTTCGCCGGCGCCGGCGTTGCCGGCGCGCACGATGAGGTGGTCGCCTTCGCCGACCTGCTCGCGGCGCCGGTCGGGCACACCCTGCGGGGCAAGGAGTGGATCCAGTACGACAACCCGTTCGACGTGGGGATGACCGGCATGCTCGGCTACGGAGCCGCGCATGACGGGATCCACGACGCGGACCTGCTGATCCTGCTGGGCACTGACTTCCCCTACGACCAGTTCCTGCCGGACGGCGAGAACGAGCGGATCGCCCAAGTGGACACCAAGGCCGAACACCTCGGCCGGCGCGCGAACGTGCACATCCCGGTCCACGGCGACGTGGCGTCCACGATCGCCGCCGTGACCCCCCTGATCGCTCCGCGCACTGATCGGCGCTTCCTTGAGAAGACGCTCAAGCGCCACGACCGGCTGCTGAACAGCGTGGTCGGCGCCTACGCGAAGAACGTCGACAAGAAGGTGCCGATCCACCCGGAGTTCGCGGCATCGTTGCTCGACGACCTGGCGGCGGAGGACGCCATCTTCACGGCCGACACCGGCATGTGCAACGTCTGGCAGGCCCGCTACATCAACCCGAACGGACGGCGCCGCATCATCGGTTCCTTCCTGCACGGCTCGATGGCCAACGCGCTCCCACAGGCCATCGGCGCGCAGCTCAGCCATCCCGGCCGGCAGGTCATCTCGATGTCCGGCGATGGCGGGCTGGCCATGCTGATGGGCGAGTTGGTCACGATTGCCCACTACAAACTGCCGGTGAAGATCATCGTGTTCAACAATTCAACCCTCGGCATGGTCAAGGTCGAGATGCTCGTGGACGGCTTCCCCGATTTCGGCGTGGACGTTCCCGCCGTCGACTATGCGGCGGTGGCCAACTCGCTCGGGATCTTCGGGCAGCGGGTGGAGAAGCCCACGGACATCCGTTTGGCCCTCGAAGCCGCACTCGCGTACGACGGGCCGGCGCTGGTGGACCTGGTCACCGACCCGCTGGCACTCTCGCTGCCTCCGACGATCTCCGGGGAGATGGTGCGCGGCTTCGCGCTGGCGGTGTCGAAGGTGGTGATGAACGGTGGCGCCGGCGAAGCCGTCAAGCTGGCCAAGAGCAACGTGCGGTTGATCCCGGGTCGTCGCTGACCTGCGGTCAAGCCCTGGCCGGGGCGGTCAGTCGCCGTGCACGTCGTGGAGGTGATGCACCGGGTCGTGCAACAGGTACCGGCCGAGCGTCACCACGGTGAACACCGCGCCATCGCTTCGTCGTCCGGGGCGCTGCCGGTCCTCGGGGCGCACTGACGCGAAGGCGTCGGCAACGGATGCTGCCGCCTCGCCGAGTTCGTCCGCCACGCCGGCCGGGTCCTGCTCGTTGTACCGTTCGTCGATCGCCGTTTGGTCCTGGTCCCAATTGGGAAACCGCGGGTTGTCTTCGGCGAGCATCAGGGCCAGCCGCTCCGTGAAGATGCGGAACACGTCGCGCACATGCGCCCCGTATTCGAGCGGGGACCAGGTGTGGTCGTCCGGCCGCACCGCGGCATCCGCGCGGTCGAGCACCGGTGACCAGGCGGCCGCATTCTCACGGAGCAGACGCGGGATGTCGTCGAACGCCACCGAACCGGCGTCGAAGCCGCACTCCGGGCAGCGGCGCGTGAGCACCCAGGTCCAGTCCTTGCTGTCGGGGGTGATGGCCATGACGACAGCCTAGGGCCGGCGCGTGACGCCCGTCGAGGGCGCGGACTCGTTACGGAGCCGGGGCCGGGGCCGGGGGCGGCTGACAGACGGCGCCGGCCTGCATCTGCTGCACCATCTGCTCTTCCGACCAGGGAAGCTCGAGCTGCGGCGCTGTTTCGGTGCCCTTCGCCGGTTCCTTCGACACTATCGCGGCCAGCCGCTGCGCGAGGTGCTGCACGAAGGCCGCGCCCGCGTTGGAGTTGTTGAGCATCACGACGACCGTCAAGCCGCTTTTCGGTTCGGCGAACGCGGCGGAGAGGAATCCGGGAATGGCGCCGGCGTGGCCACGTAGCGGCCCGATCTGCTGCACCCCGAGACCATAACTCTCCGACGATGCGGAGTTGGCGCCGAGTGGCACGGTCGCCCATTGCGCCTTCGCAGACTTGCTGGAGACCAGGGCGCCGGCGGCGAGTGCCTGCGCCCAGGTCTTGAGGTCCCCGACCGTCGAGACCACGCCGCCGGCGACCCATGCCATGGAGGGAGAGAGCCGGGTGTCATCATGCACGACGTCGCAGACCAACTGCCGGGATGGGTCGAGGGCAGAGGCGTACCCGTGAGGATGCGGCCCGGGGACCTCGATTTCGCCCGATCCGGGGAACGATGTTCCGGTCATCCCCAGCGGGCCGAAAATGTAATGGTCATAGAGGGAGGCCCAGTCCTGGTTCGTCGCTGCCGACAGTGCCAACCCGAGCAGGATGAAACCGGTGTCCGAGTCGGCCCACGCGCCGCCGGGCTCGGATACCCGGTTGGCGGCGAGGCCGCTGGAGACCACCTCGAGCGGCGGCCACTGCCGGGTCGGGTTGTTCACGAACTGGCCGGCCAATTCGGGGCGGTAATCGGCGAGGCCGGAGGTGTTCTGGCACAACTGGCCGAGCGTGATGCCGTCGATGCCCGGCATCCGTTTGAGGTACATCGTGACCGGGTCGCTCAGCTTCACCCGCTGCTCGTCGACCAGCTTCAGCAGCACGGTGCAGGTCATGGCCCGGGTGCTCGATGAGGCGCGGAACCGCATGTCCGTGCTCAGCGGCTCGGTGCCGCCGATGGTGGTGGTGCCGGGGGAGACCAGCCATTGTCCGGCCCAGGGCGCCCACACGCCCGCGATCGCCCCGGATGACCCGCTCAACGTGATCGCCTCCTCCAGCGCCGCGTCGAGGCGGGCGGATACGTCGGTGGGGAACGGGGACTCAAGCTGCGGGCGGCCGTTGATCGTCGCATCCGCCGACGGGCTGCATCCGGAGAGCAGGAGGGCGACGGCGGCGGCGGCCGCGAGCACCGCGGTCAGGCGTCTCCTGCTGGCGCGGTCTTTCATGGCACCCCCGTGCTGAATCACTGTCCCCTGTATGTGGGATCCTACCCGGCACTGACGGAGTGGGCGTCGTGCCACGGGCTGATCAGCAGGTCACGATTCGCTACCGAATCCCACCAATCCGAACCGGGCGGCGACTCCGAACTCCCGACAAGCACACACCTGCCGGCCCACCCGGCACTGCGGTGCGAGAACACATCGATCACGGTTCTCCAGTCACCTGCGGGGCCGTGTCCCATTCAAGGAGGCACCTCATGCGCACATCACCCAACCGTCTGCTCGGAACCATATTCGGTGCGGTCTACCTGTTGGTCGGGCTCCTCGGCTTCGCCGTCACCGGCGGGGTCGGGTTCGTGGCCACCCAGGGCGGGCTGCTCCTCGGAATCTTCGAGGTCAACCCGCTGCACAACATCGCGCACCTGCTGATCGGTGCCGCGCTGCTGATCGCCGGGCTCTCCACGCCGTCGGCGGCCAAGGCCACGAACACGACGGTCGGCGCGGTCTATCTGCTGCTCGGCATCGTCGGGTTCTTCATCGCCAGCACGGCCCTGAACATCCTGGCCCTGAACACGGCCGACCACTTCCTCCACCTCGCCAGCGCCATCGTGCTGCTCGGGGTCGGGCTTGCCGCCGACAAGGTCGCGAGTACCCGGCGTCCCGCGGTTGCGTAGGCCGCTGTCGTAACGGTCACACCGAGGAGCACCCGATGACCGCCGTCCTCCGAATCTGGCTCGCCTTCTCCGCCATCGGCGCCGGCCTGATCCACGTGGCCGTCGGGGCGGGTGCTCCCCTCATCCTCAGCGTGACCCTGGTCGGGTTCGGCCTCGCCGAGCTCGGCTGGGGCGCCCTGGTGCTCATTCGCGCCCGGATCCTCGCCGGGGACGTCGTCCTCGGGGCGACGCTCATCCCGGTGGTCGTGTGGGCTGCGGCCAACACCCTCGGCAGCGGCTTCGGCGTTCCCGTCGACGCCGTGCTGCTGCCTCTCCTTCCGATGCTGGTGGCGTCGCTGTTCAACCTGTTCCTCGCCGGCTCGCTGGCGGTGCTGCGCCGCGGACGGGCGGACCATTCGGCCGACACGTCACCGGCCCATGCGTCACCGGCCCACACGTCACCAGCGGATACCGCGGCTGATCCGCAGGGATGGCGATTCCTGATCGGGCTGGTCCTGGCCGGCTTCCTGTTTGCCGGACTCACCACGCCGGCCCTGGCGGCGACGGATGCCGGATTGCACGCGGTCCCGCACGGTTCGCACTCGGTCCCCGGGCTGGAATTCCTGGGCGGCGGGCACGGTGGGCACTGACCGGGCGGGCGACGCCGGGGACGCTTTCCGCAGCATCCGCTGGGAACCCCGGTGTTACTCCGCGCGGGGAGTGGTCGTCATGAAGCGCTGCACGTTCTGGTCGACGATGATGTCCGCCGGGCGGAGCGGCCGGCTGAGATACAGGCCCTCGAGGCTCGTCAGCCGGCTGAGCGCGACGTAGGTCTGGCCGGGACTGAAGACCCGTGAGCCGAGGTCGACGATGGCGCGTTCGTAGGTGGCGCCCTGCGACTTGTGGATCGTGACAGCCCAGGCCAGCCGCAGCGGGAACTGGGTGAATTCGGCCACGACGTTCTTGCTCAGCTTCTTCGTCGTCGTGTCGTAGCTGTACTTGTACTTCTCCCACACCACCGGCTCGACCTCGTGCGTGTCCCCGTCGATGTCGACGTACACGGTCGAATCGATGCGCGTGACCGTGCCGATGCTGCCGTTGACCCAGCGCGGGCCGCCGCCCTCGTGGCCGGAGTCGTTCCGCAGGAACATCACCTGCGCGCCCACCTTGAGCTCAAGCGTCTCGTCGGCAGGGTAGGTGCGACCGCCGAAGTCGCCGGTGACGTCGGCCTTGGCCGACAGCGCTCGGCCGGAGAGGCGGGCCAGAGCGGATGCGTTGATCCGGTTCACCGAGTCGTTGCGCGTCGCCAGCGTGATGGCGCCCTCGGTTGGCGCGGGACGCGCGCCCATGGAGTTGAGGGCGCCGGCGATCTCGGCCGTGACCTGCCCGTGCCGCACCGCGTTCAGCATGTGCTTGAAGTCGGCGTCGTGCTGGCGATGAATCTCCCGCAGTTCGAAGATCCGCAGGTCGGTTTCCCGCCACACCCTGGCGTCGAAGAACCACATCGACCGGTAGGTGTCGGCGAAGTAGGCGCGCTCGTCGCCGTCGCCCGGAACCGGGGCCAGCTGGTACGGGTCGCCGAACAGCACGATCTGCACGCCGCCGAACGCGTCGCCCGGGCGCTGCCTGGCCTGTCGGAGGCTGCGGTCGATCGCGTCCATCAGATCGGCGTTGACCATCGAGACCTCGTCGATGACCAGGGTGTCGATGGCGCCCAGGAGCTTCCGCACCTCGTTGGACTGGTCGATCGGGTGGTCGGCGATCACGCCGATCGGCAGCCGGAACAGCGAGTGGATGGTCTGCCCGCCGACGTTCAGTGCGGCGACCCCGGTCGGGGCGGCGATCACGATCTGCTTGCTGGTGTTCCAGGACAGGTGGTTCAGCAGGGTCGACTTACCGGTGCCGGCACGCCCGGTGACGAAGACGTTCTGGCGCGTGCCTTCGATCGCCTGGAACACTTCGGCCTGTTCAAGCGACAGCGGGATTTCGGACACGGGGCACTTTCTGGCAACGGCGGTGGACATTCAACTGTAGCCGCCGCCGCTGGGTGCGGGTCGGCTATCCCCAGCCCCGTTTCGCGCTGCCCTGCCCGTGCGCCCTGCGCCGCCCGTGCGCCCCGCGCCCCGCCCACCGCCCTCCCCGCGCGCCCCGCCCACCGTCCTGCCCGTGCGCCCCGCTTCCGTGCCCTCCGCTTCCCGCACCCCGCCCCAGTTGCCGCCCGCTTCTCCTTCGCGCTGAGGATTCCCGCATGCGCGGATGGCCTGCCATCCGCGCATGGTCAAAACCTCAGCGCAAAGGTGAGGAGCGGTTTCCACAGGCAGCAAATCGCCGAGTTATCCACAGTTGTGACTGAGGCCGGCGGCCGGGGTCCGGTGATCCAGCAGGGTGTGTGACATGAGCACGTTTGAACTGGCCCGCGAGGCCCTGATCTTCGCATGCGACACCGGAACGCTCGGGCATGACGACGGGCGATTGAGCCGCGCTGCGCACCGCGGGATCCTCGTCCGCGTCAAGCAGGGCGTCTATCTTCCGATCGACATCTGGAAGGCCCTCGAACCGGTCGAACAGCATCGGCTCCGGCTCGTGACCGTCGAGCGACTGTCCGGACCCGGCCTCGTTTTCTCGCACGAGTCGGCTGCCGCACTAGTGGGGCTTCCGGTGCTCGGACGCTGGCCCGACAAGGCGCACGTGCTGCGGGAGTGCGCGGCGGGCGGACGCTCGAACGCAGGCATCAGCCGTCACTCTCTTGGCCTCGCGGGCGTTCCCATCAGCAGGGCCGACGGGCTCACTTTCACGGCGCCGGCCCGGACCGTCATCGATCTGGCGACAACGATGCCCTTCCTCTCAGCCGTCGTTGCAGCGGATGCCGCGTTGCGGGTCGACCGCCGAACCGGTCAATCGCTCACGACTCCCGCGGATGTGCGCTCCCTTTTGGACGCGATGATGCCGTTCCGGGGAATGCGGAAGGTCCTCTCGGCCCTGGACGCCGCGACATCGCTCTCCGACTCGGTGGGAGAGACGGTGTGCCGGCTGATCCTGCTGGAGCTCGGCTTCGCTCCTGCGGCGCTGCAAAGCGAATTCCGCGATGGCAGGGGCTTGATCGGGTACGTGGACTTCACCTGGCGACGCAGCCGCGTGCTGCTCGAGTTCGACGGCGCAGTGAAATACACCGACCCGCGGTATACGCACGGGCTGACGGTGAGCCAGATCGTGATGCGCGAGAAGAACCGCGAGAACCGGTTGCGCGCTCTCGGCTTCCGGGTTGTCAGGACGGACTGGCATGAGCTGCAGAACCCCGCCCTCCTGCTTCGGACGTTGCGCGACGCCGGGCTGGAGCCGGTCAACCCGACCACGATCATCCGCCGCCCCTGGCTGTGACGCCAGGTCACTAGCCGCCCCGCCCACCCAACCGCCGCGCCCCCCAACCGCCCCGCCCGCCCATCCCCTGCCCGTTCCTCCGCTGAGTTCCCGGCACGCCCCATTCCGTCACGCTGAGGATTCCTGCACGCCCCACTCCCTCACGCTGAGGATTTGACCACGCGCGCAGGGCAGGCCATCCGCGCGTGGTCAAAACCTCAGCGCGAGCGGGAAGGAGGCCCTCTCGCACCCGGCACACGGGCGCTCGGGCGCAGGCACGCGGCGCGCCGGGTGCAGGCACGCCGGGTGCCGTGGCGCGGACGCAGGGGCGTAGGGCGCGAGGCCGCCCGCGCAGGGGCGTAGGGCGCGAGGCCGCCCGCGCAGGGGCGTGGGACGCGAAACCACACGCACCCGCACACCCGCACACCCGCACTCCCGCACTCCCGCACAGGCGCACAGGCGCACAGGCGCACAGGCGCACAGGCGCACAGGCGGCCGACCGTAGGATGTTGGGGTGACCAACGGGGACGGCGTGAGGCGGCAGAGTCTGGCGCGCGTGCTCATCGGAGTCGTCATCGTCGGCGTGCTCCTGGTCGGAGCGCTGTTCGCGGCGGTCGGCTCACTCAACCGCGACGTCTACAGCGCCGGCGGATTCGTGCGCCAGTACCTCGACGCGCTGGCCCGGCACGACACGGCGTCTGCCCTCGCGCTGGAGGGGGTCCGCCCCTCAGACGCGCAACTGGCCGCCGCCAGCCTGCCGCAGGATCTTCCGGAGACACTGCTCCGGGCATCCGTGCTGGGATCCCTCACCGACATCGCACTCGTCAGCGACCGGGCGACCAAACCAGGACTCCACACCGTGAAGTTCGGGTTCACCCTGAACGGTGAACCCGGAGCGATGGAATTCTCCGTGCAGAACACCGGCACCTTCGCCGCCGTGTTCAACAGCTGGCGGTTCAGCGTGAGCCCGCTCGCGGTGCTGCAGGTGACCGTGATGCACGCGGCCGATTTCACGGTCAACGGCCTGTCCCTCGATGCGCGTGCGCACGCTCCCGCCGGCGCCCCGGCCACCTTCTCGAACCAGGCGGCCTACCTTGCCTTCGCTCCGGCCGCGTATTCCTTCGCGCATGAGTCGTCGCTGCTGACCGCGCCGAAGACCACGGTGCCGGTCACCGCCTCTGGCGCAGCGGATGTCACGGTGGACGCCGAGCCGAACGATGCGTTCGTCACACAGGTGCAGACCGAGTTGAACAAGTTCCTCGACGACTGCGCCACCCAGGAAGTTCTGCAGCCCTCGAATTGCCCGTTCGGCATCGACATCGACGACCGGGTGAAGGGCCTGCCCGCCTGGTCCATCGCGGAGTACCCGGCCGTGACGTTGGCCGCCGGTGAGACGACCTTCGACATGCCTGACACACCGGGCCGTGCCCACATCGTGGTCGTGGTGCAGTCGCTGTTCGACGGTGAGGTGAGCACCACGGACGAGGATGTGCCGTTCGCGGTGGGGCTTTCGGTCGCGATGAACCCCGACGGCTCGCTGCGGATCCAGCTGCACTAGCTGCACAGCCAACAGCGCCAACAGCGCCAACAGCGCCAACTATCCGGGTTACACCGTGTCGCGTTCGGCGAGCCGGGCCAACCGGGCGTTGTACTCGCCGAGCTCGGCGTCGTGGGTACGATCCGCGTTCCGGTCCCGGCGCCGGGTTTCCTTATCGTCGCTTCGGCTCCACTGGATTGCCACGATGATGGCCAGTGCGATGGTCGGCAGCTCGCCGATGCTCCAGGCGATCCCGCCGCCGGCCTGCTGGTCGGCCAGGGCGCTGGTTCCCCACCCCATAGCGCCGTACCAGTCGGCCAGGAACAGCCCGGTGCCGGTCATGATCGCCAACCCGAAGAAGGCGTGGAACGCCATCGTGCCGAGCAACAGCAGCAACCGGAACGGATAGGGAAGTCGCCAGGGCACCGGGTCGATCCCGATCAGCGACTGCACGAACAGGTACCCGGTGATCAGGAAGTGGACGACCATCCACTCGTGCCCGATGTGGTCCGTGGTGGCCCAGCTGAAGATCGGGGAATAGTAGAACACCCAGAGCGAACCGGCGAACAGCCCGGCCGCCACAAACGGGTTGGCGAGGATACCGGCCGGCTTCGAGTGCACCGCCAGCAGGATCCACTCCCGGGCGCCCCTGCTGTCGTCCTGGCGCTTGCGGATCGCCCGGGCCGCGAGGGTCACCGGCGCCCCGGGTACGAGCAGGACCGGTACCAGCATCGTGAGCACCATGTGCATGAGCATGTGGGTGGAGAACAGGTACTTCTGGTACACGTTGACGCCACCGCTGGTGATGTAGAACAGGGTGATCATGCCGAGCACCCAGAGGATGGTTCGGTAGAGCGGCCAGGAATCGCCGCGCCGACGCAGGCGCCAGACGCCTGCGAGATAGAAGAACACGCCGAATGCGCAGAACAACACCCAGGCCAGGTCGAAGTTCCATTCCGTGAAATAGCGGCTGAACGTCAGCGGCGGCGGCAATGGTTCGCCGGTGAGGAATTGCGCCGGCGTGGAGGTGGGGATCTGTGAGCCGACGACCTGGGCGACCGGGGTCGCCGTTTTCGCCAGGGCTGCGGCCACCCCGGATGCGATGCCCATGAAGCCGAGTTCGGTGACGACCAGCCACCAGAACCAGGGCCTGGTCGGCGTAACGCCGCGCCGCATCCGCTCGATGAAGAACCGCCGCTGCATCAGTCCGAAGCAGCCGAGCAGGATGAGAGCGGCGACCTTCACCAGCACCAGGATCCCGTACGGGGTCAGCAGGTTGTCCAGGGTACCGATGCGGAGTTCCGCGCTGACATACCCCGATGCCGCGACGACGGTGAACGACACCAGCGCAACCGAGGAATACCGGTCGAGTACCGCATTGATCCGCCCGCCGACGAGCTGCTTGCGCAACAGGATGATGGTCAGCAGCCCACCCAGCCAGGCCGCCGCGAACGCGAGGTGCAGCCCGAGCGCCGTGACGGCGGCGTCATGGCCTTCGGCGCCGGCCGAGTGGCCCTGCTGGGCCATCGGCACCAACGCTGCGATCGCCAGGGCCGCCACGAACAGCACTGCCGTCTGGTTCCGCACCGCAAAACACAGCACGGTGACCACCGCGGCGACCAGGGTGGTGCTGAGCCAGGACTGCCCCACTTCGATCTGGGTGAAGAACTGTCCGAGGGTGGAGCTGAACCGGTCGTCGAAGCTGAGCGAGACGTTGGTCACCTGCAGGAAGGTGAAGAAACCGGTGACGGCGGACGCGACGGTGAAGAAGGCAGCGGATGCCGCAGCGAAGTCGAGGGCGGTGTTGAACTCAGGTTTCCCGGGGCTGAGCGCGAAACACGCCAGCACCAGGGCGCCGATCATGCCGGCCGCCCCGATGTTCACCAGCAGTTTCGCGATCGGGAGTCCCCAGCGCACCACCGGACCGGGATCCGACAGCAACTGCGGAGCCGTCGCCCCGCCGAAGGACAGGGCGGCTACCGCGGCCAGCAATGCGACCAACAGGAGGACTGCAGGACCGGCAACACGGACAAGACGGGGCACTGATCAAGCTTAACCGCGCACGAAGGGGGCGCCGACCGAAGTCGACGCCCCCTTGGCGTTGCAGAAGTCTCGAACTACTTGGCGGCAGCCTTGAGCTTGCTGCCGGCGGTCAGCTTGACGCGGTGGCCGGCTGCGATCTTGATCTCTTCGCCGGTCTGCGGGTTACGGCCGGTGCGGGCAGCGGTCGCGGTGCGCTCGACGCCGAGCCATCCCGGGATGGTGACCTTGCCGTCGTTCGCAACGGTGTCGGCGAGGGTGGTGAAGAATGCGTTCAGAACGCCATCCACGGTTGCCTGGCTCTGGTTCGAATCCGCGGCAACCTTGGCAACGAGCTCGGTCTTGTTCAGCGACTTGTCAGCCATTGAGTGTCCTCCTCGGACCTACGTCTGTAAAAACAGCTATTACGTGAATCGGATGCTCGAAAAGAGCCAGTCCGCTGGTCGTTCGACCGCGTTGAATCTAGCAGAGATCACCCGCAGTTCCGCGTATTTACGGCCTTTTCTGACGCAATAACCCGATGATTCGCCCCGTTTTCGCTCTCCGCGGACGAAAATCCGACCACCCTGCGCCCCGGGACGACAAAAACGGATGCCGACTCTCGAGAGTCGGCATCCGTTTCAGACAGGGTGCGAGTTACCAGCTGGACTTGGTGATGCCCGGCAGTTCGCCGTCGTGCGCCATGTCGCGGAAGCGGACACGGGACACACCGAACTTGCTGAGGTAGCCGCGCGGGCGACCATCGATGGCGTCACGGCCGCGAACGCGAACCGGTGAGGCGTTACGGGGAAGCTTCTGCAGGCCGAGGCGGGCTGCCTCGCGGGACTCGTCAGTGCCGTTGACGTCGACGAGGGCCTTCTTCAGCTCCAGTCGCTTCGCGGCGTAGCGCTCGACGATGACCTTGCGCTGTTCATTGCGGGCAATCTTGCTCTTCTTCGCCATGTTTAGCGCTCCTCGCGGAAGTCAACGTGCTTGCGCACTACGGGATCGTACTTCTTCAGCACGAGACGGTCGGGGTTGTTACGACGGTTCTTCTTGGTCACGTAGGTGTAACCGGTTCCTGCCGTCGAACGCAGCTTGATGATCGGACGAACGTCCTGAGCCTTGGCCATTAGATTTTCTCCCCACGAGCGAGCAGGTCCTTGACAACGGACTCGATGCCACGGGCGTCGATAACCTTGATGCCCTTAGCCGACAGCTGCAGCGTGACGTTGCGGCGAAGCGACGCCACGTAGTACGTCTTCTTCTGGATGTTCGGGTCGAAACGACGCTTGGTGCGTCGGTGCGAGTGTGAAATGTTGTGCCCAAAGCCGGGGATGGCTCCGGTCACCTGGCAGGTTGCTGCCATGGTTCTCCTCCAATACCGAAGGGCGAGTGCCCTTCCCAAGATCTCTTGTCGGCGGGCAGGAATCCAGTCATTCCGAGGAGGGAGTGGATGCGCAAGCCCGCAATGCACGCACAGATATGCGCAGCAGCGGTTAACATTACGGGCTTAGCGGGCGTGGCGCAACCCGGCCGCGTCGGCGGCGTCCGGCGGCTCGACGCCGAGGGCCGAGCAGGAGGCGCACAACCCGAACACGTCCACCACGTGGGCGGCCTGCGTGAACCCGTTCTGCGCCGCGACCGCCTGCGCCCAGGTCTCAACGGCATCCGCTTCGATCTCGACGGTGAGACCGCAGTTGCGGCAGATCAGGTGGTGGTGGTGCAGGTCGGTGCTGCAGGCACGGTACAGGCTCTCACCCTCCGGCGACTGCAGCGAATCGGCCTCACCGGTGCCTGCGAGGTCGGCGAGGGCGCGGTAGACCGTCGCCAGGCCGATCGGCGAACCAGTGGCGTGGAGGCTGGAGTGCAGGCCCTGGGCGCTCACGAAACCCTCGGCGGAGGTCAGTGCCGCGCGCACCGCCTCCCGCTGCCAGGTGTTTCGCTTCATGTGTTCAACCGTAAGCGGGCGAGGCGCTGAACCCCTAGCGCGAGCAGGAAGAACGCTGCCGCCGTGAGCGAAATGGCGGGCCCAGCGGCCACGTCGACAGCCCGGGAGAGCAGCACTCCGATGACTCCTGACGCGGCGCCGATCAGGGGCGCAATGAGGAAGATCTCCGCGGTCGTGCGCCCGAGCAGCCGGGCGGCGGCGGCCGGTGCGGCGATCAGCGCGATCGCGAGGATCGCGCCGACGGCCGGCATCGCGGTGACCACGGTCGCGGTCGTCAGGGCGAGGCAGAGCAGCTCGATCGGCCACTCCCGGTATCCGGCGGCACGGAATCCATTGGCGTCGAAGGAGGAGAACAGAATCTCCTTGCCGAGGAAGAAGACCACCACGACGGCGACCGCGAGCACAATCGCGGCCAGGGTGATGTCGCCGATTGTGACGCTGAGGATCGATCCGACCAGGAACGACTCCGCACGCACCGGCAACGACGGATCGAGCGACTGCAGCAGCACACCCAGTGCGAATCCTGCCGTGAGCACGATGCCGGACGCGACCTGGGTGCCCTGGCGGCGCACCCGTTGCACCAGGCTCATCAGGCCGACGATGGCGACGCTGGCGATAGCTGCGCCGAGGGGGATGCTCACCCCGAGCATGGCCGCGCCGACGGCGCCGGGGAAGGTGGCGTGGGTGAGCGCCTGGGCGAAGAAGGTGCGCCGCCGCAGCACCACCAGGGTGCCGACCAGCCCGCTGAGCCCGCCGATCAGGATCGCGGCGACCAGTGCCTTCTCGAAGTACCCCATCAGCGCCCGCCGCCCGTCGCGGTGCGGGGCTCACCCGCGCTGTCGGCGATGCGCGGTAGCTGCGCCGGTATGCGGGTGGCACGCCTGCCGCGCAGCGGCGCAGCCGCCGCAGAACGCTCCCCGCCGCCGGAAGCGCCGAGGCTTCGGCCGCGGCGGCCCCGGTCCACGAGCACCCGGGCGACCAGCACCGCCGCATAGCCGGCCACCAGTACCAGCACGACCGTCGCGCCGCTCGGCAGGTCGATTCCGGCCACGACGGATGCCTGGTACCCGACCACCAGCCCGAGCCACGCCGCGAGCGCGGCGAATCCGGCGGCGAGCCCGAACAGGAGCGACAGCCGGGTGGTGACCAGCCGGGCGACGGCGCCCGGCACGATCAACACGGCGAGTACCAGCAGGTTGCCGACGGCACTCGACGCGGCGACAACGACCAGGGCGATCGCCACGTTGAGGATCACGTCCAGCACCAGCGTTCGGTAGCCGGCAGCCTCGCTTCCGGCACGGTCGAACGCGCGGAACACCTGTTCCTTGAGCGTGAGTGCGACCAGGAGCAGGGCCAATCCGCAGATGATGACGGTGTGCACGACCTCGCTGGCCGTCACGGTGAGGAGGCGGCCGAACAAGAGCTGGTCGAGCTGCCCGGCGTAGTTGGACTGCCGGGAGACCACGATCACACCCACGCTGAAGGTGGCGGTCAGCACGATCGCGATGGCCGCGTCGGCCGGGACCCTCGACCGCACCAGGAGGGTCAGCACCACGGCGGCGATGATCGCAGCGATCATCGCGCCGACGAACAAGCCGTCTCGTCCGCCCCAGACGAAGCCGATGGCGATGCCGGGGAACACCGCATGGGTGAGGCCGTCGCTGATGAACTCGAGGCCGCGGAGGTTCACCAGCACGCCGACGACGCCGGCGACCAGGCTGAGCACGATCAGCACGGTCAGCGCCCGTGCCATGAACGATAGCGCGAAGGAGCCGAACAGTAGGCCGATGAGGTCCACCTAGTGACCCCCGTGGCCCGGGACGACCACCGTGTGCTCGTCCATCTCGACGCCCACCTCGCTGAACGCCTGTTGCACGTTGGCCAGGGTGAGCACCTCGTCGCGCGGCCCGAAGGCGACCTGGCTGCCGTTCAGCAACAGGATTCCATCACAGACGGCCCTCGCCAGCTCGAGATCGTGGGTGGAGACGAGGACCGCCACCCCGTCGGCCTTCAGCCGCTGCAGTGTGTGGATGAGGGCGTCGCGGTTCTTCTGGTCGAGCCCGTTGAACGGTTCGTCGAGGAGCAGCAGGCGAGGACCGGATGCGATCGCGCGCGCCAGCAGCCCGCGTTGCTGCTGGCCACCGGAGAGTTCACCGAATCGCGTCCGGGCGCGGTGCGCGAGGCCGACCGCCTTCAACGCCGCGCGGACCGCCTCGCGGTCACGCCGCCCGGGCAACCGCAGCCAGCCCAGCGTGCGGTAGCGGCCCATCATGACGACCTGTTCGAGTGAAACCGGGAACTGCGGGTCCAGCTCGCCGGCCTGCGGCACGTACCCCACGGCTCCAGCCGGGGCGGGAGAATCACCGAGCACCGTGACGGTTCCCGCCACGCGCGGGATCAGCTCGAGCACCCCCTTGAGCAGGGTGGACTTCCCCGACCCGTTCGGGCCGATCAGCGCCACGGCCTCACCCGGCCGCACATCGAACGTGATGTGCTCCAGCGCAACGGCCTGGCCGTATGCGAAGGATGCGTCAGTGACGTCCAGGACCGCGGGCCGGTCGGTGCGCTGCATCTGGCTCATCTCGCTCACTCTCGCAGGCCGGGCGGCACGCCGGAGGGCGTCACGCCCCAGGACTTCAGGATCAGGGAGACATTGTGCACCTGCGAGTGGATGTACGTGTCTCCGGGGCTGCCGGCGGGGCCGAGCGAGTCGCCGTAGAGTGCGTCGGCGCCGGAGTACACCTCCACGTGGGCTTCCTTCGCGATGGTGTCCGCCGCCTTGGGGTTGATCGACGCCTCGGAGAAGACGGCCTTCACGCCGGTCTTGCGGATGTCGGCCACCAGTTGGTCGATTTGGGCGGCGCTCGGTTCGGCGTTGTCGTCGAAGCTCGGGATGATCGAGCCGACGTAGGTGATGCCGTAGGCGGCGGTGAAGTAGCCGAACGCGTCGTGGTTGCTCACCAGCAGGCGCCGGTCCACCGGCACCCGGTCGACGTTGGTGCGGATCCAGGTGTCGAGTTCGGCCAGCGTGCCGTCATACGCGCTCGCGTGGGCTTCGAACGCAGCGGCGTGGGCCGGGCTGGCCTTGGCCAGGCCGGCGGTGATGGTCCGGGTCATGGTCCGCACGTTCCCGACGGCAGTCCAGATGTGCGGGTTGCCGCCGGCGTGGTCGTGGCTTGCCTCTTGGGCCGCATCGGTTCCGTGCTTGTCGGCCGCGTCCTGGATGCTGATGCCGGCATCCGCATGGATGGTCACGCCGTGGAAGCCGGACGCGTCGATCGCGTCGTCGAGCCACTCTTCGAGGCCAACGCCGTTGATCACGAGGACGTTCGCCTCGGCGAGCGCGGTGAGGTCGGCGGCTGAAGGGTCGTAGCTGTGGGAGCTCTGGTTGGCCTGGATCAGCTGGGTGAGGTTGATCCCCGCGGTGTCGCCCACGATGTTGCGGGTGAAGTCTGCGACCTGCGTGGTCGTGGCGACCACCCGCAGGTCGCCCGGCGTTTCGTCGTTCGACCCGGCGATCGGGTTCGCGGCGCAGGCGCTCAGCGCCAGGACCGCGCTGGCGGCCAGGCCGAGGAGGGTCGCCTTCGGGAAAAGCATATGCCGAAGGTACGCCTATTGAGAATGATTGTCAAAAGCATGGGACCGGCCGGACCGGTGAGGTTACTCGAGCAGGAGCGCGGGCTCCTCGATGATGCTCGCCACGTCGGCGAGGAAGCGGCTGGCCACGTCGCCGTCGACAACCCGGTGGTCGAAACTGGCGCCGATCGTGGTGACCAGGCGAGCGCGCACCTCACCGTCCACGACCCACGGCTTCTGCTTGATCGTGCCGAGCGCCACGATGCCGGCCTCGCCCGAATTGAGGATCGGAGTTCCGGTGTCCATCCCGAATACGCCGATGTTGGTGATCGTGATGGTTCCGTTCGACATCTCGGCGGGGGAGGTCTTCCCGTCCCTGGCCGTGATCGTGAGCGTCTCCAGTGCGCGGGCGAGCTCGAGGAGGCTCATGTCCTGCGCTTCCTTGATGTTCGGAACGATGAGTCCGCGCGGCGTTGCCGCCGCGATGCCGAGGTTCACGTAATGCCGCACGATGATCTCCTCGTCGGTGAACGTCGAGTTGACCGTTGGATTGCGACGAACCGCCCAGATCATCGCCTTGGCCATGATCAGGAGCGGTGAAACCTTCACGCCGGCGAAGTCGGTGGAGGTCTTGAGCCGCTTGACGAACTCCATGGTGCGGGTCGCGTCAACGTCGACGAACAGGCTCACGTGCGGCGCCGTGAAGGCGCTGGACACCATCGCCTGGGCGATCACCTTCCGCACCCCCTTGACCGGGATCCGCTCCTCGCGCACCTCCGGCCATTCCGGGGTCTGGATGTTACGGAACACACTCACCTGGGTGGCCTCACGCAGCACGTCGTCCCGGGTGACGTCGCCGATCGGGCCGGTCGGCGTGACAATGCCGAGGTCGACGCCGAGGTCCTTGGCCAGCTTGCGGATCGGCGGCTTGGCCAGCACCTGTCCGGCGGATGCGGCGAGCACCGGAACCGGGAACGGGTGCGCGTTCGGTGCCTGCCGCGCAGGAGGAGGGGACATCGATTCATGGGCGACGGGAGGCCCGCTGTGGCGCCGTCGGCGGGTGGGCATGGTGGACGCGCTGCCGCGCCCCACGAGCATCGCCCGTGCTCCATCCATCGCGGCGGGAATCGCCGAGCCGTCGACGGAAATGGTGCCCTTCGCGTCCGCTGTCGCGGCGGCGACGTCCGCTGTGACGGCGGTGACGGCGGAGATGTCGGCCGCGGTGTCGGCGGACCCATGCGCCCCGGCGGGACGTGCGTCGGGCGGCGTCGCCTCGGTGCCGATCCGGGCGGGGGCGGCGGCGTCCGTTGTGATCGTGATGATCGGCGTGCCGACGTCGACGGTGGTGCCTTCGGGGATGAGGATCTCACCGACCACGCCGACGAACGGCGACGGGAGCTCGACCAGGGACTTGGCGGTCTCGATCTCGACCAGCACCTGGTTGATCGTGACGGTGTCGCCAGGGGCGACCTTCCATTGCACGATCTCGGCCTCGGTCAGGCCTTCGCCGACGTCGGGGAGAGTGAACTTCGACACGCTCATGAGGTGCCTTCCAGATGGTTGATGGTCAATAGGCCAGCGCGCGGTCGACGGCTTCGAGTACCCGGTCGGGACTCGGCAGGAAGTGGGTCTCCACAGCGGCCGGCGGGAAGGGCGTGTCGAATCCCGACACCCGGATCACCGGCGACTGCAGCGAGTAGAACGCCCGCTCGGCCACCGTCGCGGCAATCTCGGAGCCGACGCTGACGAAGCCGGAGGCCTCCTGGGCGACGACCAGCCGGCCGGTGTTCTCGACCGAGGCGAGGATCGGCCCATAGTCGATCGGGGAGATCGACCGGAGGTCGACGACCTCGATGCTGATGCCCTCGGGGGCGGCGATCTCGGCGGCCTGGAGCAGCACGCTCACCATCGCCCCGTGGCCGACGACGGTGACGTCCGTTCCGCGACGGACCACGCGGCTGGCGTGCAACGGGGTGCCGCTTTCGGCGAACTGCACCTCGCCCTTCGGCCAGTAACGGCTCTTCGGCTCGAAGAAGATCACCGGGTCATCAGAGGCGATCGCCTCTTGCAGCATCCAGTACCCGTCGTGCGCGTTCGACGGGCTGACCACGCGGAGCCCCGGCGTGTGTGCGAAGTAGGCCTCCGGGCTTTCCTGGTGATGCTCGATCGAGCCGATGTGACCGCCGTAGGGAATGCGGATGACGATCGGCATGGTCAGGGCGCCCTCGTGCCGGTTGCGCATCCGGGCCAGCTGGGTGGTGATCTGGTTGAATCCGGGGAACACGAAGCCGTCGAACTGGATCTCGCAGACCGGGCGGTAGCCCCGCATGGCCAGGCCGATCGCGGTGCCGACGATGCCGGCCTCGGCCAGCGGCGTGTCGAGCACTCGCTGCGGTCCGAATTCGGCGTGCAGCCCTTCGGTGACCCGGAACACCCCGCCGAGCGGCCCGATGTCCTCGCCCATCAGGATCACCTTCTGGTCATCCTGCATGGCTTTTCGCAAGGCCCCGTTCAGCGCCTTGGCCAGCGGCAGGGTCGCCGATTCGGCGACGGATGCCGGTGCGACGGAGAGGTTCGTGTCGGTCATGAGCCGTCCCCCTCGAATGAGGCCTCGTAGCGGTCGAGCCAGACCTTCTGCTCGACCATCAGCGGATGCGGTTCGGCATACACATGGTCGAAGATCACGTCCTTCTCCGGGCCCTGGAGCTCGAGGGTGCGCGCACGCACGTCGGCGGCGAAGTCGCCGGCCTCCTCGTCGATGGCGTCGAGGAACTCCTGCTCGACCCCGAGCCCCTGCAGGTAGCTGCGGAAGCGCACGATCGGGTCGCGGGCGACCCAGGAGGCCAGCTCCTCTGGGGTGCGGTACTTGGTGGGGTCGTCGGCGGTGGTGTGGGCGCCGATCCGGTAGGTGAGGGCTTCGATCAGCGCCGGCCCCTTCCCGGCCCGTGCCTCATCGAGCGACTTGGCCGTCACGGCGTAGCTCGCGAGCACGTCGTTGCCGTCGATCTGCGTGCCGGGGATGCCGAAGCCGCCGGCGCGCAGGTACAGCGGGGTCCGGGACTGGCGGGTGACCGGGACCGAGATCGCCCAGTGGTTGTTCTGCAGGAAGAAGACCTGCGGGGTCTGGTAGCTGGAGGCATAGACCAGGGCCTCATTGGCCTCGCCCTCTGAGGAGGCGCCGTCTCCGTAGTAGACGATCACCGCCTGGTCCGTCTCGGGGTTGCCGGTCGCCGTGGAGCCGTCGAGCTGCATGCCCATCGCGTAACCGGTGGCGTGCAGGGTCTGCGCCGCGAGCACCAGCGTGTAGAGGTGGAAGTTGCCGTGCTCCTCCGGGACCCAGCCGCCCAGGGTCAGGCCGCGTAGCATGCGCAGGATGTCGACCACGTCGATTCCCCGGATCATGCCGACGACGTGTTCCCGGTACGAGGGGAAGACGTGGTCCTGCACTCGGGTGGCGCGCGCGGAGCCAACCTGCGCTGCCTCCTGGCCGTGGCTCGGCACCCAGAGCGCGAGCTGCCCCTGCCGCTGCAGGTTGGCCGCTTCGGTGTCGAACCGGCGCACCATCACCATGTCGCGGTAGAAGCGGCGGTGGTCGTCCTCGGTCAGGCGTTCGAGGAACGGCAGGTATTCGTCGGTGCCGGCGCTGTGGACCAGGGCGCCGGCGGGGGAGAGCAACTGGACCATGGGACCGGTGCCGTCGGGCGCTGCCGCGCGGACGGGCTCGTTTCGGGTGGCTGCCACCGTACTAACCTAGCCGCCGGGCCGGGTGCGCCGAGGGGAGAGCCTGAACAATCTCGGCCGAAATTCGTAGGAGTGTGTCCACTGCTTCCTCTTCCCCGACCGAGAGTCGGATCCCGTCTGGTTGGAATGGGCGTACGACCAGGCCCGCCTCGAGGAGCCGCGCGGCGACATCCGATGTCTGCTCGCCGGTGGGCAGCCAGATGAAGTTGCCCTGCGGGGCTGGGATCGACCAGCCCTGGTCGGTGAGGGCCTGCCACATCCCATCGCGTCGCTCGGCGATCACCCGCACTCGCTCGAGGAGGTCGGCTTCGGCGTCGAGCGAGGCGATCGCTGCCGCGCTGGCCTGAGCGGTGACGGAGAGGGGGATCGCGGTGGACCGCGCGGCGTTCAGGATAGCGACCGGACCGAGGGCGTAGCCGACCCGGAGGCCGGCCAGGCCGTAGGCCTTGGAGAAGGTGCGCAGCACCACCAGGTTCGGGTAGCGGCTCAGCAGGCGGGTGCCGGTGACCGCGTGCGGGTCGGTGACGAACTCGATGTATGCCTCGTCGAGCACGACCAGAAGGTCGGCGGGGACCACGGCCATGAAGGCGTCGAATTCGTCGGCGGTCACGATGGTGCTGGTCGGGTTGTTCGGGCTGCAGACGATGACCAGGCGGGTGCGCGGCGTGATCGCGGCGGCCATCTCCGGCAGGTCGTGGCCGTGGTCGGCGCGGTTGGGGACCTGGACGCTGGTCGCGCCCGACACCGTGACGAGCCCGGGGTACGCCTCGAACGAGCGCCAGGAGTAGATGATCTCGTCGCCGGGACCGGCTGCCGCCAGGATCAGCTGCGACAGGAGCGCGACCGAGCCCGACCCGACATGCACTCCGTCGGCGCTGACCCCGTACTTGGCGGCGAGCTTCTCCCGAACGGCCAGAGCGGATGCGTCGGGGTACCGGTTGAACGCGGACTGCGCGTTGACCGCGTCGATCACACCAGGGAGCGGGGCGAACGGATTTTCGTTGCTGGAGAGCTTGAATGCGTCGGGGGCGGCCGGCTTGCCCTGCTGGTACGGCGGGAGGGCAACGATTTCGGGGCGCAGGCGGACTGATGGCAGGTCAGAATGGCTCACCCGGCGAGTCTACGCCGGGGCATATTCGGTATCGCGCATGTTCCCGGAGCCGCTCGCGAGGCCATTCCGCGCTGGCCGGGTCCCTTCGCGCTGCGGTTTCCGCCACGCGCGGCGGGCCTGCCACCCGCGCGTGGAGGATTGGTCAGCGCGAAGGAATCCGGGGGCGGGTTGGTGCAAGCGGTCGCGAGCGCTGCCATAGTGGAGGAATGGCCAGATTCCTGATCAAGCTCGTCGTCAATGCCGTCGCACTGTGGCTCACCACGCTCATCGTGTCCGGCGTCCACGTGGTTCCGTATGCCCCAGACAGCGGCGCAATCATCCTCACCTTCCTGCTGGTGGCGTTCATCTTCGGCCTGGTCAACGCGATCGTCGGCGGATTCGTGCGCGTCATCGCCTTTCCGCTCTACATCATCACCCTCGGCCTCATCGCACTGATCGTCAACGGCCTGCTCCTGCTGCTGGTGGCATGGATCTCTGGCCTGATCGGCTTCGGGCTCGTCGTCGACGGTTTCTGGTGGGGCGTGCTCGGCGCGATCGTGCTGGCGATCATCAGCTGGCTGCTGGGCTTGATCGTGCGACCGGTCACCCCCAAGCGCAGCTGAGCCGGATCCGTCATCCAGCCCCGGGGGCGACGCGGACCGCCCGCCACATCGTCACCTCACCGGGTTCGCTCCCGAGCAGCGCGTCGAGGCGGGCCCTGAATTCGACCAGGCGTGGCTCCGCTGACCCGTCGATCAGGCGGCCGGTTTCCCGGTAGTTCGACAGGGAGTGCGCGGGCACATCCGGCGCGACGGGTACTTCCCGGCCGGCGAAGACCTCGCGGCGCACCAGCAGGTGCTTCGAACCGGCAGCCGTGGCGTCCCGGGCGGCGCCGCCGAGCGCGGGCACCAGGTCGTCGGTGTGCTCGACGCGGATCATGGGCACGGCAGCGGGAACCGGCACCTGCCCGTTGGGCGCACCGAACGTTGCCACTGCCACGGTGTTGAATCCAGCGGATGTCGCCACCTCCGCTGCAACCAACCCGCCTTGGGAGTGTCCCACCTGCACCACCGGATCCGCGGGACCCACCCCGGCCTCCCGCATCGCCTGCACCACCGCGCGGTACGAACCCGCACGCCCGTCCGCACCGGCATCCGCACTTTCATCCGCCCGCGGATGCCCACCGCTCGTGGCGTCGGCGATGGCCGCCAGGTTGGAACCCAGGTCCCACGGCTCCGTGGACGCCCGGGGGTCCCACTCCACCGTTCCGCCGACGTACACCACCCACGCGGGACTGGCCGCGGACCCGTATCGCTCGATCCGCACCTGCGGGCTGGCCCTCGACGCCGGCGGGATGCGGACGGCCAGGTCCGCCAGACCGGCGGGCGGCCCGGCCATGGTCGGAGTTCCGGGGGCGCCACTGCGCTTTGCCGTGACGGCGGTCTCCCTCAACAACCCGAACGGGCGTGCCATCGCGAGCGCCCCGGCCGCCGACGTGCCGACACCGAGGACCCCGAGTCCCTCGTCTCCGAGCGGGAAGGACACCGGAAGCGGCACACCGGCGGCACCGGCTGCCGCATCGTCGATCGAGGAGGCCATCACCCGGACCATTCGCACCAGGACCGGGTTGGTGAGGAGCCGGGGGTTCCGCCGCAGCAACTCGGCCAGCCGGGCCGGCGCCTCGGCCGGGTCGGTTCCCGTGAGCGCACTGCCGAGCAGCCAGGCGAGCGCGCCGCCGGCGAGCGTTGGGATGGCCACAGCCGCCAGCAGGGGCAGTATCCGGCCGAGCAGGTATGCCGCGCCGGCTCCCGAATAGCGGGCGAGCATCTCGGCCAGCCGCTCCGCCCGGCCGTAGTCCTCCGCCGCCGACGTGAGTGAGTCCGCGAGCTCCCTGCTGTCCGCTTCGACCGCATCCACTGCCTGCGCTGCGCCGTAGATCCCTGCGGCACGACCGCCGGCCCAGGTCGGCACCGCCTCGAACTCCAGCGAGCGGATGCGCAGCAGCCGCTCCTGCCACCCCGTCGCCTCCCGGTGCAGCAGCCGCAACATGGCGGCCTGGGCGAGCAGGTGGTCGGTAGCCACCAGGGCGCCGCCCCCGCCCGAGACGATCAGCGGTCCGGGCGGCGGATCACCCGATGAACCCGCACGCCCGGTCACGCCGCTTCCATCGGCACTCACGATCCACTCACGATCCGCTCAGCCGGCGGCCGACAGCTCTGCAATCGCCGCGGCCACCCCCGCCACCGCCGCCTCCAGCGCACGGACGGCCAGCACCAATTCGTGCCGCAGCTCAGACCGGCGGGCGGCATACACCCGCTGGGCATCCGAGACCCATTCGGAGTCGTGGTCAGCCGGAAAGCCGACCAGGGCGGATTCGGCCTCCTCGCGAAGGCCGGCGAGCAGCATTCGTTGCCGGCGCAACGCAGCCAGTCGCTCCGATCGCTCACCGGCACCGATGCCCTGCACCGCCGCATCCGTCCCGCCGAGTGAGCGGACGAAGAATTCGTGGGCGGCGCCGTCGGGATCCTCCAGCACCGGTACCTCCTCCGCATTCCAGTCCCCTGTCGGAACCCGTTGAACGGGTCCCGGGCACCAGAATCGCACCCCGTGGTGCCGCCCAACCGGCTGACGCACGAATCGGTGGACAGTCGCAGCAAATCGGCGGGTGTGGAGGAGTGGGATGTACTCCACAATGGAGTAATGACTTTTGCGGCGCTCAGTCCCGATGAGTCGACGCCATTTCGGATCATTTTCGTCTGCACCGGCAACATCTGCCGGTCGCCGATGGCCGAGGTCATGCTGCGCGACCTGGTCACCCGCGCCGGCCTCGCCCGACTGATCACGACCAGCTCCGCCGGCACCGGGGACTGGCACGTCGGCGAACAGGCCGACAGTCGCACCATCACCGCCCTCGCCAAACGCGGCTACGACGGCAGCCACCATCGCGCCCGCCAGTTCGACCCGGCGTGGTTCGCCGAACTCGACCTGGTCGTGGTGCTCGACCGGTCCCAGGAGCGCATCCTTCGCAACTGGGCCGCCAGCGAACACGACCGCACCAAGGTGCGGCTGCTGCTCAGTTTCGACGCCGAGCAGGCACCGTTGAACGATGTGCCAGACCCGTACTACTCCGATGATGCGCTGTTTGACTCGGTTTTAGGCATGATTGAGAGGGCGAACCATGCGCTCTTCAAGCAGCTCGCGCCCGCAATCAGACAGGGAGTCCGATGAGTCCATTACCCCCACAGGTCCTCAGCCCGCTCGACGGCCGCTACAAGGCCGCCGTCACCGAATTGGGTGAATACCTGTCTGAGGCAGGACTCAACCGCGCCAGGGTGCACGTCGAAGTCGAGTGGCTGATCACTCTCACCGAGCGTGGCCTGTTCGGCTCCTCCCCGCTGCAGCCGCAACAGAAGGCCGACCTGCGCGCCCTGGTCACGAACTTCGGCCAGGCCGAGATCGACGAACTGGCCACGCTCGAGGCCACCACCCGGCACGATGTCAAGGCCGTCGAATACCTCGTCCGTGGGCGGCTCGCCGACCTGGGCCTCACCGGGATCAGCGAGCTCACGCATTTCGCAGCCACCAGCGAGGACATCAACAACCTCTCCTACGCCCTCACCGTGAGCCAGGCCGTGCGGGAGGTGTGGCTGCCGAAGTTCCGTGCCGTCATCACTGCCATCCGCACCCAGGCGATCGAATACCGAGCGGATGCGATGCTGGCCCGCACGCACGGGCAGCCGGCGACCCCGACGACCATGGGCAAGGAGCTCGCCGTGTTCGTGCACCGGCTTGAGCGCATCGCGACCCAGGTGGAAGGGAACGACTACCTCGGAAAGTTCAGCGGCGCCACCGGCACCTTCGCCGCCCACGTCAGCGCCGACCCCTCCGTCGACTGGCCCGCCGTCACGAGCGAATTCGTGCGCGGTCTCGGCCTGGACTGGAACCCGCTCACCACCCAGATCGAGTCCCACGACTGGCAGGCCGAGCTGTACGCCAAGGTCGCGCACGCGAACCGGGTGCTACACAACTTCTCCACCGACGTCTGGACCTACATCTCGATGGGCTACTTCCGTCAGATCCCGCAGGCCGGCGCCACCGGATCTTCCACGATGCCGCACAAGATCAACCCGATCAGGTTCGAGAACGCCGAGGCCAACCTCGAGATCTCCAGCGCCATCCTCGATTCGCTCGCCGCCACCCTGGTTACCTCACGCTTGCAGCGGGACCTCACCGACTCCACCACGCAGCGCAACATCGGTGTCGGTTTCGGCCACTCCCTGCTCGCCCTCGACAACATCCTGCGCGGGCTCGGCGAGATCGACCTCGACCGCGCCCTCCTGGCCAGTGACCTGGACGCCAACTGGGAGATCCTCGGCGAAGCCATCCAGACCGTGATCCGGGCCGAGGTCACGGCGGGGCGCTCGAGCATCGAGGATCCGTACGCGCTGCTCAAGGAACTCACCCGCGGCAAGCGAATCAACCGCGACGACCTGGTGGCGTTCGTGTCACGGCTGGAGATCGGCGAGGCCGCGAAGGCGCGCCTGCTCGAACTGACGCCGGCCTCCTACGTCGGCCTGGCCGATCAGCTGGTCGACTACCTGACCTGACCTGCGGCAGGACCGCACCATCCGCTCCAGTGGCGGAGCGGCCTGAGCTGTCATCCGTCGACCATGCCGCGGAGGGTGAACGCGTTGCGCACGGCATTGCCGTCGCCGTCGTTGTTGAAATAGACGAAGACCTCGGTGCCGGCGTCCTGCCACTCGCGGATTCTCCCGGCCCACCAGCCCAGTTCGGCATCGGAGTATGACCCGCCGTAGAGATAGTCGTGATCGGGGCCGTGCATCCGGATGTACACGAACGGTGCCGTCGCGCGCAGGATGCAGGGCAGGCGCGCACCGCTGGTGATGCAGTACGCGGCCCCGTGGCGCTCGAGCAGTGCGAACACCTCCTCGGTGTGCCAGCTGTCGTGACGAAATTCCACCGCGACCCGGATCCATTCGGGCAGACGATCCAGGAAGTAGCCCAGGCGGGCGTCATCCCGTTCCATCGACGGGGGGAGTTGCACCAGCAGCACGGCCCTCCGGTCACGGAGCTCGTGCCAGCAGCTCGCGATGCGGTCGATCCATACCTCAGGCGAGTACAGCCTCTTCCCGTGGGTCAGCCCGCGCGGCGCCTTCACCGACAACAGGAATCCCTCCGGGAGGCGGCGGCGCCAACTCGCGAAGGAAACTGCCCTCGGCCAGCGATAGAAGCTGGCATTCAACTCCACTGTTCCGAAACTACCGACGTAGTATCGCAGCCGGTCCCGTGGCGGCAGCGCCGAGGGGTACAGCACGTTCTCCCAGTGGTCGTAGCTCCAGCCCGACGTGCCGATCTGCACGCTCATGACGTTTTCCGCCGACTGGCGCGGTTGCCTACGACCCGTGATTCTGCTCGTCGAGGTCAGACTCCTCGGCGGCGTTGGGCTTGGTTCCGAGTGCGAACATGGCGATGACCACGAGCGCGATGATGAAGACCACGCCGAAGCCGACGAGGGAGAGCACCAGTTCGCGGGTGGTGAGCAGGATCGTGAGCCCGACGAACAGCCCCATGCCGCCGGAGAGACCGATGTACTCGGCGGGCTTCAGGCGGTCGGCGCGGCTGGGCTGGTGCGACGGGTTGCCAGGACGGGGGTTCAGGGTCACGAGATGTCCGAATCGTTGACAGCGGGGGCGACCTGTCGCGCGGGCACGGTCGACCATTTGAGGGAGAGCCCTGCGATCACCAGGAACACGCCGAGCATGACCAGGTAGGCCCCGAACAGACCGACCGAGACGACAGCGTGCGGCGGAAGCAGCAGGAACGCCAGCGCGAGCACCGCAGTGGCGCCGCCGACGACCAGCCAGTCGCGGGCCGCCGCCGCGTTCCGGGCGCGCAGGCGGATGCCGCTGTACAGTTCCAGGAATCCGGTGATCGCACCCCAGACGCTGACCAGGTACAGGAACAAGCCGAGTCCACCACTGTGGAAGCCGAGCGCAACTGCGCCCAGAACGACGCCGACGATGCCCTGCAGCAGGAACAGGGTGCGGAACACGCCGTCCGTGATGGTGCGCCAACCGAGGACGCCGACGGCGAGCCCGCTGAGCACGGCGAATGTGCCGAATGCGAGGAGACCGAATTCCGCGGAGTGATCAGGCGTGAACGTGATGACAACCGCCGGGATCAGGGCCAGGACGGCGCGCAGGATCGGCACGGACCAGTATCGGGAGCCGAGAGCGGATGCGGTGGGGACGTTCGCCACGCGGCGACCTCTTTCATTGCGGGCTGGGTACCGGTCCAGTCTACGTCGCGTAGACAACGCGGCCGCCGGTAGTGGGCTCAGAGCGCCTTCACCGCCGAGAGCACAGCGGTCAGGGAGGCCTTGGCGTCGCCGAACAGGAGTGTCGTCTTCGGATCGTAGAGGAGTTCGTTCTCGATCCCCGCGAACCCGGGCCGCATCGAGCGCTTCAGAAAGACCACCTGGCCGGCGTCACCGACCTCCAGGATGGGCATCCCAAAGATGGGTGACCCCGGGGAGGACTTGGCCGCGGGGTTGACGACGTCGTTCGCTCCAACCACGAGCGCGACATCCGTGTTCTTGAACTCAGGGTTGATCTCGGCCATCTCCTTGAGCGATTCGTACGGCACGTTCGCCTCGGCCAGCAGCACGTTCATGTGGCCAGGCATGCGACCGGCGACCGGATGGATGGCGAAGTCGACGCTCACACCACGCGCCTCCAGCGCAGTCGCCAGCTCGGCGATGGCATGCTGCCCCTGGGCAACGGCGAGGCCGTAGCCGGGCACGATCACCACCCGCTCAGCAAAGCCGAGCAGCACCGCCACATCCTCCGCCGTCGAGGAACGCACCGGTCGGTCACTCATCGTGGTGGAGCCGGCCGTCGACCCACCCCGGAACGCGCCGAACAGGATGCCGCTGACTCCCCGGCCCATCGCCGACGCCATGGCCCGGGTCAGGATGGTTCCGCTGGCCCCGACCAGGGTTCCCGCCACCACCAGCAGCACGTTGCCGAGTACGATCCCGGAGGCCGCGACAGCGAGCCCCGTGAACGCGTTCAGCAGCGAGATGACGATCGGTACGTCGGCGCCGCCGACCGGAAGCACCAGGAGCAGTCCCGCGGCGAGGCTGATCAGCAGCAGCGCGATCGCCCACCCGCCGGACCCGGTGGCGATGACGATCCCGGCGGCGACCAGCGCGGCGACCAGCACCAGCACCATCACCCAGCGCATGCCGGGGAACAGCAGCGGCCGGGTGCTGATCAGTTCCTGCAGTTTCCCCACCGTCACTGCCGACCCGGCGAAGGACACCGCGCCGACCAGCATGGTGAACACCACGGCCACCCGCAGCCACGGGTCGGGCGTGTGGCCGAGTTCGAGCACCGCGACGAGGGCGGCCGCACCACCGCCGACGCCGTTGAACAGCGCCACCAGTTGCGGCATCTGCGTCATCTTCACCCGCCGGGCAATCGGAGCGGCGATACCGGCGCCCACGACAATGGCGGCCAGGATCGCCGGCACGTTCTCGAGCCGCACCGAGAGGAACACCGTGACGACGGCGAAACCGGCGCCGGCCGCCCCGATCACGTTGCCGCGCCGCGCAGTCCTGGGTGAGCTGAGGCCCTTCAACGCCAGGATGAAGCAGACGGCCGCGACCAGGTAGGCCAGCGCGGTCCACTCCGGCGAGAGCAGCCTCACTTCGCCGTGTCCTTGTCAGCCGCGGGCTTCCGGGTCCGGAACATGTGCAGCATCCGGTCGGTCACGACGAACCCGCCGACCAGGTTCGCGGTGGCGAGCACGACCGCTGTCAGCCCGACGGCGAGCACCCCGGGGTCCTCGGCCTGCCCGGTTACGATGATCGCGCCGATCAGCACGATCCCATGGATGGCGTTGGCACCGGACATCAGGGGTGTGTGCAGGATGCTGGTGACCTTCGACACCACCTCGAACCCCACGAACACAGCCAGCACGACGATCGTGAGGAGCGTGACCGGGTCCATCATCGTTGTCCCTTCAGAGCGTCCGCGGTCGGCGCGTGCCGCACCTGGCCATCATGGGTCAGGCAGGCTCCGGCGATGACGTCGTCGGAGAAGTCAGGCGACACCTGCCCGTCGGTTACCATCAATGCCAGCAGGTTGGCAACATTCTTCGCGTACAAGCGGGAGGCGTCCGTGGGCAGAGCGGATGCCGCATCCTTCATCCCGACCAGGGTCACCGTTCCGTCCCCGGCGTGCGTCGGGATGGCCAGGTCCGACCCGGCGATGACGCCCTCGATATTGCCGCCCGACTCGGCGGCCAAGTCGACCACGACCGACCCCGCCCTCATCCGGGCGACCATGTCCGTGGTGACCAGGAGCGGGGCCCGCCGGCCGGGAATGGCTGCGGTGGTGATCAGGATGTCGGCCGCGGCGACGTGCGGGGTGAGCAGCTGGCGCTGGCGGGCCGCACGGTCCTCACCGAGCTCCCTGGCATAACCGCCGGCGCCCTCTGCCGCCTCCAGGTCCAGGTTGATGAACGTGCCGCCCATCGAGGTCACCTCGTCGGCGGAGGCCGGGCGCACGTCATTCGCCGAGACCCGCGCACCCAGCCGCTTGGCGGTGCCGATGGCCTGCAATCCGGCGACGCCGGCGCCGAGCACCAGCACCCGGGCCGGCGGTATGGTGCCCGCCGCTGTCATGTAGAGGGGAAGGAACCGGGGGAAGCGGGTCGCCGCCTCGAGCACCGAGCGGTAGCCGGCGACCAGTGCCTGCGAGGTGAGGGCATCCATCGACTGGGCCCGGGAGATGCGGGGCACGAGTTCCAGGGCGAACGACGTGATGCCGGCCTCCGCCAGCGCGGTGACGGTCGCGAGTTCCGTGGCCGGAGAGCCGAACCCGACGGTGACCGCCCCCCGGTTCAGGTGTGACACCTGGTCCGGTGACAACGGTCGCACATGCAGGAGAACGTCGAGATCGCCGAGCTCCAGCCGGGGTACGACGACGGCACCGGCCTCCCTGTATGCGGCATCGGCGTTGCCCGCTGCGACGCCCGCCCCCGACTCGATCACAACGTCGAGGCCCAGGGCTTCGAGCTGGCCAACGGTCTCTGGTGTCGCGGCGACACGGCGCTCACCGTCGATGCGCTCTCGCGCCACGCCCACCTTCACGCGCACCTCCCGCTATGGCGGTCGGCCGCCGGCGCGTCCGTTCCCTGGCGCTGGTGCGGCACCGCACAATGTATTCGTAGCGTAGCGGCAGCGGACCGGAATGTGCGCCCACCCACCGCTGCAGGGCCGGCCGGCTTAGGCGCCGGCGACCATGTCGGCGAACCGCGAGTAGTGGCCGTGGAACGCAACCGTCACGGTGCGGGTGGGGCCGTTGCGGTGCTTGGCCACGATCAGGTCGGCCTCACCGGCGCGCGGGTTGTCCTTCTCATACGCGCTCTCGCGGTGCAGGAGGATGACCATGTCGGCGTCCTGCTCGAGTGAACCGGACTCGCGGAGGTCGGAGATGGCGGGCATCTTGTCGGCGCGCTGCTCCGGGCCACGGTTGAGCTGGGAGAGGGCGATCACCGGCACCTGGAGTTCTTTGGCAAGGAGCTTGAGCGCCCGGGAGAACTCGCTCACCTCCTGCTGACGGGACTCGACGCGCTTGCCGGAGGTCATCAGCTGCAGGTAGTCGATGATGACCATCTTGAGCCCCACGCGTTGCTTGAGTCTGCGGCACTTCGCGCGGATCTCCACGAGTGTCATATTGGGGCTGTCGTCGATGTAGAGCGGCGCGTCGTTGATGCGCCCGCGGGTGGCGGCAATGGTCGTCCAATCGCGGGAGTCGACGGTTCCCTTGCGCATGCTCTGCAGGGGAACGGACGCCTCTGCGGCGAGCAGCCGCATCGCGATTTCGCTTCGCCCCATTTCCAGGGAGAAGAAGATGCTGGGCATGTCGTTCTTGATCGACGCGGCGCGGGCGAAGTCGAGCGCCAGGGTTGACTTACCGAGTGCGGGGCGGGCCGCGACAATGATGAGCTGCCCACCGTGGAAACCGTTCGTGAGTTCGTCGAGGTCGGCGAACCCGGTCGGGACGCCGGTCATCTGGCCGTCCTTGCCCTTGGCCGCCTCGATTTCGTCGATCGCTGTTGTGACGGCCTCGGTGAGGGGAACGTAGTCTTCGGTCTCGGTGCTTCCCGTGACCGAGTAGATCTCGGCCTGGGCATTGTTGACCAGGTCGAGGACTTCGCCCTCGCCGGCGTACCCCATCTGCACGATACGGGTGCCGGCTTCCACCAGCCGGCGCAGCAGCGCCCGTTCAGCAACGATGCTGGAGTAGAAGCCGGCGTTCGCGGCAGTGGGCACCAGGCTGGTGAGCGTGTGCAGGTACTCGGCGCCGCCCGCGCGGGAGAGTTCGCCGATCTTGGTCAGTTCGTCGGTGACGGCGATGACGTCGGTTGGTTCACCGTGCGAGTACAGCGACAGGATGGCGTCGTAGATGATCTCGTGCTTGGGAATGTAGAAGTCGGTGCCACGCACCGTTTCGACGACGTCGGCAACCGCGTCTTTGCTGAGCATCATGCCGCCGAGCGCGCTCTGCTCGGCGAGGAGGTCGTGCGGGGGAGTGCGTTCGGTCTGCCTCGACTCGGCGCCGCGGTATTCGCCCGTGCGCTGTTCGGCCAGACCCAGATGAGCGATTGACACGAGCGCGCCTTTCTTCTAATGCATTCTTCAGGTGTAACAGGACCCACCGACAGTGGACGTCCCGGCGCGCTCATCGACACAGCGTTGTATCAACACAACGTCCATCGACAGCGTGAGTAGTCGGCGCCTGCCCACACTAGGGATCGGGGCGGAGCCAGCCAAACGACCCTGTGGATAACGCTGTGGGGAAAAGGGGTGAAACGCCGTGGCGCGTGTGCACAAGCTGTGCACTCAGCTGTGGACAACGAAACAATCTAACCACATAAATGGCAACTGACCAGCTTTTTTATCTTTCCACAGCTGTGTGTAGAAAGTAGCTTCAAGTGCACCTTGAACCTTGTCGCCGATGAGCGACACCTGTGCACAAAGATGTGGGGAAAACGGCCTGACTAGCCCTTAACGGGGTGTAGCGGCGGGCTCCTTTCGGAACCAGCCGCTACACCGGTAGCTGTCGCCTTACTTGGCGGCAACCACCTGGAGGGTGATCGTGGCGCTCAGTTCGTCACGCAGGCGAACAGTCGCCTGGTGCTCGCCGGTCAGCTTGATCGGGCTCAGCTCGATCTTGCGCTTGTCGATCGCGCCGAGGCCTGCAGCGGCCACCGCGTCGGCGACATCCGCTGTCTTGACGGAACCGAAGAGGCGTCCGCCGGCGCCGGCCTTGACGACCAGCTTGACCTTGGTGTTCTCGATGGCGGCCTTGAGAGCCTGCGCCTCTTCGAGAGTGGCGTGCTCGCGGGCAACCCGAGCGGCCTTGATCTGTTCGATCTGCTTTTCGCCACCGCGCGTCCAGCCCACGGCAAAGCCCTGGGGAACGAGGTAGTTACGGGCGTAGCCGTTCTTGACGTCGACGACGTCACCGGGGGTGCCGAGGCCGGAGACCTCGTGCGTCAGAATAACTTTCGACATGTGGGGGCTCCTTACCGGCCTGAGCCAGCGTAGGGCAGCAAGGCCATTTCGCGGGCGTTCTTGACGGCACGGGCGATGAGGCGCTGCTCCTGGACGGAGACGCCGGTGATGCGACGGGCGCGGATCTTTCCACGCTCCGAGACGAACTTGCGGAGGGTGGCGACATCCTTGTAATCGATGACACCGACCCGGATCGACTTCGCGGGGGCGGCGTTCTTGCCACCCTTGGCTCCGCGGAGTGGCTTGCGGCGGTCGCCGCTGCTCTTTCCAGCCATGATTTCCTTTGCTTTCTTAAGTGTGTTCAGCCGTTGCCGTGAAGGCGAGGCTTAGAAGGGTGTCTCGTCGTTGAAGCTGCCCGGGTTGTTCCAGACGTCTCCGCCGCCGGCCGGTGCCGGAGAAGCGGGGGCGCTGGGAGCCCAGGGCTCGTCGTTTCCGCTGACGGCGCGAGCGCCGTCCCGCGGTCCAGACGACTGCGCGCGCGTGACGGAAGCGGTGGCGTAGCGCAGCGAAGGACCGATCTCGTCAATCTCGAGCTCGATGCTGGTGCGCTTTTCACCTTCCTTCGTCTCGTACGAACGCTGCTTGAGACGCCCGGTAGCGATGACACGGGAACCCTTGGTCAGTGAACCGGCAACGTGCTCGGCGAATTCACGCCAAACGCTCGCGCGCAGGAACAGTGCCTCGCCATCTTTCCACTCGTTCGACGCGCGATCGAGCGTGCGCGGGGTGGATGCGATGGTGAAGTTGGCAACCGCCAGGCCGTTCTGCGTGTAACGCAGTTCCGGGTCGCTGGTCAGGTTGCCCACCACGGTGATTACGGTCTCGCCGGCCATGGGCTACTTGTCGCTTACCTTGTCGGCGGCGGAAGCATCGACCGGTGCGTCGGCGGGTGCCTCAGCATCGCTCGCGGCGGGGGCGGCAGCTGCGGCAGGCTTGGCGGCGGCAACCTTGGCGGCCGGAGCGGCAACCTTGGTGTCCGGCTTCACGTCAGCCTTGGCCGGAGCGGAAGCCTTGGGGTTGGCTGCCTTGCGGGCGGCCTTCTCCTCGGCGAGCTTCTTGGCTTCGACTACCTGTGCAATGGCCTCTTCTGCGCGGAGAACCTTGGTGCGCATGACGGCTTCCGACAGCTTCAGCTGGCGGTCGAGCTCGGCCGTCGCGTCGGCGTTCGCGGTGAAGTCGACGACGGCGTAGATGCCCTCTGACTTCTTGTTGATCTCGTAGGCGAGACGGCGGCGACCCCAAACGTCAACCTTGTCGATCGTTCCACCATCGTTGCGAACAACGTTGAGGAACTTGTCAAGGCTGGGAGCTACGGTGCGCTCATCGATCTCGGGATCGAGGATAACCATCAACTCGTACTGATGCATGACTAACCCACCTCCTTCGGACTAATACGGCTACAGAATTTCTGCAGCAGGAGGGTTGTGCATGTGTTGAAGGCGGAGGCCGGGAGTCCGGCACGCAGGCAACCTTCACAGACTACCCGATGCGGGACCGGGGCGCTACTTCGCGGCGGCGTTGGCCGCGTCCTGCGCGGCGCGCACTCCTTCGTTGACCGGCGTGCGGCCCAGGAACACCTCCTGCAGGATCGGCTGCATGGCGGTGTCGGCGGCGGGCCACCCCGCGCCCCGGGGTGCCGGCGCGGTCCCGTTGGCCAGGACGTCGTAGAACGGACTGATGTCGACGTTCTTCGCCGCCCAGAACGCCGAGTAGTCCTTCTGGGCGGCGATCACGGCCGGCGAAGCCGATCCATTCGCCCCGATGTAACGCGAGCCCGCTTCACTGCCGAGCCACTTCAAGACCCTGGCGGTCTCCTTCGGGTGTTCGGAGGACGTGCTGCCGGCGGCGACGATCCCGTCCACCCCGCTGATCGCGCCGGCGGGGCCGGCCGGCAACCGGGCGACGCCCCAGTCGAACGCGGCGGAGTCGCTCACATTCGCCAGGTTGTAGACACCGCTTTGGAACAGCGCCATCTTGCCCTGCAGGAACTGGTCACGGCTGAAGTCACCGTTGGTGTTCGTGTCGGCGGCGGAGGGTGACACGTGGAACCTGTTGACCAGGTCGACCACATACTGGATGGCCGCCATGCCTTCCGGCGACGCGAAGGCGTACGTGTCGCCATCCTGGAACCGTGCCCCGTTGGATGGCAGGTAGTTCAGCAGGATCGCCTGGATGTCGTACCCGGCGTTGTAGCCGTATTGCACCACCGTGCCGGGGTCGAAGTCGGGGTCGGCGGCGGAGTGCCCGGCCGAATCGAGGGTGAGCCGCTGGAGGATCGGCAGCAGGGTGTCTTTCGAACCGGTCGGGTCCCAGCGGAGATCCGCCAGGTCCGCCGGGGTGATCCCCGCGGACCTGAGCAGTTCGGTGTTGTAGTACACCGCGATTCCGGGGTCGGCCAGCTGTGGCACACCCCAGAGCACCCCGTTGCGGGTGTACTGGTCGACAACGGCGGGGGCCCAGGCCTGGTCGGCATCCGTCCCGAACACGGTGCTGACGTCGAGCAGGGCGCCGGCGTCCGCGTAGGCGGGGTAATTGCCGCCATCCACCCAGAAGACGTCGTCGACGCTCTTGCCGGCGACATCCGTTCGCAGTTTTCCCCAATAGTCGGCCCACGGGACCACCGTCAGCTTGACGTCGATGTCTGGGTTGTGCTGCTCGAATTCGTCGAACGACGCCGCGTACGCCTTGGCGACCTGGTCGTCCCAGATCCGCACCGAGACGGTGGTGCGATCGGTCGATCCCTGGCCTCCGACCCCGAGCGCCGTGGCGACCCCGGCGATGACGAGGATCGCAGCGGCCGTGCTGGCGGCGATGACGGTTGAACGCTTGGCCATGGGGCTTCTTTCTGGCGACTCCGGGCGCGCGCGCTGCGTACCGGGAACGTGCGGGGGTGAAATCACTCTACTTAAGTCCCGTGAGGGTGATCGACCGCACGACGTGCCGTTGGAAGACCAGGAACAGCACCAGGAGGGGCACCAGCGCCAGCGTGGTCGCGGCCATCACGAGCGTCCAGTTGCCGTTGAACTGGCTCTGGAGCGACGCGGTCGCCACGGTGACGACGCGCCACTGGCTGCCGGTGGTCACGACCAGCGGCCACATGAAGGAGTTCCAGTGGCTCACGACGGTGATCACGGTGAGTGTCGCGATGATCGGTCGGGACAACGGCAGCACGATCTCCACCAGCACGTCGAGCGTGTTCGCCCCGTCGAGCCGGGCCGCGTCGATGAGTTCCTGCGGAATCCCGCGGAAATATTCGCGCAACAGGAACACCGCATACGGCGACGCGAAAGCGAAGGGCAGCACCAGCCCCCAGAAGGTGTTGCGGAGACCCACCTCGGTCATCATCAGGTAGAGCGGGACCACCAGCACCACCGGCGGGATCATCAGAGTCGACAGGTAGACCCAGAACAACACCTGCCGCCCCGGGAAATCGACCCGCGCGAAGGCGTACGCCGCCAACACCGAACTGATCAATTGTCCGATCAGGATCAGCGCCGCCGCCAACAGCGTGACCACAACGGCGCGGCCGAACTCCGCGCTGCCGGTGAGCACCTGGGCGAAGTTGTCGAGGGTGAACGGTGCAGGCCAGGCCAGCAGCGATTCACCCGCGAATTGGGAGCGGGTTTTCAGCGCGGTTCCGAAGCTCAGGAGGAACGGCCCGAGCGTGATCGAGACCCCGATCACCAGCAGCAGGTAGATTCCGGCGGTCTTAGTCCATCTCATAGGTGACCCTCCGCCTGAAATACAGCTGCTGCGCCAGGGTGATGGTGACCAGGATCAGCAGCAGGATCACTGCCATCACGGATGCCCGCCCCAGGTCGAAAGCCTCGAACGCCTCGTAGTAGATGCGGGCCGCGACGACGTCGGTGGTGCGGGCCGGTCCGCCCTGGGTCAGTGCGTACACCTGGTCGAAGGTCTGGAACGCCGAGACCACGGTCGTCACCAGCACGAAGAACATCGTCGGGCGCAGCAGCGGCAACTTGATCTGCCAGAACAGGGCGACCGGTCCGGCGCCATCGATGCGCGCGGCCTCGAGTATGTGTTCGGGGATATTCAAGAGGCCGGCGAGGAAGAAAAGCGTGACGTAGCCGACGTTGGTCCAGATCACCACTGCTGCCACGGAGGGCAGGGCAAGCCCCGGGTCGCTCAGCCATTCGATCCGCACGCCGAGAAGCGTGTTCAGAGCGCCGTCCGTCGGCGCCAGGATCCACTTCCACACCACGCCGAGCGCGAGTGGGGCGCAGATCCACGGGAGCACATAGATGGTGCGGAACCAGGCGGACCCGGGCAGCCCTCGGGTGAGAAACGTGGCAGCGGCCAGGCCCAGCACGGTCTGGATCGGCACCACCAGCAGCACGAAGACCAGGGTGACGAGCAGGGAGTTGCCGAACACGCCGTCGGCCAGAACCGACCGGTAGTTGTCCAGGCCGGCGAAGCTGATCGGGCCGATCAGGTCCCAGCTCTGGAAGCTGAGCCAGACCACGACCAGAACAGGCAACAGCAGGAAGCAGGCCACCCCGAAGAGGCTCGGAGCGAGCAGGGTGTAACCCGTGACGGCACGGTGCCGACGAAGGCTGTGTCGACGAATGCCGCCGTTAGAGACCACGCCCCGCCCACCACTCCCGCAGGCGACGTGTCGCCTCTTCTTCACCGAGGGGACCGTCGTCGAGCCGTTGCTCCAGCAGGAACCGGTATGCCTCGCCCACCTCGCGGGAGGGCTTCAGCCCGAGGATGACCATGATCTGCTCACCGTCGAGGTCGGGGCGGACCATCGCCATCTCCTCCTGCTCGGCCAGGGTGCGGATGCGCTGCTCGAGGTCGTCGTAGGCGAATCCGAGCCGGTCAGCCTTGCGACGGTTGCGGGTGGTGACGTCGGCACGCGTGAGGATGTGCAGGCGCTCCAGCTGGTCGCCGGCATCACGTACGTAGCGCCGCACCGCAGAATCCGTCCATGCGCCCTCGGTGTAACCGAAGAACCGCAGATGCAGTTCGATCAGCTGCGAGACCGCGTTGATGGTGTCGTTGTCGAAACGCAGCGCCCGCAGCCGCTTCTTGGCGAGTTTCGACCCGACGACGTCGTGGTGGTAAAAACTGACCACGCCGCCCGGCTCGAGCTTGCGGGTGGCCGGCTTGCCGATGTCGTGCAACAGGGCGGCCAGCCGCACGATCAGGTCGGGGCTGGACAGCACGCCGCGCGACTTCTCGTAGTCGATCGCCTGGTCGACAACGGTGAGGGTGTGCTGGTAGACGTCTTTGTGGTGGTGGTGTTCGTCGACTTCCAGGCGCAGCGCCGGCAGCTCCGGGAGCACGATCTGGGCGAGGCCGGATTCCACCAGGAGCTCGAGGCCGCGCCGTGGAGTGTCGGAGCCCAGGAGTTTGGACAGTTCCTCACAGACCCGCTCCGCCGAGATGTTGCGGATGCTCTCCGACATCGTCTCCATGGCGGTCAGGGTGTCGTGGTCGAGAGTGAAACCCAGCGAGGCCGTGAAACGTGCCGCCCGCATCATCCGCAGCGGGTCGTCGCCGAAGGAGATCTCCGGGCTGGCCGGTGTGCGCAACGTCTTGGCGAGAAGGTCGTCAACACCGCCGGACGGGTCGACCAGCTTCATCTGTGGCAGCGTCAACGCGAGCGCATTGACGGTGAAGTCGCGACGCAACAGGTCGTCTTCCAGGCTGCTGCCGAAGACGACATCGGGCTTCCGGGTTGCGCCGTCATAGCTGTCGGCCCGGTAGGTGGTGATCTCCACCTGTTCGCCCGCCACCATCGCGCCGATGGTGCCGTAGGCCCGGCCGATGTCCCAGTGTGATTCTGCGATCGGCTTGACGATGCGGAGAACCTGGTCCGGTGTGGCATCCGTTGTGAAGTCGAGGTCGTTGGTCACCCGGCCGAGGAACGCGTCGCGAACCGGTCCGCCGACGAGGGCGAGTTCATGCCCCGCGGCGGCGAAGGCATTCGCCAGTCGGGACACCGCGGGAGACGCAGCCAGTTCGCCCAGCCGCGCGAGGGCTGAAGCGACGCTCTGCATGCCCCCATGTTAGTTGCTCGCCTGCAGCGGGCGGCGCGCCTCCATGCACCGGGCGGCGCGCAGGCTCCTTACGGCGGCTACACCGTAGAATCGCTCGCATGGTGGCCGAGTCGATTCCTGCGCGTCGGCCCGTGCTCTCTCTGCTCCTCTCCGCACTACTGGCCGTCGGTTCTGCAGCCGTCCTCGGCGCCCCCGCACACGCCTTGCAGACGGGAACGCACGCCACCGCGCCATCGGTGATCGCGCACACGACGCGACAGGTGGTGGCCGCCGAACCGGATGTCACCCTCAGCCTGGCGCCCGCCGGGGCGGCAGCACTCCAGCCCGGGCAGGACCTCCAACTCACAGCCACCATCAGCAACGGCACCGCGGAGCCGCTCACGCTCGGAGCTCTCAACTTCTACCTGGCCGACCGCGCCCTCACCAGCAGGACCGCGCTCGACGACTGGCTGAGGCCCGACGACGCCGGCAGCCCGGGCGATGTGATCCTCAGCCAGCCGGCGCCGGCGTCAATCCTGCCTGGGAACTCGGAGACGATCTCGGTCACGGTGCCCGCGGCGTCCGTCGGTCTCACAGAACAGAATGCCTGGGGCGCGCGCGGCCTGGCAGCCACCGTCTCCGCGGGCGACAGTGTCGTCGCCGAGGGCCGCAGCACATTCGTGTGGGCGCCACCCACCTCGGTGGTACCGGTCAATGTCGCGATGATCATGCCGATCACCACGCCCGCCGGCACGGCAGGCCTCATCCCGAGCCAGACCCTGGAGACCTACACCGCACCGGCCGGACTCCTCACCCGGCAGCTCGATGGCGTGGCCAATCGACCGGTCGCAATCGCGATCGACCCCATGATCATCGCGTCGATCCGGGTTCTGGGCTCCGCCGCCCCGGCGTCGGCGGTGGACTGGCTGAATCGCCTGGAGCGATCCACCAACGATATATTCCCACTCAGCTATGCGGATGCCGATATCGCTTTAGAAGTCCAGGCCGGCGCTCCGGCGCTGCTGGGCCCGACCTCGTTCGAGCAGGCGATCGACCCGTCACATTTCAGCAGTCCGACCCCGGAACCCAGCGCCGCGACGGGGGTCCAGAGCGATGCACCGCCCCAGGTGTCGCCGGGAACGCCGACGGATGCGCCGTCCCCGGCGCCCACCGGAACACCTCCGAGCACCGGTGAGCTACTCGCCTGGAACTACACGGCCACCAACATCGCCTGGCCGGCCGAGGGAACGGTCACCGCGGCCGACCTCGACGTCTTCGCCGCCGGCGGCCTCACCACCGCGATCCTCGCCGGGTCCCAGGTATCCGGGCACAGCGCCGACGACGTCCCCAACACCGCGATCTCCCTCGGGGACTCGGTGGGTCTCGTCATCGACGATCCGCTTTCCGATGCGATCCGACGCGCGGCGAAGGCGGCGACGGATGATGACTGGCGCCAGGCGATGGCGGAGGTGCTGGCCCAACTGGCGGTGACCGCGCAGGATTCCCGCTCCACCCACACTGTCCTGGCGGCGTTCGACCGCGGCTGGCCACCTACGTCCGCCCGCCTGAGCCAAACGATTGACGCGCTCTCGTCTGTTTCGTGGCGGGCTCCGGCCTCCCTGCAACAGGCGCTTGGATCTCCCCGGACACCCAACGTGGCGTTCCAGGGCAAGGCTGAGCCGGACGCCCGACTCGCCCTGGCCCGGCAACTGTTGCAGCGGGAGGGCGAGGTCGGCGGATTCGCCACCGCGGCCACCAATCCCGTCGCCATCACCGGAACCCACCGCCTGGACCTGCTCGCCATCCTCGCCACCTCCTGGGGGCCACAGGCGAGTGCCTGGCGAGACGCCGTCACGACCAACCTTGCGGCGTCCGACCGCCTGCTGGAGTCCATCGCCGTGACCACCAAGGGCCCGGTCAACGTCCTGGCCAGCCAGGTGGACATTCCGGTGACGCTCAGCAATTCCCTCCCACAGGCTGTGAAGGTACGGGTGCACCTCGTGCCCTCAAACGGTCGACTCGTTGTGGGATCTGACATCGAGGCGACCATCGATGCCGAATCAGCCCGTACCATCAAGGTTCCGGTGAGCGCCAAAGTCGGGAATGGCGACGTGACACTGCGCGTGTCGGTCTTCTCACCGACTGGGGTGGAGGTCGGTGTTCCTGGTTTCGTCGACGTCAACGTGCAGGCAGAGTGGGAAGGCGTCGGCGCGGTCGTATTCGCGGTGCTGGTGGTGTTGTTCTTCGGTTTCGGGGTCTGGCGCAACATCGTGCGCCGCCGAAAGGAGCGAACGGAAACCAGCCCGCCCGCTCTCGCTGAGGAGGCCACGAATGCAGGAGACCCCAGCCATGGCTAGCACCGCCGGTATCGGCCGGGCCAGCCTGTTCCTCGCCTCCGGCACGATCGTTTCACGGATACTGGGGTTCTTGAAGGTGATCGTGCTTGCCCGCGCGATCGGCCTGACCAGCGTCGCTGACGCGTTCACCGTGGCCAACCAGCTGCCGAACACCGTGTACGTCGTTGTGGCAGGAGGCGTCCTCACCGCGGTGCTGGTCCCCCAGATCGTGCGCTCCAGCCTGCACGATGACGGCGGGACGGGGTACATCAACAAACTGATCACCCTGGCCCTGGTCATCCTCGCTGCCACCACCGTCGTTGCCACCCTGCTGGCGCCCGTACTGACCCGGATCGTCGGGGCACGGTTCTCCGACGACAACCTCTCGCTTGCGATCGCCTTCGCGTACTGGTGCATCCCACAGATTTTCTTCTACGGCCTCTACACCGTGCTCGGCGAGGTGCTCAACGCCCGGAAATCCTTCGGCCCGTTCACCTGGGTGCCGGTCCTGAACAACGTCGTGGCCATCGCCGGCCTCCTGGTCTTCATGGCCATGTTCGGCACGGACCCCAACGGTCAACGGGTCGCCGCTGATGTGACACCGCTCATGATCACAGTCCTTGCCGGCAGCGCGACCCTCGGCGTGGTGGCGCAGGCAGTGGTGTTGTTCTACTTCTGGCGCAGGATCGGACTCCGGTACCGCCCTGACTTCGGCTGGCGCGGCGTGGGCCTCGGCGCAGCGGGGAAAATGGCCAGCTGGACCTTCGGCATGCTGATCCTCACCACCATCGCTGGAATCATCGAAACCCAGGTCGCGACGCAGGCCTCCGGGGGCGACGACGCCTCGGCGGCCGTGCTCTCCACGGCGTGGTTGATCTTCATGCTCCCGCACTCCGTGATCACCGTCTCCGTCGCCACAGCCTATTTCACCCGGATGAGCGAGCACGCCTCACTCGAAAAGACGGCGCTGGTGCGGAAAGACGCCTCCTCGGCCATCCGCGGCACCAGTCTGATCATCATGCTTGCCGCGGCAGTCATCGCCGTCTGTGCCTACCCTTTCGCGACCATCTTCGTTCCGGAGAGCTTCGCGCAGATCCAGAGCGTCGGCAACGTGATCATCGCGTACATCCTGGGACTGGTCGCGTTCTGTGTTTTGTTCGTCATCCAGCGCACCTTCTACGCACTCGGTGACACCCGCACTCCGTTCTTCTTCACGCTTTTCCAGGTGGTCCTGGTCGTCCTCGGCGTCCTGGCGTGCTCCTTCCTGCCCAACGAGTGGATCGCCGCAGGGATCGCGCTCGTGGTCACCGTGTCCGGGATCGCGCAGGCCGTCCTCGCCGCCCATCTCCTCCGCGGGCGCATCGGCGGCATCGACGGCCGGCGCATTGCCCAGAGCCTGGCCAAGTACGCGGCGGCGGCCGTCATCCCGATTGCACTGGGTATCGCTCTCCTCAACATCCTCGGTGGCACACATGACGGAGGATTCGCCGTCTCCGGCGAATTCCCGGCCGTCATTTCCATGCTCTCGATCGGAGCAGTCATGGCCACCGCGTACTTCTCCATGCTCATCCTGATGCGCACCGACGAACTCCGCGCAGTTCTCGAGCCGCTCGCAGCGCGCATTCGTCGTTGAGGCCGGCGCCGGAAGCCGGGTTCAGAATCCGGGCCAATCCGAACCGGGGCCCGGTCCGAACCACCTGCGAGACACCGGGCGCGTTCAGGGCCCGGAATAGCATCCGATTAGGATGTGTTGTACCGGGCAGCGAGGCGGCAAGGCCGAGCCTCGAATCGAATTCCAAGGAGAGTGCGCGTGCGCCAGATCATCATCGTCGGCTCGGGTCCAGCCGGATACACAGCCGCGATCTATGCCGCGCGAGCGAACCTCAAGCCGCTCCTGATTGCCAGTTCCGTGGAAGCCGGCGGGGAGTTGATGAACACGACCGACGTCGAGAATTTTCCCGGTTTCCCCGAGGGCATCCAGGGTCCGGAGCTGATGACGAAGATGCAGGAGCAGGCGGAGCGCTTCGGCACCGAAGTCGTCTACGACGACGTCACCCGGCTCGACCTCCTCGGCACGGTCAAGAAGGTCACCCTGGGCTCCGGCCAGAGCCACGAGGCCCTCGCTGTGGTCATCGCGACCGGATCCGCATACCGGAAGCTCGGATTGAGCGACGAGGAGCGCCTGTCCGGCCACGGTGTCTCCTGGTGCGCGACCTGTGACGGGTTCTTCTTCAAGAACAAGACCATCGCTGTTGTCGGCGGCGGCGACTCCGCGATGGAGGAAGCCACCTTCCTGACCCGCTTCGCCGACAAAGTGCACGTCATCCACCGCAAGGACACGTTGCGTGCCTCCAAGATCATGCAGGATCGCGCGTTCGCCAACGACAAGATCGAGTTCGTCTGGAACTCGGAAGTCGCGGGGATCTCAGGCACGGATGCCGTTGACGGCGTCCACCTGCGCGACACCGTGACCGGCGAGGAACGCACCCTGGACCTCGGTGGCCTGTTCGTGGCGATCGGGAATGACCCGCGCACCCACCTGGTGCATGGTCAACTGGACCTCTCCCCTGAGGGCACGATCGCTGTTCAGGGCCGCACGTCGAAGACCAGCCAGGCCGGCGTGTTCGCCGCCGGCGACGTCGTCGACCCTACGTACCGCCAGGCCGTGACCGCCGCAGCGTCCGGCACGGTGGCGGCGCTTGACGCCGAACACTACCTCACCACGCTTTCCAGAGACCTGCTGGCCCTGGTCGATGAAACCGACCAGGCCAGCGAAACCGAACTCGCTACGGCGACCAACTAGCCTCTGTCGTCGAGACGCAGGCCGAAAAAAGGAGAATTACATGACCGCACGCGCCGTCACCGACGCGACTTTCGACCAGGAAGTCATCAACAACGAGAAGACAGTCCTGGTGGACTTCTGGGCTGAGTGGTGCGGCCCGTGTCGGGCTGTCAGCCCGATCCTCGATCAGATTGCGCACGAGCACTCGGACAAGCTCGACATCGTCAAGCTCAATGTCGACGACCACCCGGCGCTGGCCGCGAAGTACCAAATAACGTCGATTCCCGCGATGAAGGTGTTCCAGAAGGGTGAGGTCGTCAAGACCGTCATCGGCGCCAAGCCCAAGCCAGCCCTCGAAGCCGACCTCGCCGCCTACCTCGCGTAGCCGCCGGCGTCGATACCAACCCTCGAACCCCGCCCGGCTCCTGCCGGGCGGGGTTCTTCGCTTTAAACACCGAATACGATTGAACGACACCAGAACGGACGTGACGTGACTAAACAGGGTTTCCCGCAGGCCGGCAACAATCTCGACCCGTGGTATCACCACTACGCCGAGCGAGCCGCGGGCCTCCGCGCGTCTGAGGTTCGTGCCCTGTTCGCCGTCGCATCCCGCCCCGAGGTCGTCTCGCTCGCCGGCGGCATGCCGTTCGTGTCCGCCCTCCCCCAGGACCTGGTCATCAACGCGATGGATAAGGTGATGCTGGAGCAAGGTGCCGTCGCGCTGCAATATGGCTCTGGTCAGGGGATTCCGTTGCTCCGAGAACAGATCCTCGACGTCATGGCACTCGAAGGCATCCGCGCCAACGCCGACGACGTCGTGGTGACGACCGGCTCCCAGCATGCCCTGGAGCTTGTCAGTAAACTCTTCCTCGACCCGGGCGACGTCGTCCTCTCTGAGGGACCGAGCTACGTGACGGCAATGGTCATCTTCAAGTCGTACCAGGCCGAGGTCGAGCACGTACCGATGGATGAGCACGGGATGATCCCCGAAGCCCTTCGCGAGCACATCGTGCGGCTGCGCGCCGCGGGCAAGTCCATCAAGCTGCTCTACACGATCCCCAGCTTCCACAATCCGGCCGGTGTCACCCTGAGCTGGGAGCGTCGGGTGGAGATCCTCCAGATCGCACGCGAGAACAACATCCTGGTACTGGAGGACAACCCGTACGGCCTGCTCTACTTTGATCAGCCGGCACCGGATGCGATGCGTTCGATCGAAGAGGACGGTGTCGTCTACCTCGGCACGTTCTCCAAGACGCTGGCACCGGGTTTCCGTGTGGGCTGGGCTCTCGCGCCCCACGCCATCCGCGAGAAGCTGGTACTGGCCAACGAGGCCGCCGTGCTGTCACCCAGTTCGTTCACCCAGCTGGTCATCTCGGAATACCTCTCCACGGCCGACTGGAAGGGGCAGATCAACACCTTCCGGGGGGTCTACCAGGAGCGCAAGAACGCCATGCTCGGTGCGCTCGAGGAATTCCTGCCCGAACTCACGTGGACCAACCCCAACGGCGGTTTCTACGTGTGGGTGACACTTCCGGAACGCCTCGACTCCAAGGCCATGCTCCCGCGCGCCGTCAAAGAACTCGTCGCCTACACCCCCGGAACCGCCTTCTTCGCGGACGGCGACGGGCGCCAGAACATGCGCCTTTCGTTCTGTTATCCCACGCCGGACAGCATCCGGCTCGGCGTTCGGCGGCTCGCCACCGTCATCCGTGGCGAGCTCGACCTGGTCGACACCTTTGCCGGCACCGACCTGCTCGGCGCCGTTGATGACAAGCGTCGCTTCAGCGCGCCTCCCCCCAACATCTCCTGACGACACTCCACAGGCAAAACACATTCAGATAAAGCGAGGAAAAACCCTGATCATGAGCGAATCCGAGACTCACGAAGCGACCTCCCGCCGGGTCTCAGACCCCCTCGACATAGTGATCCTGGCCGGCGGCATCTCCCATGAACGTGACGTCTCACTGCGGTCGGGCCGTCGCGTCTCGGATACCCTGACATCGCTTGGCCACCGGGTCACCATCGTCGATCCGGATGCCGCAATGCTGGTGAACCTGTCGGCGCGTCGACCCGACCTGATCTGGCCCGTACTGCACGGCGCCACCGGGGAAGACGGCGCCCTGCTCTCTCTCCTCGAGGCCACCGCGATTCCCTTCGTGGGCTCCCGCGGCCCTGCGGCGGCACTGGCGTGGAGCAAACCAATCGCCAAAGAGCTTGTCTCACGCGCCGGCTATGGCACCTCGCCCTCCATCGCGCTCACCCGCGAGACCTTCCGAGACCTCGGAGCCGCCAGCGTGCTACGCAACGTCCTGGATACCCTCGGCACCCCGATCGTCGTCAAGCCGGCCGAGGGTGGCTCGGCCCAGGGTGTGACTATTGTCGAAGCACCGGCCGCCCTGCCCCGTGCGATGGTGGACGCCTATACTTACTCGAACACCGCGCTCGTCGAGCGCCGCATCCTCGGCACCGAGGTGGCGGTGACGGTCATCGACACCGGAGACGGCCCGGTCGCCCTCCCCGCGGTTGAAATCGTCCCCGTCGAAGGGCTTTACAGCTTCGAAGCCCGGTACAACGCCGGTGAAACGCTGTTCTACGCTCCGGCGCGCGTCGAATCCGAGGTCGAAACCATCCTCGCCGAGACAGCTGTGGCAATCCACCGACTGCTCGGCCTCCGCCACATCTCGCGAATCGACCTCATCGTCGACGCCGAACGGAACGTTTGGTTCCTGGAAGCCAACGTGCTGCCGGGGCTCACGGAGACCTCGCTGGTGCCACTCGCGATTGAGGCGTCCGGCCAAAGGCTGGGTGCCGTCTACGCCGCGCTTGCACGAAGCGCCCTCGCGACGCATCGCGCCGCCGGGGCGGATCCCGCTTCCTGATCCCCGCCAGACGCGCCCGCCGGCGCGGGCGCGGCAGGGTTTCACGTGAAACATCCGCGATCGGGTCGGGTGAGGTGAAGAGGCAGTGCGTTTCACGTGAAACCTCCGAACCGGCTCGGCCTGCGCCCCGGCACGGGAAGCGCGCCACTGCTGGTTGGCCCGTGCCACTCCGTTGACGCCCTGGCCTGTAGCGCACCGGGTGGGGTCGGCTCAGTCAGGCATGCCAGTGCCGGGCCGTTACGAGCGACGAGGGGCCTCACGATGGGGCTGGCTCCTGGCTTGAGCCCAGCCCGGGACTGGCACCCGTCATGAGGCGGGTTCGGGGGTCATTGACTCACGGCTTCGGGGTCCACGCAACAAGGCCGGGACAGCACCTCTTCTGAGTTGGCAGGGCCACGGCACATCGGGCACCAGCATGTTTCACGTGAAACCTCACCGGGAGCCCGTGCGGGGAGTCGCGGCACCCGTCATCCCTGCCCTCAAGACGGCCGCCCGCTACCGGTTTCACGTGAAACATCTCGGCGGCGAGTCACGACGCGTCGCCCGAATCAGCAGACCCCCCGCTTTCCCTGTGCGGTGGCGTCCGGAGAAGCGGGTGCTAGTTCGTACCGAAGCCGGGTTCGCCCATTTCTCCGAGGATGCGGTTGAGATCGCCGATTGTCGCGAAATCGATGCTGACCTGCCCTTTTCGAGAAGTCAGTTTGATTTTGACGGTTGTGTTCAGGCGGTCTCCCAACCGACTCGCGACCTCGTCCAGGTGTCCCCGGTACTTTCCGGCCGCCGGCTTTGTTCCCTGCGGCCGGGGTGTCGCGGTGGCGACGGCCTCCGCGGCCCGCACCGACAGGTCCTCGTTCACGATCTTGTCGGCCAGCCGCAGCATGGCCTCCTGGTCGGAAACGGAGAGGATCGCGCGCGCGTGCCCGGCGCTCAGCACGCCTGCCGCGACGCGCACCTGGACTGGCTCAGGCAGTTTCAGCAAGCGCAGAGTGTTCGTGATTTGTGGCCTTGACCGGCCGATTCGCGACGCAAGTTCATCCTGGGTGATGCCGAAATCAGCCAGGAGCTGCTGGTACGCCGATGCCTCTTCCAGCGGGTTCAGCTGGGCACGGTGAAGGTTCTCGAGTAGTGCATCACGCAACATGTCAGCGTCAGCCGTGTCCCGCACGACCGCAGGGATGGTGCTCAGGCCGACTTCTTTGGTCGCACGGAGCCGCCGTTCCCCCATCACGAGTTCATACTTACCGGGCTGGTCGGCCAGGGGCCGCACAACGATGGGCTGGAGCACACCGATCTCTCGGATGCTGTGCACCAACTCAGCCAGGTCCGATTCGTCGAACACGGTACGCGGCTGATGCGCGTTGGGGATGATGTCCGCGGGATCCAGGTGCGCCAGCCGCGCACCCGGCACTTCGAGCAGCTCGACCTCGTCCTCTGCTTCGTCCACCACTCCGTGCGGGAAGAATACGTCAACCGGACGGAGCTTGGCTGAGTCCTGAATGGGGATCAACGCGCCGATACCGCGACCGAGGCCTGTTCTCTTCGCCATTATTGTTGTTCTCCTGTCTGTGGGGCACCGCGTTTGGCGATTTCTGCCGCTGCTTCGAGGTAGGACAGCGATCCTGCCGAGTTGAGGTCGTAACTGATCACGCTTTGACCGTAGCTGGGCGCCTCAGAAACGCGCACAGAACGCGGAATGAGCGTTTCGAGCACCTGATTGGGGAAGTGGTCGCGCACCTCCTGGGCCACCTGGTTGGCCAGATTGGTGCGGCCGTCATACATCGTGAGGAGGATTGTGGAAACCGAGAGGTCGGGGTTGAGGTGTTTCTCGATGAGCTCGATGTTCTTGAGAAGTTGGCTGAGGCCCTCGAGTGCGTAGTACTCGCACTGGATCGGAATCAAGACTTCCCGTGCAGCCACGAACGCGTTGATGGTCAATAAGCCCAACGAGGGCGGGCAATCAATGAAGACGTAGTCGTATGGATCTTCCATATCGCGCAGGTGCAGATCGAGGGCACGGCGCAGGCGTTGTTCGCGGGCGACGAGTGAGACGAGCTCAATCTCGGCGCCGGCCAGGTGAATCGTGGCCGGCACACAGTACAGCGCCCCGAATTCAGGGCTTTTCTGGACAACGTCGGCCAGGGGCATGTCGTTGATGATGACGTCGTACACGCTCACCGTCTCGGCACGATGCTCGACACCGAGCGCTGTCGATGCGTTTCCTTGAGGGTCGAGGTCGATGACCAGCACCCGAGCCCCACGTCGGGCAAGCGCCGCGGCCAGGTTCACCGCCGTCGTGGTCTTGCCGACCCCACCCTTCTGGTTGGAGATCGTGAGGACACGGGTGCGACCAGGCTTGGGCAACTCGTCCGAGGCGATCGCTTGGCGGCGGCGAGTGAGATCTGCAATCTCGCGCGCCAACGGGGTTGTTCCATCAAATCCTGGCGCTGTGTTGGCCAGTTGCTGGTCTTCGCCAGGACGTTTCACGTGAAACCTTCGCCTTACGGATCTCGATGTGCGGGTCGATGTGCCACCCGGAAGTGGACCTCGGTGTGACTCCAACCGGTGGTCGTCGCCTCGTTCCGTGGACTAATCCACTGTAGCCCGGATAACGCGTGTCACATCCTGCAGCACGCCAGTGCCGAGCTCGATTACTTCAACATTCGTGAGGTGGAACCTGCGAATGGCCTTGGCCGCCGCTTCCACCTCGGCCGGCGCCCCGGCTCCCTTCATCAGGACGAGCTCTCCGCCCGGTCGGAGCAGGGGAGCGGTCAACGGGATCAGCGACTTGAATGCACTGACTGCGCGCGCCGTGACCTGGTCGAGTTGTTCCTGGAGCTTGGCGTCCTCGGCTCGTGCCCGGAGGACAGTGACATTGGGCAGAGAGAGGGCAGACACCTGGTCATTCAGCCACGCCACCCTCCGTTCCATCGGCTCGATGAGGATGAATGAGACGTCAGGCCGGGCAATCGCCAGGACCAGGCCAGGCAGCCCGGCACCGGAACCGACATCACCGACCACCCCGGGTCGCATCAGCGGAGCCACAATTGCGCAGTTCAGAATGTGGCGGCTCCACAACCGGGGGAGTTCCAGCGGGCCGATCAGACCCAGTTCCTCGCCCTGTCGAGCCAGGTTGCGCGTGAACGCACGTGCGACGTCGATCTGCGCGCCGAAGAGGCCCGCGGCCGCCGCCGGTTCAGCTTCCAGGTTGTCGCTCAACGTTTCACGTGAAACTACGGGGCCGTGATGACGGTGTGGCGGTCGCGGCCTTCGCCCTCGGACTCGGAGACATACCCGCGTTCGGAGACAATGTCGTGCACGAGCTTGCGCTCGTAGGAGGACATCGCCGGCAGGGCCGCTTCCGCGGCTCCGGCTTCAATCCGTTCGATCGCGCGGGCAACCAGGGTGGTGAGCTCGACCTGGCGAGCATCCCGGGAACCGCCGATATCGAGGATGAGGCGCGAAAAGGACCCGGTCTGGTTCTGCACGGCCAGCCTGGTCAGTTCCTGCAGGGCCGTGACCGTTTCCGGTTTCGACAAGACGCGAAGGTTGGCTCCGTCGGAAGCGTTGACGGACAGGTAGGCTCGGCCGTTGCGCGCATCAATGTCGATGTCACCATCGAGATCGCAGATGTCGAGAAACTCCTCGATGTAGTCGGCGGCGATATCACCCTCCCGCTCCAGCTGGTCGAGCGTAGGGGAGTGGTCGCTCACGGCATCCGCTGCCGAGGGCAGCATCGACTCACCCGAGGCGGCCACGGGCACGGCGTGGACAACGGATGCTTCACGATCGCCGTCGAGGTTGTCAGTGAGGGTGTTGTCAGTCACGATGGTATATTCCGTCTCTACTTCTTCGGGCCGGATTGCTTCTTCGCGCGGTTCTTGCCGACCGGCTGCTGGCGTTGGGTGGGTGCCTTCTTCGGCTCATCCACCACGATGATGTCACCGTCACTGGCGATGAGTTTGCCCTTGCGCGCAAGTCGCTCCTCGCGGGCCTTGGCTGCCTCACTGCCGGGCGTCGGCATGTTGCGGATGACCAGGAACTGCTGGCCCATGGTCCAGATGTTCGAGGTGAGCCAGTAGAACATCACGCCGAGCGGGAAGGCAACGCCGGAGAAGGCGAACACCAGGGGGAGCAGATACAACATGATCCGCTGCTGCCGGAACATCGGGCTGGCCTTGGTCTCCGGTGACATGTTCTTCGAGACGATCTGGAGCTGGGTGATGAACTGGGAAGCGGTCATCAGCACCACCATGGTGGCAGCGATGATCATCACCGACGCACTGAATGGCAGGCCAGCGTTCATGTTCGTCCACTGCGAGGCGAATGAATCGTGCAGGGGAGCGCCGAACAGTTTGGCGCTGCCGAAGCTCTTGGCCAGTTCCACGTTGAGCGGGCCGACACCGGGCTTGTTGTGCTGGGCGTCGTTCAGTACCGAGAACAGGGAGAAGAAGATCGGCATCTGGAGCAGAAGCGGCAGACAGGAACTCAGCGGATTGGTGCCGGTGCGCTTGTAGAGCTCCATGGTCTCGCGTGACATCGCCTCGCGCGAGAACTGGTCTTTCTTGCCCTTGTACTTGTCCTGGATCTTCTTCAGGTGCGGGGCCACCTCCAGCATCTTGCGCTGGCTCCGGATCTGCCGGACGAAGATAGGGATGAGGGCCGCTCGCACAACCAGGACCAGGCCCACGATAGACAAAACCCAGGTCAGGCCGTCATTAGCGTCCATACCGATGTTGGTGAACAACCAGTGGAACGCTACGAGGAGCAGCTCCACAACCCATTTGAGTGGCCAGAGGATCGTACCTATGAGGTCCATACTTCTTCGGTCAGCCCTTTCCATGGCTTGGTGCGACAACAAAACCAAATCGCGTCACGGAATATCGACGCATGCGCTTCAACGGAACATCATCGACGCCGCCTTCGGCCCAGGGATGGCACCGGGCCAGTCGCCTCGCCGCCAACGCTGAGCCAATGACGAGGCCATGTTCCTGCACTGCTCCCAGCGCGTAGGCGGAACACGACGGGTAATACCGGCAAACGTCGCCGTATAAAGGAGAAACAAACGCACGATAGGCCCGAAGCAGGATTACGCCGATGTTCCGGGGCAGCAGGATGAGGTTGCTGATGACCGTCTTCATTTGCGTGTCCTGCCCGCACCCGACAAACCGCGGCTGAGTGATGCCGATATCTCTGCCTGCAGAGTAGACCACTCTGCCCGAGCGGATGCTGGTAGAGCCCGGATCACGACGTCCGTCCCGGGTTCTACCGACAAAACCAGCTCGTAGCTCGCCGCCTTCATTCGGCGCCGTATCCGGTTGCGCGTGACAGCGCCCCCGACATTCTTGGCAACGATGAAACCAAATCGCACAGGAGCAGCCGCCTGGCTGCTCCTGAGGTACATCACGGTGTGGGGTCCGACCACTCGGAATCCACGACGAACGACTGCTTTATAGTCGCTCCCGCTGGTGATGCGATTGGTTTTGGCGAGCACCGGGGTGCTTACGCGGAGAGTTCGGTGCGTCCCTTACGACGACGAGCACCGAGGATCGCGCGGCCGGCGCGAGTGCGCATGCGCAGTCGGAAACCGTGCACCTTGGCGCGACGGCGGTTGTTCGGCTGGAAGGTTCTCTTGCTCATTATTCAGTCTCCACGTGTTGGATCTCCGCAGGCCAAACAGAGCGGCCGGGAAAGAATTGAGTAGCCCATCGGGCTCAGGTCAACTGATTAAAACTACGGCCTTGCAGAGCCCCGGTCAAACTCGAACACCCAAAAGCGGCGATTCTCCACAATAATGTCACGCGAACCGGTATTGACACGCGGATACGGGGTAGACGAATTTGGACTGATTGGCTCTAATTGGCTACCGTGGGCAAGTTATCCACAGGCTGGCCGGCAGAAACCTGAGAGTTTGGCCTTATTTACACACAGGCGGTGGATAACTTTGTGAATAGTTTTCGCCGACCCGGCGTTCACCGCCGAGCGCATCATCGGGTCGGCATCGAAACCGACAGAGAGAATGTGGCGTATCAATGGCAGACGGGGAAACACCCATCGATCAGACCTGGCAATCGGTTCTCACCTCCCTGGAATCCGACGCCAGTATCACGCCGATGCTCTACGGCTTCCTGAACCTGGTGGAACCGAAGGGGATCGCCGCAGGAACCTTCTACCTGGAAGTTCCGAACGAATTCACCGCCAGCATGCTCAACCAGCGGATGCGCGTGCCGTTGCTCACCGCCATGGGGCGGTTGGACGAAGCGACTGCCGTATCCAGTTTCTATGTCGTCGTGAATCCCGAGCTGGAACAGGAATCCCTCCGTCCCATGCATGAACCGGTCCACCAGGACGTCGAGACACCGGCCGCACCGCAGTCGGTCTTCGAAAGCCCGGTGACCGAGAATCCCCACGACACCCGGCTCAACCCTAAATACAGTTTCGACAATTTCGTCATCGGCCAGTCCAACCGGTTCGCGCACGCCGCGGCGGTGGCTGTGGCGGAGGCTCCCGCCAAGGCATACAACCCGCTCTTCGTCTATGGGGAGTCCGGGCTGGGTAAGACCCACTTGCTCCACGCGATCGGGCACTACGCCATGAGCCTCTATCCGGGCATCCGCGTTCGTTACGTCAGCTCCGAAGAATTCACCAACGACTTCATCAACTCCATCGCCAACAACCGAGGTTCTCTGTTCCAGCAGCGCTACCGGAACGTCGACATCCTGATGATCGACGACATCCAGTTCCTGCAGGGCAAGGCGGAAACCCAGGAAGCCTTCTTCCACACGTTCAATACGCTGCACGACCACAACAAGCAAGTGGTCATCACCAGCGACCTGCCGCCCAAGCACCTCACGGGATTTGAAGACCGGATGCGTTCGCGCTTTGAGTGGGGACTGATCACGGATGTCCAGGCCCCCGACCTCGAGACCCGTATCGCCATTCTCCGCAAGAAGGCACAGAGCGAAAAATTGCAAGTCCCCGACGACATCCTTGAGTTCATGGCGTCCAAGGTCTCGTCGAACATCCGGGAACTTGAGGGGACCCTGATCCGGGTCACCGCATTCGCCAGCCTCAACCGCACCCCGGTGGATATGGCGTTGGTTCAAACGGTCCTCAAAGACCTGATCACCCTGGACGAAGACAACGTCATCGCACCGGTGGACATCATCACCAACACGGCTGACTACTTCAAACTCACCGTCGATGATCTCTACGGTTCCTCACGATCGCAGGCCGTGGCCACCGCGCGCCAGATTGCAATGTACCTCTGCCGCGAGCTCACAAATCTCTCGCTCCCTAAGATCGGCCAACTTTTCGGCAATCGTGACCACACGACGGTCATGTACGCGAACAAGAAGATCAGTGAGCTCATGAAGGAGCGTCGCTCCATCTACAACCAGGTGACTGAACTCACCAACCGGATCAAGCAGAACCATCGCTACAAATAGCAGAAAAAAGCTTGATATCCACACTGTGGATAACCCTGTGGAAACTCGACGCACAACTCGCTCGAAGCTGTAGAGAACTTCGCTCGGCCTGTGGGGGGCGCCCCGCAGGGCGCGTAGTCCCGCCACCCGGTGCGGGATTAACGCTCACAGCCCGCCAACAACTCACACCGATGTAGTTCCCAATGATTGACCGGGACGCAGAAAGTTATCCACAGATTCCACAGCGGTTAAGACCATTAACAAATACTTTCTTCTCTCTCCGTCCGACAACCTTTACTGCCGGACCGTGCCCCGCCAAGCGGGGCGATTCTTCACAAAAAAAGACGACTAGCATTGAGGCCAGCATCAATCGCCTCCCATCGACAGGAGTGACTTCGTGAGATTTCAGGCCAATCGGGATGTCTTCAGCGAAGCTGTTTCGTTCGCGGTGAAGCTCCTACCCCAGCGCACCACCTTGCCCATTTTGAGCGGTGTGCTGATCGAGGCGACCGACACCGGCCTGATTCTGTCGTCATTCGACTATGAAGTCTCGGCCCAAACCGAGATCGCGGCCGACGTCGAAGAAACCGGTACCGTCCTGGTGTCTGGCCGGCTGCTGGCCGAGATCGCCAGCCGGATGCCGAACGCACCGGTTCGTTTCGCCACCGACGACTCACGGATCACCGTCAGTTGCGGCTCGGCGAATTTCACCCTGCTGTCCATGCCGGTTGAGGAATATCCGAGCATTCCGCAGATCAGTTCCGAATCAGGCCTTGTGCCGGCCGAGGACTTCGCAGCTGCAGTGGCCCAGGTCGCTGTCGCCGCTTCCCGCGATGACGTCACCCCGGTGATCACCGGCGTGCAACTCGAGGTGACCGAGAACAGCCTCAGCCTCGTGGCCACCGACCGCTACCGGGTGGCCGTGCGCAACATCGACTGGGATCCAGGCTCCAACCCGGCGACGGAGACCATCACCGCGCTGGTGCCGGCACGCACCCTGCAGGAAGTCGGCAAGACATTCGGCCACAGCGGCACCATCTCCGTGGCCATCACGAACAAAGACGACCGCGAACTGATCGCCTTCACAGCGGATCGGAAGACCGTGACGTCTTTGCTGATCAAGGGTAATTTCCCGCCCGTGCGCCGACTCTTCCCCGAGACGGTCGACAACTACGCCGTGATGAACACGGCCGACCTGATCGAGGCCACCCGGCGTGTGCAGCTGGTGCTCGAGCGCGAAGCCGCATTGCGTTTCACGTTCACCGCAGACGGTCTCACCCTGGAAGCCGTCGGATCCGAGCAGGCACAGGCATCCGAGACCATCGATGCGATCCTCACCGGTTCGGACACGGTCGTGTCCCTGAAACCGCAGTTCCTACTCGACGGCCTGGGGGCTGTGCACTCGGAGTTCGTGCGGATTTCCTTCACCAAGACCGAGAACCCGAACAAGCCGGGACCGGTCCTGATCACCAGCCAGACCTCCCGGGAGACGGCCGGGGCCGACAGCTACAAGTACTTGCTGCAGCCCAACCTCCTGCTGCGATAGGCGAAGACCCAGGATCACGAAGGAGCGCGTCATGCACATCGGAATCATCGGCCTCGGAAAAATGGGCGCGAACATGCGGGGTCGCCTGCGTGAAGCCGGCCTCGAGGTCACCGGTTTCGACCGCAACCCCGACGTGACTGATGTCGCGTCGACCGACGCTCTGATCAAGGCCCTGCCGACCCCCCGCCTGGTCTGGGTCATGGTTCCGGCCGGGGAGATCACCGATGCAGTCATCCAGGAACTGGCCGACAAGCTCGAAGCGGGCGACCTGGTCATCGACGGCGGCAATTCGCGGTTCACCGAGGACTACAAGCACGGCGCATTGCTCGCCGAAAAAGGCGTGAACTACATCGATGCCGGTGTTTCCGGCGGGGTGTGGGGGCTGAAGAACGGCTACGGATTGATGGTCGGCGGCAAGGCGGACCAGGTGGAGCGGGCGATGCCGGTGTTCGACGCGCTTCGTCCGGCCGGACCCCGCGAGGAGGGCTTCGTGCATGCCGGCGAAATCGGCGCCGGTCACTACGCGAAGATGGTGCACAACGGAATCGAGTACGCGCTCATGCAGGCGTATGCCGAAGGCTATGAACTCCTCGAGAAGAAGGACGACCTGATCAAGGACGTCCCGGGAATCTTCAAGGCGTGGCAGCGCGGCACCGTCGTTCGGTCCTGGCTGCTGGAGTTGCTGGTGCGTGCGCTCGAGCATGATCCCGAGCTTGACGAGATCGAGGGATTCGTCGAGGACTCCGGGGAGGGCCGTTGGACGATCGAGGAAGCAATCGCCAACGCGGTGCCGGTCCCGACGATCAGCGCGTCGATCTTCGCGCGGTTCGTGTCGCGCCAGGACGACTCGCCGGCCATGAAGGCTGTCGCGGCACTCCGCAACCAGTTCGGTGGACACGAGCTCAAGAAAGCCGACTGAGCCCGATGCCGTCACTGAACCATCGTGCGGGTTAGCCACCTCTCCCTCGCCGACTTTCGTAATTATACGGATGCCGAGGTGCCATTTCTCGAGGGTCCGAACCTCATCGTCGGACCCAACGGCCAGGGCAAGACCAACCTGGTCGAGGCGCTGGGTTATCTGAGCACCCTGGGATCGCACCGGGTCTCCTCCGACAAGGCCATGATCCGGGCGGGCCGTGACGCCGCGATCATTCGTGCCCGGCTCGAATTCAATGGCCGTGAGATTCTCACCGAGGTGCAGATCAACCGCACCGGGTTGAACCGGGCGCAGGTCAACCGTTCGGTGATCAAGACACGCGAACTGCCACGGTATTTCTCCAGCGTCCTCTTCGCCCCGGAAGACCTGTCGCTGGTGCGTGGTGATCCGTCGGGCCGGAGACGATTCCTTGACCAGTTGCTGGTGTTGCGGTCACCGCGGATCTCCGGGGTCCTGGCGGACTACGATCGCGTGCTCAAGCAGCGCAATACACTCCTGAAGTCGGCGCGAGCGTCCCGGGTGCAGGCCTCTGCGCTTGGCACCCTGGACATCTGGGACGAGCGGCTGGTCGGGATCGGTTCCCAGATCATCGACGAGCGGGCCGAACTGGTCCGATCGTTGGGGGACCCGTTGCGGGAGGCGTACCAGGCCGTTGCCGGCGACGACCACGGTCCGCGATTGGTGAGCTCGCTCAGTATTCTCGGAGCCGACGAGGATGCGGACGGCGAGTCTGTCGCGCTCGAGGTGGGTGACGGGTCCAGGGCGACGGCCGACGTTTTCGCTGCGACCCTCGCGGCGTTGCGCCCGAAGGAGCTCGAGCGCGGGATGACTCTGGCAGGGCCACACCGCGACGACCTCGTCTTCATGCTCAACTCGTTGCCCGCGAAGGGATATGCCAGCCACGGGGAATCCTGGTCGTTCGCCCTCGCCTTGAAACTCGCATCCGCCCAATTGCTTCGACGTGATTCCTCCAGTGGTGACCCGGTGTTGATTCTTGACGATGTCTTCGCCGAACTCGACCAATCACGGCGGGCCCGACTTGCCACGGCGATCGCCGGGTTCGAACAGGTGCTGATCACCGCGGCTGTGCTCGAGGACGTTCCTGAGGCACTCGCGGCGCATGTGATCACCATCCGCGCGGGGCGAGTCGTCGATGAGTGACCCCGGCGGCGAAAAGAAGCTGAGCGAGGCGGCCAGGGTCTACCTCCGTTTCAAAGACGTGTTCGGCGATCCGCACGCCCGGCGCGCCGGTGCGCGGAAGCGCCCGGTCGAGCAGCGGGGGTCGAGCATGCCATTCGGTGCCGGCCGGGATCCCCGCGGCCTCGGCGACGCGATCAATTCACTCACCACCCAGCTGGGATGGAACTCCCCGCTGGCGCAGTCCGAGCTGCTGGCGTCGTGGGCCGAACTGGCCGGGCTCGAGACCGCCAAGCATTCGACGCCGGCCGGGATCGACGAGGGCGTCCTCACGGTGCACTGCGAGTCGACGGCATGGGCGACGCAATTGCGGATGATGCGGGTGGAGATCATGACGCACATCGCGAACCGCTACCCGGAGGCCGGCATCGAGTCGATCCGTTTCCAGGGCCCCAATGCCCCCTCCTGGAAAAAGGGTCCCAGATCAATTCCAGGGCGTGGCCCGCGCGATACCTACGGCTAACTACGCAAATCAGGTCACCCGCTTAAACAAAACGCCTCAGAAGGGCGATTGTGGCCGGACGGGGGTGCCCGGTTTGGTAGACTGAATAGTCGCTTTCAGCGGCAGAGGGAGCCGCAATTTCATATGACAGCAGACGCGCAGAAGCCCGAGCCGGGACACGAGTACGGCGCAGACGAAATCCAGGTTCTCGAAGGACTTGAAGCCGTTCGCAAACGACCGGGAATGTACATCGGATCCACCGGTCCGCGCGGCCTGCACCACCTGGTCTATGAAATCGTCGACAACTCCGTCGACGAGGCCCTCGCCGGTTACTGCGACACCATCGACATCCGCATCCTCTCCGACGGCGCAGTGCGCGTGGAGGACAATGGCCGCGGAATCCCCGTCGACATGAACAAGGCGCAGGGCCGGTCGACTGTCGAGGTGGTCCTCACCGTGCTGCACGCCGGCGGCAAGTTCGGCGGCGGCGGGTATGCCGTCTCCGGCGGCTTGCACGGCGTCGGCAGCTCCGTCGTGAACGCGCTGTCCAGCCGCCTCGAGGTCGAGGTGCGCCGACAGGATCATGTCTGGCGGCAGAGTTTCGCCGACGGAGTTCCCAACGCACCCCTGGAAAAGGGAGAGGCGTCGGCGGAGACCGGCACCACGATCACCTTCTGGCCCAGTGCCGAAACCTTCGAGACCATCGACTTCGACTATGAGACGCTGCGAGCGCGCTTCCAGCAGATGGCGTTCCTGAACAAGGGACTCCGGCTCACCCTGACCGACGAGCGCCCCGAGAACGCCGACGACGAAGGCAACCCGGTCAGTAACTCGTTCATGTACGAGCAGGGTCTGGTCGATTACGTGGAGTACCTCAACCGGGCGCGCAAGTCCGACCTGGTCAACGAGGAGATCATCTCGTTCGAGTTGGAAGACCATGAACGCAAGATTGCGCTCGAAGTGGCCATGCAGTGGACCACCTCGTACACCGAGAGTGTGCACACTTACGCGAACACCATCAACACGCACGAGGGAGGCACGCACGAGGAAGGTTTCCGTGCGGCGCTGACCACCCTGATCAACAAGTACGCCCGTGAGAAGGGAATCCTGAAAGAGAAGGACGACAACCTCACCGGCGACGACGTGCGCGAGGGCCTGACGGCCGTCATCTCGATCAAGCTTGCGGAGCCGCAGTTCGAGGGCCAGACCAAGACCAAGCTCGGCAACACCGAAGCCAAGTCGTTCGTGCAGAAGGTCACCAACGACCAGCTTGCCGATTGGTTCGACCGTAACCCGATCCAGGCCAAGGAGATCATCCGCAAGGCGTTGCAGGCATCCACCGCCCGGATGGCAGCCCGTAAGGCGCGCGAGACAGCACGGCGCAAGGGCCTGCTCGAGGGCGGCGGCATGCCGGGCAAGCTCAAGGACTGCCAGAGCAAAGACCCGTCCATCTCGGAAATCTTCATCGTGGAGGGCGACTCGGCCGGCGGTTCCGCCGTCCAGGGCCGCAATCCGGAGACCCAGGCCATCCTGCCGCTTCGCGGCAAGATCCTCAACGTCGAGAAGGCCCGGCTCGACCGTGCCCTCGGCAACAATGAGGTGCAGGCCATGATCACGGCGTTCGGCGCAGGGATCGGGGAGGACTTCAACCCGGACAAGGTGCGGTACCACAAGATCGTGCTGATGGCCGATGCCGACGTCGACGGGCAGCACATCACCACCCTGCTGTTGACCCTGTTGTTCCGTTACATGCGGCCGCTGATCGACCTCGGGTACGTCTACCTCGCCCAGCCGCCGTTGTACCGGCTCAAGTGGACCAACGCGCCGCACCAATATGTGTACTCAGACCGCGAACGCGACGTGCTGCTCGCCGACGGCGCGGCGGCCGGCAAACGGATTCCGAAGGACAACGGGATCCAGCGCTACAAGGGCCTGGGTGAAATGGACTACCAGGAGCTGTGGGAAACCACCATGGCTCCCGAGACCCGCACCCTGCTCCAGGTCACCCTCGACGATGCGGCAGCCGCCGACGAGATCTTCTCCGTGCTAATGGGCGAGGACGTCGAGTCCCGCCGTAACTTCATCCAAAAGAACGCGAAGGACGTGCGTTTCCTTGACATCTAATGACACGCCATCGACGGGCATCCCCGGCGACGGCACCGATAACACCGTCGAGGCAGCGGATGCCGCGGAGGCTGCCCGCTACCTGGCCCAGCACGGCAAGGTAGACCAGGTCGACCTTCAGCTCGAGATGCAGCGCTCCTATCTCGACTATGCGATGAGCGTCATCGTCGGGCGTGCCCTGCCCGACGTGCGTGACGGCATGAAGCCGGTGCACCGCCGGGTGATCTACGCCATGTACGACGGCGGCTACCGCCCAGACAAGGCATTCTCCAAGTGCGCCAGGGTCGTCGGCGACGTGATGGGCCAGTTCCACCCGCACGGTGATTCGTCCATCTACGACGCGCTGGTGCGCCTGGTGCAGCCGTGGAGCATGCGTTACCCACTGGCGCTCGGCCAGGGAAACTTCGGCTCGCCCGGCAACGACGGCGCGGCTGCGCCACGGTACACCGAAACCAAGATGGCCCCGCTCGCGCTTGAGATGGTTCGCGACATCACCGAGAACACCGTCGATTTCCAGGATAACTATGACGGCCGCACGCTCGAGCCGTCGGTGCTGCCGGCCAGGTTCCCGAACCTGCTGGTGAACGGCTCCGTCGGCATTGCCGTCGGCATGGCCACCAATATCCCGCCGCACAACCTCCGGGAGGTAGCGGCCGGCGCCCAGTGGTACCTGGAGAACCCGGACGCCACCCGCGAGGAGCTGCTCGATGCGCTGATCCAGCGGATCAAGGGCCCCGATTTCCCCACCGGCGCACAGATCCTCGGCATCAAGGGGATCCAGGACGCCTACCGCACCGGCCGGGGCTCGATCACGATGCGCGCCGTCGTGAACATCGAGGAACTCCAGGGCCGCACCTGCCTCGTCATCACCGAGCTTCCGTACCAGGTCAACCCGGACAACCTCGCCATCAAGATCGCCGACCTGGTCAAGGACGGCAAGATCACCGGTATCGCCGATATCCGTGACGAGACCTCCGGCCGCACCGGCCAGCGCCTGGTCGTCGTGTTGAAGCGCGATGCGGTGGCGAAGGTGGTGTTGAACAACCTGTACAAGCACACCCAGTTGCAGGAGAACTTCGGCGCCAACATGCTGGCCATCGTCGATGGCATCCCGCGCACGCTCCCGCTCGACGGCTTCATCAGCTACTGGGTGGCGCATCAGATCGAAGTGATCGTGCGGCGCACTCAGTTCCGTCTCGACGAGGCCGAAGCCAAGGCCCACATCCTGCGCGGGTACCTCAAGGCCCTCGACGCCCTCGACGAGGTGATCGCCCTCATCCGTCGATCACCGACCGCCGATGACGCGCGCGAAGGCCTGATCGAACTCCTCGACATCGACAAACTCCAGGCCGACGCGATCCTCACGATGCAGTTGCGGCGCCTGGCCGCCCTCGAGCGCCAGAAGATCATCGACGACGCCGCGGAGATCGAATTACAGATCATCGAGTTCAAGTCGATCCTGGCCAGCCCCGAGCGCCAGCGAACGATTGTCAGCGAGGAACTCGCAGAGATCACCGGCAAATTCGGCGATGACCGCCGCACCGAGATCATGTTCGGTTTCGACGGCGACATGTCGATCGAAGACCTCATCCCCGAAGAGGAGATGGTGGTCACGGTCACCCGTGGCGGCTACATCAAGCGCACCCGCAGCGACAACTACCGCAGCCAGCACCGCGGCGGCAAGGGCGTCAAGGGCGCCCAGCTTCGGGCGGACGACGTGGTGGAACACTTCTTCGTCACCACCACGCACCACTGGCTGCTGTTCTTCACCAACACGGGCCGGGTGTACCGGGCCAAGGCCTATGAGGTGCAGGAGGCCGGCCGTGACGCCAAGGGGCAGCACGTCGCCAACCTCCTCGCCATGCAACCCGGAGAGGAGATCGCGCAGATCCTCGACATCCGCGACTACCAGGTCGCGCAATACCTCACCCTGGCCACCCGCGACGGGTTGATCAAGAAGACCGCGCTGACCGAGTACGACACCAACCGCTCCGGCGGAATCATCGCGATCAAACTGCGCGAGGGCGACGAGCTGGTCTCAGCGCTGCTGGTCGACGAAGACTCCGACCTGCTGCTGGTCTCCCGCAAGGGCATGTCGATCCGCTTCACCGCGACGGACGAGGCGCTCCGGCCGATGGGACGCAGCACCTCGGGGGTCATCGGCATGCACTTCCGTGGCGAGGACCAGTTGCTTGACGCATCGGTCGTCTCCGACGACGGATACGTCTTCGTCGTCACCGAGGGCGGTTACGCCAAACGCACCGCGGCCGACCAATACCGCCTGCAGAACCGCGGTGGACTCGGCATCAAGGTGGCCAAGTTGAACGACGATCGGGGCGACCTGGTGGGCGCGCTGATTGTCGACACCGAGGACGAGGTCCTTGTGGTCCTTGCCAGCGGCAAGGTGGTACGCTCTGACGTTGCCGAAGTCCCAGCCAAGGGCCGGGACACAATGGGCGTGGTCTTCGCTAAGTTCGCGGATGACGACAGGATCATAGCCATAGCGAAGAACACCGAACGCAATCTGGTCGCGGAAGAAGCCGAAGCCGCGCCGGAGGGTGATTCGGGGAAAGAAGAGTCTGTAGATGAGTAGCGTTGCGGAGAAGCTCGCCAAGAAGTCGAACCGACGAACGTCGACCAAGCAGGTGCGCCTCAAGCTGGTGTACATCGACTTCTGGTCGAGCGTGAAGCTGTCGTTCCTGATTGCCATCTGCCTGGCGATCGTGACCGTCGTCGCGACCTTCCTGGTCTACACGGTCCTGGGTTCGACCCAGGTGCTGGAGAAGGCCAACGCGCTGTACACCGACATCGCCGGCAGCTCCTCCGACCTCCTCAGCATCCTTTCCATCGGCAATGTGATGGGATTCGCCGTCGTCATCGCGATTCTCAACACCGTCGTCATCACCGCGCTCGGAGCCATCTTCGCGTTGTTGTACAACCTCAGCGTCAAGCTGACCGGCGGCCTGCTGGTGGGCTTCACAAACAACTGACGAGCACCGCTCGATTAGAAGATCGTGGCAGATTCCGGTAGTCTTTCATCTGCCCAATCGGGGATATAGCTCAGGCGGTTAGAGCGCTTCGCTGATAACGAAGAGGTCCCAGGTTCAAGTCCTGGTATCCCCACGATTGGCCGAATGGTAGCGATACCAGGCGGCCATCCGGGGCCTTAGCTCAATTGGTAGAGCGCCTGCTTTGCAAGCAGGAGGTCAGGAGTTCGATTCTCCTAGGCTCCACAGTTTCATCCGGCCAGATCTGCCGGGACAACGAAGAACGCCCGCTCTGTGAGCGGGCGTTCTTCGTTAAGCCTGAGCGGCGCGCTCAATCCTCCTGGGTGGTGGAAGGCAGGGTTCCCTCGTCGTCGGCGACCCACAGCTCGTCATCCGCCCGGAAGGTCTGCCAGACGGCATAGGCGACGCCTGCGGCGGCAACCAGGGCCGCGCCGAGGGCGATGTAGGTACCAGCGCCCGGGCCCTTCTTTTCGACTACGACGGGCTTCTGGAGGTGCAAGCGGGTCATGGCGGCGCGCACCCGGGCATCGTTTGCGACGTCGCCCACCGACATCAGGGTGCCGAGGGCGGTTCCGACGCCAGGAAGCACGTTCCCGACGAAACGGCGACGCACGACATCAGCGGCTTCCTGCGTCGCGTGCACTCCAGGGCGCACATAGTGTTCGTACTTCTCCAGTACCCGCGGCATAACCTCTTCACGGGTCAGCACGCTGGCCTGGCGCCCGGCCTCGCGGGCCACGGCGTTGGCGCGGTCGAGCACCTCTTGCTGGTGGCTCCATAGTTCGTCTGCGCTCTTCCGCAGGCGTTCGAGCTCCTTGCGGCGCTTTCGTGACAGGCTCATGTGGACCCTCCATAGATGTCATGTTGCGAACACTGACCATAATGCCACCGAATCGACTGGGAGCGCTCTGGGAGATTCGGGCGGGGACCTCGCAATCAGAATCGGTAATCAACGCTGTGCAAGAATTGTCGCTATGTCCAAGCACACTGCCGTCGCCACGTTGAACACCACTCTCGGACCGATCAAGGTCAACCTCTTCGGGAACCACGCTCCGAAGACCGTCAAGAACTTCGTCGGTCTCGCGACCGGTGACATCGAATGGACCCACCCCGGCACGGGCGCCAAGTCGAACGCCCCGCTCTATGACGGCACCATCTTCCACCGCATCATCAAGGATTTCATGATCCAGGCCGGCGACCCGCTGGGCCAGGGCATCGGTGGCCCCGGCTACCAGTTCGACGACGAGATCAGCCCTGACCTCGACTTCACCCAGCCATATGTGCTGGCAATGGCGAACGCCGGCATCCAGGGCGGCCGCGGCACCAACGGCTCACAGTTCTTCATCACCGTTGTTCCGACCACCTGGCTGCAGGGCAAGCACACCATCTTCGGCGCCGTCGAAGACGAGGACTCGCGTGCGATCGTTGAGAAGCTGGCCACTGTTCCCACGGACGGCCGCGACCGTCCCCTCGAAGACGTCGTCATCGAGAGCGTCACCGTCGAGCCGGTTTAGGTCTCGGCTTCTCGATGACTGCTGGGCCGGACACGGCGGCGAATCACTGCTACCGGCATCCGGACCGGCAGAGCTTCGTGCTGTGCCAGCGCTGCGGGCGCACGATCTGCCCCGAGTGCCAGACCCAGGCCGCCGTGGGCGTCATCTGCCCCGAATGCATGCGTGAGCAGCGCCAGTCCGCCCCCCGCACCAGGCCGGCCGTGCTCACCCGCGCCCGGCGCCTGACCGGAAGCGACTCCCCCGTCGTCACCTACGCGCTCGTCGCCGTGACGGTGGTGATCTTCCTGCTGCAACTGATCCCCGGCCTCGGCGTCACCGACGAGCTGTTCTACGCGGGATTCTTCTCCTACCCGGGAAACTTCGAGCCCTGGCGCATGATCACGAGCGCCTTCGTGCACTCGACCGGCTTCATCTTCCATGTGCTGCTCAACATGTACACGCTCTGGATCTTCGGCCAGATCCTCGAACGCCTGCTCGGCCGGGGGCGTTTCCTGGCGCTGTACCTGCTCAGCGCCCTCGCCGGCTCGCTCGGCGTGTTGTTCCTGGCCAACCCCGCCCAGGGCGTTGTCGGCGCATCGGGCGCAATCTTCGGGCTGATGGGTGCCTTCCTGGTGGTGCAGCGCCGGTTGGGCGGCAACGCCACCCAGTTGCTGATCCTGGTCGGAATCAACCTCGTCATCGGTTTCATCCCCAGCCTCGGCATTGCCTGGCAGGCCCACGTCGGGGGACTGATCGGCGGGGCCCTGATGGGGCTCATCTTCGTCCAAACCCGCCGCCGGGCCCACCGCACACTGCAATTCGCGCTGATCGGTGCCCTGGCCGCGGTGATGGTGCTGCTGAGCTTCTCCAAGTTCCTGGCCTGAACGTTCCTGGCCTGAACGTTCCCGGCCTGAGCCCACGCCGAAGGCAGTGCGTCCGCGCCCGCACCTGACCGCATCCGTCGTTGTCGTGCTGTCGCGGTATTGCTGTCGCGCTGACTTTTCCTGCAGGCGCTGAGGGCCTGCCCGGCGCGCGTGGCGAAAACCGCAGCGCGAGCGGATGCCCGCGGGGTTGCGGGTCTGCCGGCCCAGTGGGAGTGAGGGTCAGCGCTGGGGATGAGCCAGTCGCGCCGCTGGCGGGCTGGTCGCGGGGAGTTGGTCGCTGCGGGGCTGGTTGCACAGGAAAAAGTTATCCACAGGAGTTTCCACATTGGGGATAATTACACTGGTGTAATTGCCCCGTTTATGAGGGCCGTTCAGCGCCAGCGCGTCGTCATCAGGAAGCCGATGAAGGCGATCCCGAAACCGACCAGGATGTTCCACGAACCGAGAGCCGGCACCGGAAGCGTGCCCTGGCTCACGTAGAAGACGATGATCCACACCAGCCCCAGCAGCATGAAGCCGAACATCACCGGCTTGAACCAAACCGGGTTCGGCGTGTCGTCGCCCGAGCGAACTACCTCATCGCGTGCGGGCCGTGTGCGGGGATTCGTTCGTGCCATGCCTCAGATTGTAGCGTCAATGGCTGCGCGGCCCGTTCGAGCGCCCGCTGGGGGCTCCACTTCGCCCGATAGAATCAAGGAATGACCCCGTCGCCGACCGCCGCAGACCAGTCCGGCGAGGCGGCCCCCGGAGGCGACGCGGATGAGCGCCGTCGGACCCGTCGCAGCCGTCGGCCCCGTCGCCCGCGGGTGACAGTGATCGGTGTCCTCGGCGAACTCCTGATCACGGCCGGTGTGCTGGTGTTCCTCTTCATCGGCTGGCAGCTCTGGTGGAACGACATGGTCATGGCGGGCCAGCAGTCCAGGGCGGCAACCCAGATCAGCCAGGGCTGGATCCAGAGCCACGCCAGCACGCCCCCGGCGCCGTCACCAACGGCCACCGATCCGGCTGCTGGGCCGGTCGGTTACGGCGACCCGGTGGTTGCTGCTCCTCCCGGGGAGGGCAACGCTTTCGCAGTCCTTTATATACCGCGCTACGGCGCCGACTATCACCGTGCCATCGCCGAGGGCACCGGGCACGACGTACTGAACAGCACCCGCCTGGGCGTCGGTCACTACGAGGGAACCCAGATGCCCGGCGAAGTGGGCAATTTCGCGGTGGCAGCCCACCGCAGCGCATACGGCGGCGGCATGCACCTGATCAACGAACTCCAGTTGGGCGACGCGATCTACGTGCAGACCGCTGACGGGTACTACACCTACCGGTTCCGCGATCTCCACTACGTCAAACCGACCTCGGTCGAGGTGCTGGCTCCGGTACCCAACCAGCCAGGGACACCCCCCACCGACCGCATCATCACCCTGACCAGTTGCAACCCGTTGTTGTCCACGGCCGAGCGCATCATCGCGTACGGGGTCTTCGAGTCATGGCGACCGACATCCGCCGGCCCGCCAGAGGGCCTCGCACCGATCATCGCCGCCCAGGCGCAGGGCTAAGGAGACAGAATGTACGCAGCCGTGTGGCGCATCCTCCCCGGACCGGTCTGGGTACGGATACTGCTCGTTCTGATCCTGGTTGCCGCGGTGCTTTTCACCCTCGCCACCTGGGTCTTCCCCTGGGTGGACTCGATCGTCAACAACCAGGAAGCGACGGTGGGCGGCCCATGACCCGCATCCTTGTCATCGACAACTACGACAGCTTTGTGTACACCCTGAACGGTTACCTGCAGGAGCTCGGCGCTGAAACCGAGGTCCTGCGCAACGACGCCTTCGACCCGGCCCAATCCGCCCAGCGGATCGCCGAGTTCGACGGGGTGCTGGTCTCCCCCGGACCCGGCAAGCCAGCGGATGCCGGTGTCTCCATCCCCGTCGTCGAGGCGGCGTTCGAGGCCGGAACGCCCCTGTTCGGAGTATGCCTCGGGCACCAGGCGATCGCCGAGGCGTTCGGCGCCACCGTGACCAACGCCGACGAACTGATGCACGGGAAGACCTCGGTGATCACGCACGACGGCAGCGACTTCTACGCCGGCGTGCCGCAACCGTTCACTGCCACCCGGTACCACTCCCTGGCAGTCGTCGACTCGACAGTGCCGAAAGAACTCGTGGTCACCTCGCGCACCCAGGGCGGCGTCATCATGGGGCTGCGGCACGAGTCCGCACCGATCCTGGGCGTGCAATTCCACCCGGAATCCGTGCTCACAGAGGGCGGCTACCTGATGCTCGGCAACTGGCTTGCGCTGGCCGGTCTTCCCGAGGCGCGGGAGACCGCGAAAGGGCTGAATCCGCTACTGAAGCAGGGTTAGCCGCTGCAGTATGTCAGTTCGACCGTCGACTTCTGCGGCACGTCACCCGGCGCGAGCGACTGATTCGTGACGGGGTTGCCGGGCTGCGACTTGCAGGAACTGTCGGGCTTCGGAACGGCGACGAGCTGGAGACTGGACGACTGCAGCAGTTCGCTGGCGGCGGTGAGGGACTGGCCCCGAAGGTCGATGAGCTCGACCGTGCCGCTGGAGACCACGAAGTTGACGGTGACCCCGGCATGCTCAGAACTCAGCGCCACCGGGTCGGTGGAGATCACCACGTCGGCCGGAACACTGGGCGACGCCTGCTTCGTGACGGAGCCGGGCGCCAGGCCGGCCGCCGTGATGGCCGCCTGCGCATCGGTGATCGGCTGGTTGGTGACGTCAGGAACCTCGACGGGGACGGCACCGGTCGACACGAAGACCTTGATCACCTCCGCGGGCTGCACGATCGTTCCCGCGGGAGGATCGGTACGGATCACCTGGTCCTTCGGAACGGTGGCACTCGCCTCCTCCGCCTTGGTGGCGGCGAGGTCCAGGTCGAGCAGGGAGTTCTGCGCGTCGTCGTAGCTCTGGCCGGCCAGGGAGGGGACCTTGCGGGAGTTGTCGGGGATGTCACTGGAGGGAGTGAGGCTGAACACCCAGAACATCACAGCCACCACGATGACCACGACACTGACGATGCCCGCCCACACCCAGACCACAGGGGGGCGGCGCTGGGTGCGCGTCATGGTCTGGTCTTCGGCGAGTTGCTTGAGGGCCAGTTCGGAACTCGAGACAACGGCAGGGGGGGCGCCGAACAGGCCGGCCGCGGAATCGTCGACCGTACGGTGCACCGGGATCTGGCCGGCGCCGGCGATTTCCACCTCGGTGCGGAACTCCGCTGCGCTCTGGTACCGGGCGAAACGATCCTTGGCCAGCGCGTGCAAGACCACAGCGTCGAGCGCCGGGGAAACCCGGGGGTTGATCGAGCTGGGCTTGACCGGGGTTTCGCTCACGTGCTGGTACGCGACGGCGACCGGGGTCTCGCCGCGGAACGGAGGCCGGCCCGCGAGCATCTCGAAGAGCACGACCCCGGTGGAGTACAGGTCGGTGCGGGCATCGACGGATTCGCCCTTGGCCTGCTCCGGCGAGAAATAGGAGGCGGTTCCCAGGATGGCGGTGGTCTGCGCGACCGTGGTCGACGAGTCGGAGATCGCGCGCGCGATACCGAAGTCCATGACCTTCACCTGGCCGTTGCGGGTGATCATGATATTGCCCGGCTTGATGTCGCGGTGCACGACGCCGGCGCGGTGGGAATACTCCAGCGCTGTCAGCACGCCGTCGATGATGCGCACGGCTTCGGTCGACTCGACCGGGCCCTCGCTGATGATGTCCTTGAGCAGTCGGCCGTCGACGTATTCCATGACGATGAACGGCAACTGCGCCTCATGGCCATTGGACTCTGTGACGGTCTCCTCACCGGCGTCGAAGACCCGCACAATCGTGGGGTGAGCCATCCGCGCCGCGGCCTGGGCCTCCTGGCGGAATCGGGTGCGGAATGCGGGGTCGGCCGCCAGGGTCGACTTCAGCAGCTTGATGGCGACGGTGCGCCCGAGGCGGGAGTCGGTGCCGATGTGCACGTCGGACATGCCACCCCGGCCGATGAGCGCGCCCACACGGTACCTGCCCGCGATCAGACGGCCATCTTCACTCACTGCGACTCCTGCCTCACTCGTCTGGACACAACCCCGGCTATATTACCCGCGGTTCGCTGGGGCTACGGTGTGGTGGCGGCGGTCACCACGACCGGTGCCGATGACGGGGAGTATTCCGACGGCTGGTCTCCGCAGAAGTAGCGGAATTTCACGGTGAACGTGCCCGGATTCGGGCCGGCCGTGACCGTCGCCGACGTGACATCGGGCCCGGTCGGCGCCGGGGAAACGGCATCCTGCCCTTCGGCGGCGACCTCGTATCCGGCGAGGGTCTGCCCGGGACAGGACTGGGCCGTCCAGGTGACGGTAACCGTCTTGCCTGTCGCAACGGTCGACGGGGTGACGGTGGGGGCAGTCGTCGGGGCGTCGGGGACGACCACCGGGCCGTAATACTTCGCGGTGATGGTCGTGCCCTTCTTCACCGGCCCGGTGGGGTTCACGCCGTACACCTTGTCCACCTGGTCGGCCGTCGTCGCGGCATTGCCCGGCTCCATGTTCGCGACCAGCTCGAGGGTCTCGAGCTTCGCGCGGGCATCCGCCGAGGAAAGCCCCACGAAGTCGGCTTCAGCCACCTGCACGGTGTCGGACGTCGGTGTGGGTGTCGGAGTGGGGGTGCTCGGCTTGGGGGTCGGTGTGTTGACCGTCGCGGCCGGGGTGCTCGCCGGAGGATTCTGACCGTTCTGCTGCGAGAACAACGCGATCAGGGTGCCGGTCAGCACGACCGCCAGCAACACGATCAGGATGATCACCGGCCAGAACCACGGGCTGCGCTTCTTCTTGCCTGCCGCGGCCGCAGCTGCGGCTTCGGCCCGGGTACCCGGCACGCCCGCTGCGGGCAGCACCGTGGTGGCCTGGGTGGCGCCTCCCGCGCCCGGCATGAGCATGGTGGCGGCGGTCGCGGTGTTGCCGCCGAGGATGGCGGGGACTGATGCGGCGGCAGCGGCGACATCGCCGCGCCGCAGCGCTGTCGCCGCTCGTGAGAGGTGCGCCGCCGAGGCAGGACGGTCAGCCGGGTTCTTCGCGATGCACGCGAAGACGAGGTTGCGCACGGGTTCTGAAACGGTGACCGGGAGGTCTGGCGCCTTTTCGTTGATCTGCGCCATCGCGATGGCCACCTGTGACTCGCCGGTGAACGGGCGTCGACCGGCCAGGGCCTCATACGCGACGATGCCGAGGGAATAGATGTCGGTGGTCGGTGACGCCGGGTGGCCGCTGGCCTGCTCGGGGGAAAGGTACTGCACCGTGCCCATCACCTGGCCGGTCGCGGTGAGCGGAACCTGGTCGGCGATGCGGGCGATGCCGAAGTCGGTGATCTTGACCCGGCCGTCGGGCGTGATGAGGAGGTTGCCCGGCTTGATGTCGCGGTGCACCAGACCCGCGGCGTGGGCGGCGTGCAGGGCGGCTGCGGTCTGCGCGACGATGTCCAGCACCTTGTCGGTGGAGAGCACGTGCTCGCGTTCGAGGATGGTGGAGAGCGCCTCGCCCGGCACCAGCTCCATCACCAGGAAGGCGCTGCCCTCCTCCTCGCCGTAGTCGAAGACGTTGGCGATGCCCTCGTGGTTGACCAGGGCGGCGTGGCGCGCCTCGGCCCGGAACCGCTCCAGGAAGCCCGGGTCTCCGAGGTACTCGTCCTTGAGGATCTTGATCGCGACGGTACGACCGATGACGAGGTCGGTGGCTTTCCACACCTCGCCCATGCCCCCGATGGCAATCCGGGACTGCAGCTCGTATCGTCCCCCGAAGGTGAGCCCTGTGGTGGGTCTCATTTATTCAGCACCGCCTCTAGTACCTGCTTTGCAATAGGTGCGGCAAGCAGATTGCCGTACCCCGTCTGGCCAAGTCCCCCACCGTTCTCAACGAGAACTGTGATCGCAAACTGTGGATCGTTCGCCGGCGCGAATCCGGTGAACCACAGCGTGTAGGGATCGTCAGCACCGTTCTCAGCGGTGCCCGTCTTACCCGCCACCGCAACCCCGTCTATTCTTGCATTGCTGGCAGCGCCGTCCTGGACTCCGTTGACCATCATCTGGTTCAGTGTCGCGGCGGTTTCGGGGCTCATCACGCGCTGGAATTCCTTCGGCTTGAAGGTCTGCAGCGGTGTCAGGTTGGGCGCCAGGATCTGGTCGACCAGGTTGGGGACCATCGCCACGCCGCCGTTGGCGATGGCACCGGAGACCATCGACATCTGCAGCGGCGTCGCGCGCACCTCGAACTGGCCGAATGCCGACAACGCGGTCTGCGCGTCGTCCATACCGCGGGGGTACGCGCTCTTGGCGACCTCGAGGGGAATGGTGTAGTCGGAATTGAAGCCGAATTTCTCCGCCGTCTCCCGAATCGCCTGGTCGCCGAGTTGCAGCCCGAGTTCGGCCATCGGGATGTTGCACGACAAACGCAGTGCCGTGGCGATCGTCACGGTGTCACCCGGGCCACAGGTGCCTCCGCCGGAGTTGATGACGATCGAGCTGGATCCCGGCAGCTGGAACGTCCCGGGGTTGGGGAACGTGCTGTCGGGGGTGAACTTGCCGGACTCGAGCGCCGCCGTCACAACGACGAGTTTGAAGACCGAACCGGGCGGGTTGAGGTCGCCGATCGCCCTGTTCATCAGCGGATTGCCCGGGTCGTCGACCAGGGCGTCGTAGGCCGTCGTCACGGCTTTGCCGTCGTGCACGGTGAGGGTGTTGGGGTCGTAACCGGGCTTGGAGACCATGGCCAGAACCCGTCCCGTCTTCGGTTCGGTCACCACCACGGATCCGGTGAAGTCCCCGAGCGCGTCCCACGCGGCCCGCTGGGCGACGGGGTCGATGGTGGTCTCCACCGCCGCGCCGGTGGGGTTCTTGCCGGTGAAGATCGCGCTCAGCTTGTCAAAGAACTGGGAATTCGAGGTGCCACTCAACTCGCCGTTCAGGGCATGCTCCAGTCCGGTCGGCGCGCCGTTGACCGGGATGAACCCGGTGATCGGCGCGTACAACGGGCCATTGCTGTATGTGCGCAGGAACTTGTAGTCGTCGCCGGCCGGCATCGACTGGGCGATCGGCTCCCCGGCGACCAGGATCGGACCGCGCTCGACCGAATAGCTGTCATAGAGGGTCCGGGTGTTGCGGGCATCCGCTGAGAGATTGTCGGCCTGGAAAACCTGCACGATCGTGGTCGACGAGAGCAGTGCGATGAACATGAGGAGCACGATGATGCTGACGCGCTTGAGTTCGCGGTTCATCACACCACCAGCCTGGGTTGGTTTCGAATGGTGTCGGACAGTCGAAGCAGGAGTGCGGCGATGATCCAGTTGGCGACCAGGGATGACCCTCCCGCCGCGAGGAACGGCGTGGTGAGGCCGGTCAGGGGGATGATACGGGTCACGCCGCCGATCACGATGAAGCACTGCAGTGCCACGACGAAGGAGAGGCCGACGCCGAGCAGCTTGCCGAAATCGTCCTGTCCGGCGAAGCCGATCCGGAAGCCCCGGGCGACGATCAAGAGGTAGAGGGCGAGGATGGCGAAGATCCCGGCCAGGCCCAGCTCCTCGCCGAGGCTCGCGATGATGTAGTCGCTCTGCGGGACCGGGGTGATGTCCGGCCGGCCCTGGCCGAGACCGGTTCCGACCAGGCCGCCCTTGGCCAGGCCGAAGAGTCCCTGGACCAGTTGGAAGCTGCCGCCGTCCGCGTTGTAGACGTCCGGGTTGAACGCGTCGAGCCAGTTGGTGATACGCCCGTTGACGTAGCTGAGCACCTGGCTGGCAACGAGGGCGCCGCCGGCGAACAGGCCGAGGCCGATCAGGACCCAGCTCAGTCGGCCGGTGGCCAGGTAGAGCATCACCAGGAACAGGCCGAAGTAGAGCAGCGCCGTCCCGAGGTCGCGCTGGAAGATGATCACCGACATCGACAACGCCCAGATCACGAGGATCGGACCGAGGTCCCGCAGGCGCGGGAAGCGGATGCCGAGCACCTTCCTGCCCACCATGGAGAGGGAGTCCCGGTTTCGCACCAGATAGCCGGCGAAGAACACCGCCAGGGCGATCTTGGCGATCTCACCGGGCTGGAAAGTGGCGAACTCGCCGAACCCGATCCACACCCTGGCGCCGCTGACCTCCCGTCCGAGCCCCGGAACCAGGGGCAGCAAGAGCAGGACCACGGCGACGAAACCCGCGATGTAGGTATAGCGGAACAGCACGCGGTGGTTCCGGATGACGAGGATGACCGCGAGAGCGCACGCGATCGCGATGGCACTCCAGGCGATCTGGCGCACCGAGGCGCTCTGCCAGCCGGATTCCTTGTTCGCGATGTCGATGCGGTAGATCATGGCGACCCCGATGCCATTGAGCAGCGTCACCATCGGCAGGATGAACGGGTCGGCGTCGCGGGCGACGAATCGCATCGCCACGTGCAGGCAGAGCACCAGCAGTGACAGGCCGGCGCCGAGCAGGACGAGCTGGGTGTCGATGTGCCCGAGCGCACCGAGCTGCACCAGCACCACCGCGCCGGCGTTGATCCCGCACGCCACCAGGAGCAGGAACAGCTCGAGGTTGCGGAGCTTCTGTGGAAGGTGGATGCGACGCACCCGGCCCTGCCCCGGGGACCGGCGAGGGGCATCCGTCATAGCCTGCTCACTCGATGGCATCGTGCAACCGTTCAACAATGAGCCTGGCCTCTTCGAGGGAAGAGGCGCTGATCGTTTGCTCGACCTGCTGCCGGTCGTAGACGCGCAGGTCATCGACGCTGACGCCGGTGTCTTCGTACACGCTGGAGAGCTTGATCGGGCCAAGGTCCTGCTGCACGCCCTGGTAGATGGCGACCGAGTTGCCGCTCACGCCGACGAAGTACCTGGTCTGGGTGTACTGGTAGCCGAGGACGGCGCCGCCGACGATGGCGACGACCACAAGGATGATCCCGACCAGCCAGGTGACCTTCCGGCGGCGGGCACGACGCTCGTCTTCTTCGATGAGCTCGGAGAGGTAGTCCTGGGAATCCGGCTCGAAGTGGGTCTCCCGCACCGGGTGGAGCCGCAGCGTGGGGATCCGCAGTGAACGGGCGCGCAAGGGTTCTTCGCCGAACGCGAGCGGGGCGGCAGCCGAGCCGACGACAACCGGAGAGGCCGCCTGCCCGGGGCCGGATCCGATGTCGACGACGACCACCGTCACATTGTCGGGGGCACCGCCGTCCAGGCTTTCCTTGACCAGTCGATCCGCGACGTCCTGCGCGCTCCCGTCGGCCGCCATGGCGGCGGCGATCGCCGCGTGCGACACGACGCCGCTCAGGCCGTCCGAGCAGATCAGCCACCGGTCGCCCGGCAGGGTGGCGAGGATGGAGGTGTCGATCTCGGGCGCCGATTCGACGTCACCGAGCACCCGCATCAGCACCGAGCGCCGCGGGTGCACCATCGCTTCCTGCTCCGTGATTCGCCCGCTGTCCACGAGCCGCTGCACGAAGGTGTGGTCGGTGGTGATCTGGGCCAGCTCGCCGTCACGGCACAGGTAGATGCGGGAATCGCCGATGTGGGCGATCGCGACCTGGTCCTCGAGCACGACCAGGGCGCTGACCGTGGTTCCCATGCCGGTGAGTTCGGCATGCTCGAACACCGTCTCGGCCAGCTGCGAGTTCGCGCCGATCAGCGCGGCCTGGAGTGCGAATTCCGCGTCCTGTGCCGTGAGGTACGGCTTATCCGCTTCGATGACCCGCTTGGTCGTGATGGCGGACGCGACATCGCCACCGGCGTGCCCGCCCATGCCGTCGGCGACCACGAACAACGTGTGCCCGGCGTAACCGGAATCCTGGTTGTTGGAACGAATCTTGCCAACGTGGGAGGCGGCCGCGCTCTGACTGACTGTCGCCATGCACCTACCGCCGAAGCTCGAAGCTGGTCGCGCCAATCTTGACGGTGACGTCCAGCGGCACGGGCGTGGGCACCGCAACGCGGATTCCGTCGAGGAAGGTGCCGTTGGTGGAGTCCAGGTCCTGGATCATCCACTCGTCGTTCCAGAGCATCAGCCTGGCGTGGTGGGTGGAGGTGTAATCGTCGCGGATGACGAGGCTCGAGTCGCTCGAGCGGCCGATGGTGACTGATTCCGCGGTGAGCGGGAACTCAGTGCCCGCTTTCGGCCCGGACGTGATCACCAGGCGGCTCGCGTTCTGCGCCGTGGCCTTGCCCGAGTCACCGAAACCCGGCCCTCCGGTGAACGGTGCTGCCGCCACAGGCTCGGTGAGCGCCGCCGGCGACGCCACGGGTGTCGCGACCGGGACCGGTGCCGCTGCGGGGAACGCGGCGGCCGGGGCCGGCGACGCGGCATCCGTTGGCAGCTTGCGGACCCGCTGGCCGAACAGGTCGCTGCGCAGCGCATAGACGATGCCGAATATGAACAGCCAGAGCAGCAAGAGGAAGCCGAGGCGAAGGGCCAGAAGGGTGAGTTCGCTCACGCTCATGCCGAGGGCCCCCAGAATCCGCCCATGTCGTGGCGTTGGGTGGCGTCGTCGATGTGCCGGTCGACGGGCTGGCCACCGGATGCCGCCTGCGCAAGCACCCGGAAGACGATCCGGGTTCGGCCGATGGTGACGACCGAATCCGGTTCGAGCACCGCCTCCTTGACCGGTGAGCCGTTCAGCTGCGAGCCGTTGGTCGAGCCGAGGTCGCGCACCTTCGCGCGAGAGCCGTCCCAGAGGATCTCGACGTGGCGCCGTGAGGTACCGGTGTCATCGACGGTGATGTCGGCGTCACTGCCACGGCCGATCACGGTGCGTGACTTGCCGAGGGGGTAGCGCTTGCCGTTGATGTCGAGCACCGGGGTCCACGCGACGCTGCCCTGGACGGTGGTGGAATCGATCTGCACCATGCCCACCGAGAGGCCCCGGTCCTCGGTGAGTGCGATGGAGATGCCGCCCGCGAACTGGTACCGCTGGGTGGCGGCGTGCTGCTGCACCAGCTGGGTCAGTTCGTCGACCAGGGTGGGGCCAAGGCCGCTCATCCGCTGGAAGTCGGCCGGCGCCATGCGCACGCTGAACTTATTGGGCGCGAGGATACGGTCGCGGGAAACGACCGCGGCTTTGGTGTCGAGCTCGCGTCGCAGCGCCGCAGTGATCTCCACCGGCTGCAAGCCCGACTTAAAGGTCTTGGCGAAAGCGCCGTTGACGGCGCGTTCCAAGCCCTTTTCAAAGTTGTCCAGTATGCCCACAGGTCTCCCGATCCGGTCCGTTTGGCTATCAGCATGTTACTTGGCTGGAGTGTTAACTCGCCTCCACACCGGATCAGGGCACGCAATGTCCGCGCCAGTGCGCCCACTCCGCTCACCGCTCGGCCCGGCGCCGACGGCGTGCGGGAGGTGCGCCGCCCAGCGCCAGGCGTGCCACCCGCATACCGGCGTCTCCGCCCCACGACGCCCTCGTGGCCGGACCGGCGCGCCCGTTCCGTCACCTCGAATGGCGAAGGGCCAGCTGAAAGTGCTAGCATTCCTAAGTTCGCGCGAGTGGCGGAATTGGCAGACGCGCTGGCTTCAGGTGCCAGTGCTCGAAAGGGCGTGGGGGTTCAAGTCCCCCCTCGCGCACAGTGGGTTTTTTCGCATAGAGCGTTTCGAATGTGCGAATCCCAGGCGAACACGAGAAAGCCCCCGAGAGATCGGGGGCTTTCGTCGTTCCAGCTGCTATTTCCCGTCGATGGGTGGCGCATTGCGCGGGTAGGCGATCAGCAGCAGGGCTGACGCGATCCAGGCGATCCCGACGCCCATGATCAGGACGCCGGCGCTGAGGCCCGCGGCGGCTGCCGCGCCGGCCAGGGCTGCGCCGGCCGCCGAGGCAGTGGCACGCAGCCCGGCGCCGACCGTGAATACCTGGGAACGGTAAGCGAGGGGACTTTGCTGTTTGCGCAGCAACAGCATCGCCGCCGAACTCGACGCGGTGAACAAGCCCGAGAGCCCGATCGCCACGATGCTCCAGACGAGGCCGAAGTTGATCGCGGCGGCAACCGTGAACAGCCCGGTCGCGGCGAAACCCAGACCCATGACGCGCTCCGGCGGCATCCTTCCCTGCCGTGCCGCGATCGCCAGCGCGCCCAGGAGGCCGCCGATGGCGGCGGCCGACACGATGACGGCACCGGCGTCAGGAGACCCGGCCCGCTCGAGTGACAGCGCGACGGCCGAGATGGCGAGTCCGCCATTGCCCAACTGGCTGAGCGTTCCGGACGCAGTGACCAGCGCGAGTGGCCGATGGGTCGCGATGTGGGTCAACCCCGCCCGCATCGCCGTCCAGATGGAACCGGTCGTCACCGCCAGTGCGCTCAGCCGGATCGAGACAGTGGCAATGGCCCCCAACAGTGCTCCGCCAGCAAGCAGGAGCATGGCGAGCTGCGCGGACCCCACGGTGGCGGCGGTGGCGACGATCGCCGGACCGGCAACCGCCCCGAGGTTGTAGGAGAGGGCGTCATTGGCATACGCCCGGCGCTCGTCAGGGATCGCCTCGGTGGCGAAGCTCGACAGCCCGCCCATGAAGAAGGGCGTCACTGTTCCGGCGGCAATCAGTGCCCCGAAGACCAACGGCAGTGGCACCGCGCCCAGGAAGGCGGCAGTCACAAACGCCGCGGCGGTGACGACGCCGGCCCCGGCGATGAGCCACCGCGGATGGGACGTGCGGTCGAGGGCCACCCCGGCCAGTGGGGCGGCGAGGATGCTGGGCGCCAGCGACGCCGCGACCAGGGCGCCGCCGAGGGCGACATCACCGAAACGCTCGACCGCAAGAATCGGGATCGCCACGATCGATCCGCCACTGGCCATTCGCAGCGGGGTGGCCGTGGCGAGGTAGGCGATCGCGCTCATCGGCGCGGTCGATCGGCGGCGGACGTCATCCGTTGGATGCCACGGACGTTGAGGAGACTCCGCCCCGGCCTATTCGGCACCGATGACCTCGTGCCGGATGCGGGACGGCAGGCCGGAGAGCTCTGCCCAACGCTGCTCAGGGACCAGGGCGGGAAGCAGGAACTGCCACAGCTGGGTGACCCGGTCGTAGATGTCCGCACGGCCGGTGAGCGCCTCGGAGACCAGCTGCACGCCGGTGAACGCGGGAATGATGAAATGGGCGACGGCGCCCACGTCGATGTCCTCACGCACATCGCCCCCGGCGATGGCGCTCCGAAGGTATCCCTCGAATGCGGTCATCCATTCGAGGTAGGGCTCACGTACCGGCGCCGAAAAGCTCGATGCCTCCATGGTCAGGCGGATGCCGGCGCGCACCACGGTGTCGTCTCGCAACTGGCGGGCGAGTTGGAACGACATCACCAGCGCGGCTCGCAGCCCCGATTCGTTTTGTTCGACCAGCGCTCGGCCGAGCGAGATGGAACGGTGGTGCTGGGCCTCGATCACGGCCAGCGCGAGGGCTTCCTTGGAGTCGAAGTGGAAGTAGAGTGCGCCCTTGGTGACGCCGGATGCCGCGCTGACGTCCGCGAGCGATGTGGCGCCGTACCCCTTGCCCTGGAAGACGGCGGCAGCGTTTTCGAGGATCCCCGCCCGGGTCTGGACTGCTCGAGCCTGACGTGCCATCCCGCTCCCTGGAACTAGTACCCGGGATAGAGAAACCCGGCGCCCAGTTTAACCGCCGCACAGCGCGGGTGGTGCGTCCCCCCGGGCGCACCACCCGATTCCTGCTGTCCACCCCATGTTCCCCAGGTCAAAACATACCAGACAGTATGTTTCAACGGTGATCCTGTTCGACCGCGCTACCCCGGACGCCCGAGCACCACGTGCGAGCGGGTGTGGCTGAGGTAGTCGTCCGCCCATGACAGAAGAGCGGATGCCTTCTGCCGGGTCCCGGAGAGCAGGGCCATGTGCACGGCGAGCCAGGCGATGAACGCCAGCGGGCCCTGCAGCTGCATCCGCTTACGGCCGAGCTCCGCGACCGCAGCGCCCCGGCCCACCATGGCCATATACCCCTTGTCGAGGTATTTGAACGGTTCCCTTCCCCCTCCGGTGAGACCGGCGTGGATGTTCTTCGCCGCCCACGCCCCGGACTGCTGGGCGACAGACCCGAGTTGCGGAAGGTGCGACCCCCTGGCATCCGTGATGTTCGCCGCGTCACCCAACACGTAGACGCCGTCGAAGCCGGGGACTGTGAGGTCGGGATTCACATCGATGCGGCCGCCCCGCCCCTGTGGCAGCCCGGAGTCGGCGAGGATCGCACCGGCCTTCAGCCCGCCCGCCCAGACGACGATGCGGCTGGGGATCGTGGTCCCGTCGGCAAGGACGACGGCGTCCGCGCGGATCTCGGTCACGCCCGAACCGAATTTGAGGCGAACACCGTTCTTGACCAGCCGGGCAGCCGTGTACTTCTGCGATTTCGCCGAGAACGCACCGAGGAGGGTCGGCGCCATGTCGACAAGGTGCACCCGGCAGCGAGCGGCCAGGCCCGGGGAGAAGTAGCCAGGGACGACGTACTTGATGTTCTCCGCGATGGCTCCGGCGGTCTCAACGCCGGTGGGGCCGGCGCCGACAATGACGAAGTTCAGCGGATTGCCCGCTCCCGGGTCGCGGTCGGCGCGGTCGAGCAGGTCGACGAGGGCGCCACCCAGACGTGTGGCGTCGGTCAATGAGTACAAGGGGTAGGAGTACTCCTCGGCACCGGGCGTGTTGAAGAAGTTGGCTTCCGCGCCCGTGGCGACCACCAGTGCGTCGGCCGTGAAAGTCGAGCCGTCCGAGGTGGTGACGCTGCGTGCGGCCGCGTCGATGGACGTCACCTCGTCGGTGAACACCCGAACGTTCTTGTTCCGGTGGAACATCGCCCGGAACGGCCTCGAGACCTCGGACACCCCGATCTGTGACGTCGCGACCTGGTACAGCAGGGGCTGGAACTGGTGGTAATTGTTCTTGTCGATGAGCAGCACACCGACTCCGCGCCGACCGAGTTTCTTGGCCGCCGAAACGCCGGCAAAACCGCCGCCGACGATGACGACCTGAGATGTCGCATCCATAGCGGCACACTACTCCCGATGTTGGTTTCGCAGAACGGGCGCAGGGCCCCCGGTTCGGCGGGGGCCCTGCAGGGGGCGGGACAGGTCGACTAGAGGCGGTTCCGACCGGTTCCGCTCGCATCCGAGGAGTCGTCGATCTCGACTTCTTCGCGGCGCACTTCCTCATTGACGGGTACCTCTTCGGTGACGGTGTCCTTGTCGAGCCGCACCTTTTCCACGGGCACGGTTTCCTTCTCCACCACGGGTCGCTCCGCGTGCAGGGTGACCTCGTGCTCGCTCTCGGTGAGCTCTGGCCCCGAGAGGGCGTCGCCGACGTTGGACTCGGTGATCGGTTCGCGCTCCAGCCGCACTTCCTCGTGGCTCACCGGAACCGTGCGGGTGACGTTCTCGGTGACGATGTACTTGCGCAGGCGAACCCGTCCGGTCTCGGTGCTTTCGGTGCCCACGTGCAGGCGTTCCTCCGACCGCGTCATCGAATCGTCGGTGTCGGTCACCGGGGCCTGGCGGGTGTCGCCGACCGGCGCATCCGTTTGCCCGTAGCTGCCTCCCGCGGTGAGGCCGTAATAACGGTAGAGCTCGTTTTCCTGGCTGCGGCTGATGCGGCCGTCCTCATCGTCGATGCGGGGGGCGTCTTTCACGGTGGCCTTGTCGCTGCTGACCCGGATGTCGTTGCCCTGGACTGTCGCGTCGGCGAGTGGAACGAACGACTCCGACATGCCGAAGAGGCCGGTCTTGACCGTCACCCAGGCCGGCTGGCCGGACTCTTCGTCGAGGAATATCTGTCCGACGCTACCGATCTTGTCGCCTGACGGGTCGATGACGGCAGCGTTCCCGCTCAAGAGGGTGTCGAGGTTTTCGGTGGTGATCATTGGTGCTCCAAACGTGCGGGCGGATCGCACAGATTCGCCCAATCGGTGTAGTGCCGTCGCTGCACGGGTGCCCGGCGGCGGTTTGACTGTCAACGGATAACCAAGTCCGGTCTGTCTGTTGCGGCAAGGGGGTTGCGCTCAGGGAGACGGAATGAGAAAAGCACCGCTTTTTCCCTCCTCCCCCCGCCGAGAACGCAGTTGTTGGGTCTTAGAGCGCGTCATAAACCCAACGACTGCGTTCTCGGCGGAGGGGGGTGCGCGACTGGAGATGGCGGAAGAAAAGGGATGGCGCGTGGATCGGGCGCGGCGCTACCATGAGGGGCATGTCGGCTCAGCCGGACGCCTATGCAGAGGCGCTGGAGCGGGCGAGAACCCACGCCATGGCGTGGCTCGCGTCCATTCCGTCACGTCCGGTCGGACCCCGGAAGCGGGCGGAGGAATTGCTGGCGGGTTTCGGTGCGCCGCTGCCGGACGGTCCGACCGACCCTGCCGACGTCGTCGACGAGTTGGCCGCGCTCGCCGACCCCGGCCTGATGGCGATGCCGTCCGGGCGCTTCTTCGGCTGGGTGATCGGGGGGACCCTGCCCGCTGCCCTGGCCGCAGACTGGCTGGTCAGCGCCTGGGACCAGAATGCCGGCATGAGGTACGCCACCCCGGCGATGGCCGCCGCCGAGGAGGCGGCGGGTGCGTGGCTGCTGGACCTCCTCGGCCTGCCGGCCGGGTCGGACGTCGGCTTCACGACCGGGGCCACGATGGCCAATTTCGTCGGCCTCGCGGCGGGGCGGCAGCAGGTGCTGGGAAGGATCGGCTGGGACCTGGCAGCGGTCGGACTGAGCGGGGCGCCGCGCATCCGTGTCTTCGTGGGAGCAGAGCGTCACGACGTGATCGACCTCACGCTGCGGTATCTGGGTTTGGGCGGGCCGATCGTCGTGGACGTCGACGACCAGGGACGACTGCGGCCCGACGCGCTGGCAGCGGCCATGGATGAGCCCGGCATCTCGGGTTCGCCGGCCATCGTGTGCCTCCAGCTCGGCAACCTGCATTCCGGGGCCTTCGACCCGATGGCCGAGTCGATCCGGGTTGCGCACGATCGCGGCGCGTGGGTGCACGTGGACGGCGCCTTCGGGCTCTGGGCCGCCGCGAGCCCGGAGTACCGGGAGGCACTGGCCGGCGTGGAACTCGCCGATTCCTGGGCGACGGACGCCCACAAGACCCTCAACGTCCCCTACGACTGCGGCATGGCGATCGTTGCCGATCCGGACGCCGTGCGACCCGCGTTCGGCGTGCATACCAGCTACCTGTTCCAGGACGACCCCGGGCCCGGTGACGCGTTCGAGAAGGTGCCTGAGCTGTCGCGGCGGGCCCGCGGGGTGACCGTGTGGGCCGCGCTTCGCTCGCTCGGGCGTTCGGGAACGGTGCAACTGGTCGAGCGGCTCGCCGCCAACGCCCGAGCGCTCGCCGACGGCATCGCCCTCATCGCCGGTGCCGAGGTGCTGAACGAAGTCGTGTTCACCCAGGTGAGCGTGAGTTTCGGTGACGACGAGACGACCCGCCGCGTCACCGCGGCACTCATCGCCGACGGCGCGGCGTGGATGTCCGGATCGCGGTGGCACGATCGGGAGATCCTGCGCATCTTGGTGAGCAACTGGTCGACGGATGCCGACGACGTGAGCCAGTCGCTGGCGGCCATCGAGCGCGCGGTCACGACCGCGACTTGACACATTCCCGCGCAGGCATATCTTGCGGAGCGGGTGTAACCGCGACGGCATGTACCGTGCGGGGAGTTCGCCGGCGCTCAGCGTCGCTCGCCGGGGACACGCCGGCGCCCGGCGGTCGAGTGGTCAGCCGAGCAGCAGCCGGGCCAACTGGTCGGACGAGTGCACGACCGCGGTCGCCGCGGTCGCCTCGGCCGGAGAGCCGTAGCCCCACTCGACCAGGATCGCCGGCACGCCATTGGCTGCCGCGCCCTCGGCGTCGTAGCCGCGGTCGCCGACCATGACCGGCGAGCTCACGTCGGCACCGGCGGCCCGCAGGCGCACCAGCGCCTCGGCGACGATGTCGGCCTTGGCGCTGCGGGTCTCGTCCTCCGAGGCACCGACCATCACTGTGAAGTACTGGGCCAGTTCGAAGTGCTCGAGGATCTTGATCGCGTTGGTCTCCGGCTTGCTCGTGGCCAGTGCCAGCGGGATGCCGGCCTGGTGGATCCGCTCCAGCAGACCGGCCACTCCCGGGTACACCGCGGTGTCGAGGGAGGCGGGGCCCTGGTAGTCGGTGCGGTACACCTTCAGCGCTTCGTCCGCCTCAGCGGGGGTCATGCCGGCGTACTCGCGGAACGCGGCCAGAAGCGGCGGCCCGACATAGGCGAGGAGCTCCGCCGCAGGCGGAACGGGACGGCCCAGGGTGGCGAAGGTACGGGCGAGGGAACTGGTGATGGCCGGGGCGGAATCAGTGATGGTTCCGTCGAGGTCGAAGAGGATGGCGCTCCAGGTGCGCGTCAAGGTGGGATTCACTCGCAATATCCTAGGCGGCGAATGTGTGAACCCGTTCAGGTTGACCCGTTCGGGGGGGGCCAGGGCCCGCGCCGGCGGCCCGCCGGAGCGCCTAGAACAGCCGCGAATGGGTGTCGTCGAGGCCGCGCATCGCGTCGTAATCGAGCACGAGGCAGCGGATGCCACGGTCCTCGGCGAGCGTACGAGCCTGTGGCTTGATCTCCTGTGCGGCGAAGACCCCGGAGACCGGCGCCAGGTGCGGGTCGCGGTTCATCAATTCCAGGTAGCGGGTGAGCTGCTCCACCCCGTCGATGTCACCGCGGCGCTTCAGCTCGACCGCGACGGAGGCGCCGCCGGAATCGCGGGCCAGGATGTCAACCGGACCGATCGCCGTCATGTACTCGCGGCGTACCAGCGTGTGGCCGTCGCCGAGCAGGTGGATGTTCTCGGCCAGCAGTTTCTGCAGGTGCGCTTCCACCCCGTCCTTGATCAGGCCGGGATCGATCCCTAGATCGTGGGCGGAGTCGTGCAGCACGTCGTACACGCTCACGATGAGCTGGTCGGCGGTCTTGCCGTGGGTGACCTTCCAGACGGTCGTGATGCCGGCATCCGCCTGGTCGTCGTCCGGCTCATGCACCGACAGGACGCAGGGCGGGCTCATCCAGTTGAGCGGCTTGTATGAGCCACCGTCGGAGTGCACCAGGACGCTGCCGTCTGACTTGATCATCAGGAGGCGCGTGGCCAGGGGGAGGTGGGCGCTGAGTCGCCCGGCATAGTCGACTGAGCATTTGGCAATTACGAGGCGCACCGGTCGAGTTTAACCGGTCAGGGCGACCGGGGTTCGCGCTCGGCGGGAATGCGCCGACCCGTGCGTGCGCGGCTGCGCTCCCGGGCGGCGGGCGCGGCGAGGCCGGCGAGCACCATCAGGCCCAGGATCACGTAGAGGGCGTTCAGGATGCCGATGTGCTGGCCGAGCACGCCGAGCACCGGCGGGCCGACCAGGAACGCGAAGTAGCCGATGATGGCGACGACGCTCACCCGCGCCGCGGCGCGCTTCGGGTCGTCGGCAGCGGCGGACATGCCCACCGGGAAGCCGAGCGATGCGCCCAACCCCCAGAGCACGATGCCGATCGTCAGCAGCCAGATGGTCGGAGCCAGGATGAACAGCAGCAGGCCGACGACACCGAGCACCGAGCAGGCGCGGAGCACCAGGACACGGCCGAACCGGTCGATGATCGGGCCGCCGACCACGCGGCCGACCGTCATCGCGGCGACGAAGACACCGAATACCACGGCGCCCTCGGTGTTGCTCAGGCCGTGTCCGTCGACAGCGGCCAGTGCGAGCCAGTCGTTGGCCGAACCTTCCGCGAAGGTCATGCCGAGCACGATCAGCCCGATCAGCAGCACGTTCAGGTCAGCCCAGACGGCGAGGTTCTCGCGCAGCCTGCTGCGCCAGGTCGAGCCCGTGCGCGCTTCGGTGGCCGTTTCGGTCGGGATTCCGCTCACGTCGATGGACCCGGAGTCGTCGCCGAGCTCCGGTCGGTGCGGGATGAACCGGACGGCGATGATCACACTGGCCAGCGAGAGCACCGCGATCGCGGCGAGGTGCCAGGCCACTGGCACCTGCAGGGCGGAAGCGCCGGCGCCGAGGAGCGCGCCGACCACGGTCCCCAGGCTGAAGCAGGCATGCATCAGTGGCATCAGGGTCTTGCCGATCTCCCGTTCCGCGGTGGCGCCCTCGACGTTCATCATCACGTCGACGGAACCCATCCCGAATCCGAGCAGGGCCAGCCCGGCGAAGACAGCGGCAGTCGAGCCGAGGACGTTCGTGCCGATGCCCACACCGGTCAGGCCCACCGCCGAGATGGAGAGGCTCACGACCATGGCGTGGCGGGCGCCAAAGCGGGCAAGCATACCCGTTGCGGCGATCAGTCCGAGCACCGATCCGGCGGAGAGGCCGAAGATCACGATGCCAACCTCGTCGAGCCGGAGGTCCAGCCCGTCACGCACCGCCGGCACCCGGGCCACCCAGCTGGCGGTTTCGAGGCCGCTGACGAAGAAGACGGCGAAGACCGCGTTCCGCCAGGCGATCAGTGGGCGGGCGGTGGCTTGCGTCACGAGCGGTCCTGACAGGGGTGAGAGAGCGGTGTGAGCGACCCGGGGCATCCGTTTCGCTGCTGCAACGCTAGTCGAATGACGCACCAATCACGGGCCGCAACGGCTAGCGGATGCCCGTGACCATCCACCTGGTGGAGCGGGCCCGGAGGCCGAGGGTCACGGCCCTGGCACCGAGGAACCCGAACGTGAAGGCGGCCATCAGCAGGGCGAGCCCCGGTGCGCCGGGCGGCGCCCAGACCAGCACGGCGACGGCCAATGGCGCGAAGGCGAGGAAGTTCAGCAGCCCGGTGAGCGCGAGGTAGCGGGCGTCGCCGGCGCCGATCAGTACCCCGTCGAGCACGAAGACCACGCCGCCGAGCGGCACCGAGAGCCCGAGCACGACCAGGGTGGGCGGGAGGATCGACGTCACCGCCTCCGAACCGGTGAAGAGGGCGCCCAGCACGCCGCTGACCGCGATGACGACGATGCCGAGCACACCGCCGCCCAGGACTCCCCATTCCAGGCAGCGCGCCAGCACCGCGCGCACCTGGGCGACGTTGCTCGCGCCCAGGCCCCGGCCGACCAGGGCCTGGGCCGCGATGGCGAGGGCGTCGAGAGCGAAGGCCAGGGTGGAGAACAGTGTCATCGCGATCTGGAAGGCGGCAAGCTCCGGGGAACCGAGCCGGGTGGCCACGAACACCGCGAGCAGGATTGCCGCACGAAGGCTCACCGTGCGCACGAACAACCAGCCACCGGATGCCGCACCGAGCAGTATTCCCGCCCGGTGCGGACGGAGGCCCGCGCCTTCCCGCCGCGCCTGGCGCACGACCACGACCAGGTACACGGCAACCATTCCCCACTGGGCCACGACGGTGCCGAGGGCCGAGCCGGCGATGCCGAGTCCGAACCCGTAGATGAACCACAGGTTCAGCACGATGTTCGCGGCGAAGCCGAACCCAGCGACGACAAGCGGGGTGCGGGTGTCTTGCAGGCCGCGGAGGAGACCGGTGGCGGCGAAGACGAGCAGCATAGCCGGCAGGCCGGCCATCGAGATGCCGAGGTAGGTCGCGGCGGCCTCGGCCACATCAGCTTCGGCTCCGAAGGCGCCGACCAGTGCCGGCGTCGCGAGGGCCCCGGCCGCTGCCAGGGCGATCCCGAGCGCCAACGCGAGCCACAGTCCGTCGACGCCCACCGACACCGCCGCGCGGCGGTCGCCGACCCCCAGCCACCGGGCCACCGCCGGGGTCGTGCTGTAGGCGAGGAACACCATCAGCCCGATCATCGTCTGCAGGACCGCACTGGCCAGCCCGAGGCCGGCCAGGGGCGTTTCGCCCAGGTGGCCGACCAGCGCCGAGTCGGCCAGGAGGAAGAGCGGTTCGGCAATCAGTGCCCCCAAAGCGGGGACTGCGAGCCGCAGGATCTCGCGGTCGATGGGTTTTCGACTGAATGTTCTGATGGTCTCGACTCTACTTTCCAACCAGACTGTCCCCCATGCGCCTGCGGACCCTGAGCCTGAGCGTCGTGGCCTGCATCGCGACCTGCGCCCTTGCGGCGCTCGCCGGGTGCGCGCCCGAAGCCTCGTCCCATTCGTCGGACACCTCGGTGACCACCCCGCGAGCCGACCAGCGCGGCCGGTTCCAGGCTGTGATCGACGAGGCGCTCGAGAAGTCCCGGGTGCCGGGGGCGGCCGTCATCGTCGACGCCGGCGGTGAGCCCTGGGTGTCGCTGACCGGCGTCAGCGACACCACGACCGGCGCTCCGATCGCCTCGCGGGACCGATTCTCGTACCGCGGCATCACCACGTCGATGGTGGTCACGGTCATTCTGCAGCTCGCCGGCGCCGACCTCCTCAAACTGGACGACCCGGTGGCGAAATGGGTTCCCGCTGTGCCCGGCGGCGACCGCATCACGCTGCGCGAGCTGGCCGGCATGCGCTCCGGGCTGCCGAACTATTCAGCGACCCCGGCCTACCGGGCCGCGGTCAAGGCCGACCCCGCCCATACCTTCACCGATGGCGAACTGCTCGGCTTCGCCTTCGCGGAGGAGTCGCACTTCATCCCTGGGGCACGGTACGAGTACTCGAGCACCAACACCGTGGTGCTCGGCCAGGTCATCCAGGTGATCACCGGCACGGACTGGGCCGCGGCTGTGGCGGAGCGCATCACCGGGCCGCTGCACCTGACATCGGTGTCGTACCCAGGGGCTGGCCGCATTCCGTCACCCTCGGCATCCGGTTATCGGATCGTCGACGGCGTTCCCACCGCGGTGCAGAACCCGGTGGCGAGCCGGTACGGAGCGGCCGGCGGCCTGGCCGGGTCACTGACCGACCTCGACCGCTGGGGGCAGGCGCTCGGCTCCGGTGAGCTGCTCACGCCGGAACTGCAGAAAGCGCGAACGGATGCCGCGTCGGCGACCGCGGACGACCCCGGCTCCCCGGACTACGACAGTTACGGTCTGGGTATCGGCGAGATCGACGGCTGGTGGGGGCACACCGGCTATGGCCTCGGCTACTCGACGCTGGTGATGAACGACAGGGCGCGGCAGCGAACGATCGCGATCCTGCTGAACGGGTCGCCGAAGGACCGCGATCTGCCGGCGGCGATGTTCCGGAAGCTCGCCGCGATCCTGGACGACACCGCCCGCTGACACCCGCGGGACTGCCCGTTATTGCCGCACGCGCTGAGGATTCTTCCACGCGCGGATGGCCTGCCCTCAGCGTGTGCACAAAACCGCAGCGCGAGGGAGAAAAAGGGAGGGCGGCCTGCCGAATTAGAAAGTTTCACAAAACCGTGAAATTCGGCGTAATGTGTCGCGCATGAGTACAGATCCAACGGCTGACCGCCGTGTGGGCGAGCATCTGGGGGCCCACGCCGCGCCCGCCACGCCGACCGCATCATCCCCGGCGATCGTCATCGAGACCCGGTCATTGCAGAAGCGTTTCGGCGCCGTCCAGGCCCTCGACGGCCTGGACCTTTCGGTGCGCTCGGGTGAAGTGCACGGGTTCCTGGGGCCGAACGGCTCCGGCAAGTCCACCACAATCCGCATCCTCCTCGGACTGGCCCGCTCCAGCGGCGGCAGCGCCACCGTGTTCGGGCGTGACCCGTGGAACGACGCCGTCGCCCTGCACGGGCGCATCGCCTACGTGCCGGGGGACGTCAGCCTCTGGCCGAACCTCTCCGGCGGCGAGGCCATCGACCTGATCGCGCGCCTCCGCGGCGCCGACCCCACGAGCACCGACTACCGCACTCGCCGCGCCGAGTTGGCCGAGGCATTCCAATTCGAGCCGGCCAATAAGGCCCGCACCTATTCCAAGGGCAACCGGCAGAAAGTCGCCCTGATCGCGGCGTTCGCCACGCCCGCCGAGTTGTACATCCTCGACGAACCCACCAGCGGCCTGGACCCGGTGATGGAGGCCGTGTTCAGCCACGAGATCACCCGGCTCGCGGCATCCGGTGCCACCGTGTTGCTCTCCAGCCACATCCTGTCGGAGGTGGAGCGGCTCTGCGACCGGGTCACGATCATCCGCTCGGGTAAGACCGTCGAGACCGGCACGCTGTCCGAGCTCCGGCACCTCACCCGCACCGCCTTCTCCGTGACGGAGGGCGGGACCACCGGACTGCGCGCCGCCCTGGCCGCGATTCCCGAGGCCCACGACGTGGCGGCCGACGCCGGCCGGCTCACCTTCACCGTCGACAGCGACGACATCAATGCCGTGCTTCCGCAACTGGGCGCGCTCGGCGTCGCGGGCCTGACCGTGGCGCCGCCCTCACTGGAGGAACTCTTCCTGCGGCACTATGGCGACGAGATCGCAGACAGCGAGCGACGCGTGGAGGAGGCGACGGCACGGTGAGCGCCCTCCCCGTCCTGCTGCGGATCCGGATGCGCCGGGACCGTTGGCAGCTTGTCTCCTGGGTGGTCGCGTTCGGGCTGCTGCTGTTGTTCACGGCCGCAGCCATGCATTCCACCTACGGCACGGTGTCGAGCCGGGAGGCGGTGATGCGGTTCGCCGCCACCAACCCGGCGATCCTCGTCGTGCGCGGCACCCCGCACGGAACCAGCATCGGCGCACTCTTCACCTTCGAGATCATGGCCTTCATGGGGCTGTTGATCGGCCTGATGAGCACCTTCCTGGTGGTGCGGCACACCCGCGCCGACGAGGAGAACGGCCGCGCCGAAATGGTCGCCGCCACCAGTGCCGGTCGCACGCTGCCCACGATCGCCACCGCCATCTGGGGCGTGATCGTGAACGTCGTGATCACCGTCGTCTCCGTCCTCGCCTGCCTCATCGGTGGGCTCCCGGCCGGCGGCTCCCTGGTGTTCGCGCTCGCCCTCGGCACCACCGGCATCGCCTTCCTCGGTGTCGGCTTCGTGTGCGCGCAGGCGTTCTCCACGTCGCGGGCGGCCAACGGCTGGGCCGCGATGTTCGTCGCACTGGCCTATTTCGTCCGCGGAATCGGGGACGCCACCGCCACGTCCAGCAGCGAATTCACTATGACCAGCGGATGGCCCAGCTGGCTCTCCCCGATCGGCTGGGCCCAGCGCACCAGCCCGTTCGAGGAGAACCTCTGGTGGCCGATGATTCTCGGTCCGGTCCTCGGAGCGGTGCTGTTCGGGGTGACACTGGCGCTGCAGTCGGTACGCGACAACGGCGAGGGTCTCGTCGCCGCCCGGGCGGGGCGCCGGAGTGCGTCCATTGCGCTCCGCGGACCGCTCGGACTGGCCTGGCGCTTGCAGCGGGCATCCGTTCTGGGCTGGGGAGTGGGAGCCCTGGCTACCGCCCTGCTGGCCGGTTCCCTGGGGCCCAGTGCGCTCGGCGCGGTGGCGAAGGACCCGCAGGTCGGCAACGCGGTGCGCTCGATCGTGCCCGGCGGCACCGGCAACCTGACATCGGTGTTCATCGTCGCGATGATGGGCATCGTGGGCCTCATCGTCGCCGGCTGCGCCATGCAATGCGTCATGCGGTTGCGGCAGGAGGAGGCCCTCGGAACGGCCGAGGCGGTCCTGGCGACCCGGGTGGGGCGTCTCCGCTGGTTCTCCGGCTACCTGGTCGTGGGCGGGCTCGCCTCAGTCGTTATCCTGCTCGCCTCCGGGCTCCTCACCGGCGCCATGCTCGCGCAGTCCGACCCGGCCTTGTTCGGCCAGAGTGTCGGCGCCGCGCTGGTGCAGCTGCCGGCCGTGCTCGCTTACCTGGGCGTGCTCGGCCTGGTGTTCGCGCTGGCACCGCGGGCCACCATCGGGGTGGGCTGGGCGTTCCTGGCCCTCGGTGCCGTGTTCGGTGAGTTCGGCGGCCTGATGAAACTGCCGGACTGGCTGCGGAACCTGTCGCCCTCCACCCACACCCCCACCGTTCCACTACCGAACGCGGAGTGGTCCGGGGCCTGGTGGATGATCGCGATCTCCATCCTGGCCGTGGTGCTCGCCGCAGCGATGGTGCGCCGCCGAGACGTCGCCACCGGCTGACTCGATGGCCGCGGTTCGCGGATGGGAGACTGAGGCAATGGCAGACCAGCGGCTGGAACTGGGTGACTTCGCAGAGCGGATGGCGTCGCTCCTGATCGCCGCGGGGCTGCAACGCATGCCCGCCCGCGTGTTGATGGCGCTGATGACGTCGGAGGACGGCGGCCTCACCTCCCAGGAATTGCAGGACCGGCTGGGCGTGAGCGCCGCCGCGATCTCCGGCGCGGCCCAGTACCTGCGCGGGCTCTCGATGGTGCGGCGGGTCGCACAGTCCGGCAGCCGGCGCGACCGCTATGAACTGCCGGACGACGTCTGGTACACCGCCTCGGTGCAGGCCGACACCTTCTACCTGCCGATGGCCCAGCTGGCTGAGGCGGCCGCGGAGTCCATCGACGACACCGACTCCCCGTCGGCGGCACGCATCCGTGAGATGGCTGACTTCTTCCGCTTCATGCAGCGGCGGCTGCCCGAACTCCTCGACGAGTGGGAGGGCCAGCGGAACGCCTGACCGCGATGATCCCCGCAACACCGAATAGGGTTGGGGCATGACTGACCTCGCTCTGGCATCTGGAATCGACACCGATGAACTGGACCCGGCGGTGCGCCCGCAGGACGACCTGTTCCGGCATGTGAACGGCCAGTGGATCGCCCGAACCGAGATCCCCGCCGACAAGGCGCGGTGGGGCTCGTTCTACCTGCTCGCCGAGGAGGCGGAGAGGGCCGTGCGCGAGATCATCATCGACGCGCAATCGGCCGAGCCAGGAACCGAGCAGCGCAAGATCGGCGACCTCTACGCGAGCTTCATGGACGAAGCCCGGGCCGAGGAGCTGGAGGCGACGCCGATCGAGGCCGACCTCGCATCCGTCGACCAGATCACATCGGTCCCGGCGCTCCTGGGCGCCCTCGGCCGGCTGGAGCGCGCGGGCGTCTCCGGCACATTCCAGCTCTATGTCGACAACGACCCGGGCAACCCCGAGCGTTACCTCGTCTTCGTCGAACAGGGTGGGCTGGGCCTCCCCGACGAGTCGTATTACCGCGACGACACGTTCCCCTCGGTACGTGAGGCGTACGCAGCGTTCATTGAGCGGATGTTCCGGCTCGCCGGCTACGCGGACGCCGCGCAACGGGCAAAGCGCGTGTTCACCCTCGAAACCGACCTGGCGTCACACCACTGGGACAACGTCGCCACCCGCGACAGCCAGAAGACCTACAACCTGAAGACCTGGGGCCAGGTCTCGGCGCTCGCCGCCGGTGCCGACCTCGACCTCTGGCTGTCCGGCCTCGGCGCCCCGGTCGGCGCGTTCGAGGAGGTCGTGGTGCGGGAGCCGAGCTTCCTCACCGGCCTGGCCGCGATGCTGACCGCACCACGCCTGGACGCCTGGCGGGACTGGCTGCGCTGGCAGATCATCCGCTCGAGTGCCGCCTACCTCTCCAGCGACTTCGTCGAGGCCAACTTCGATTTCTACGGCCGCACCCTCACCGGCACCCCGCAACTGCGCGATCGCTGGAAGCGCGCCGTCTCGCTGGTCGAGGGTTCACTCGGCGAGGCTGTCGGCAAGGTCTATGTAGAGCGGCACTTCAAGCCGAGCGCCAAGGAGAGCATGGATGTGCTCGTCGGCCACCTGGTGGAGGCGTATCGGGAGTCGATCAGGGCGCTCGACTGGATGACTGCGGAGACGAGGGCGCGGGCCCTCGAGAAACTCGACAAGTTCACTCCCAAGATCGGCTACCCGGTGAAGTGGCGTGACTACGGGACCCTGTCGATCGACCCGGGCAACCTGGTCGGCAACGTGCGGGCGACCAGCGAATTCGAGTTCCAGCGGGAGCTGGGCAAGATCGGCAAGCCGCTCGACCGGGACGAGTGGTTCATGACGCCGCAGACCATCAACGCCTATTACAACCCCGGCTTCAACGAGATCGTGTTCCCGGCCGCGATCCTGCAGGCGCCGTTCTTCGACGAGAACCGCGACGCCGCGGCCAATTACGGCGCGATCGGTGCCGTGATCGGGCACGAGATCGGGCACGGGTTCGACGACCAGGGCTCGAAGTACGACGGCGACGGCCGCCTCACCGACTGGTGGACCGAGGCCGACCGGGCCGCGTTCGAAGAACGCACGAAGTCGCTGATCGAGCAATACGACGCCCTTGCGCCCAAACAGGTCCCCGATCACCACGTCAACGGTGCGCTCACGATCGGCGAGAACATCGGCGACCTCGGCGGCCTGTCGATCGCGTGGAAGGCGTACCTGCTCTCCCTCGATGGCGCGGAGCCGCCGGTGATCGATGGGTTCACCGGCGCTCGGCGGTTCTTCCTCTCCTGGGCGCAGGCCTGGCAGATGAAGCTTCGCGACGAAGAGGCGATCCGCCTGCTGGCGATCGACCCGCACTCGCCGAACGAGTTCCGGTGCAACCAGATCGTGAGCAACATCGACGCCTTCTATGACTCGTTCACGGTGACACCGTCGGATGCGTTGTGGCTGGAGCCGGGCAAGCGCGTCACCATCTGGTAGCCGGGTGACGGCATCCGTTCGTTCGTACCAGGCCAGCGGTCGCCGTGAGTTAGGGTGAGCGGTACGCCACCCGACCCGATCGAAGGACCTCCAGCAGCGGTCATGCCAACACAGGAATCATCACGACGCGCCCGGCATTCCTCCGCCCAACGTGGCAGGCACACCGGCGCCGAGTCGAGCGAGAACTTCGGTCGCGGATTCCGGGCCCTCGGCGACCTTGCGATGGACGGGGTGCAGGTTTCCGCGCGGGCGACGGACCTGGCCAGCGGGCGGGTGCTGTTCTCCGTCGACGACCACGTCGTGATGCCAACGGCGAGCATCGGCAAGGTGCTGCTCCTGGTCGAGGTGGCGGCCAAGCTGCGCGCGGCGGACCTCGGCGCTCTGACCATCCTGGACCGCACCGTCTCGGATTCGGTGGGCGAATCCGGCATCTGGCAGCACCTGCAGGCGCCCTCGCTCCCGGTCGCGGACCTCGCCGCCCTGGTCGGTGGGACCAGCGACAACCTGGCCACCAATGTCCTGATCCGTGCGGTGGGCCTCGACTCCGTCCGCGCCCGCACCGAACAGCTCGGACTCACCCGCACCGCGCTCCTCGACCTGGTGCGCGACCACCGCGGTCCAGACGACGCCCCGCAGCTGTCCGTCGGCAGTGCCAAGGAGCTGACCTGGCTGTTCACCGCGCTGGCCCGCGGGGAGGTCGTCGATGCCGAGACCAGCGAGCGTGTCCTCGCCTGGCTTTCGCTCAACGCCGACCTGTCCATGGTTGCCGGCGCGTTCGGCCTCGATCCGCTGGCCCACCGCCAAAGCGACCACGGACTGCTCCTGGTGAACAAGACCGGCACGGATGCCGGCGTGCGGAGCGAAGTCGGCGTGTTGCGCGGGCCGCGGGCCGGCGTCGTCTACGCGGTCTCGATGCACTTCGCCGACACCCTGCTCTCGTCGCGCCTCGCCGTGCTCGACGGCATGCGCGCGGTGGGCCTCGACCTGCTCGAATACGTGCACTGACCTCCACTCCTCTTCGCCGAAAACGCAGTTGTTGGGCTTATGAGGCGCTCTTAGACCCAACAAGTGCGTTCTCGGCGCGGGAAGGCGGGGGAAGGCGGGGGGAACGCAGGCGTGGGAGCATTGAGGCATGGCTGCGATGGCGATCGACCGCATCCGGAGTGACCCGGCGGCGCTTGCGGTGTACACGGCACTCCTCGCCGCCGTCGGCGCGCTCGGTGAATTCGAGGTCGAGGAGAAGCAGACATCGCTGCACGTGACGCACGGACGCGCCTTCCTCGGCGTCCACCCCCGGAGTAGTGGGCTACTGTTGAACATCGTGACCAGCGCGCCGATCGCGAGTGAGCGCATCCGCTCGTCCGAGCAGATTTCCCGAGCGAGATGCCATAACGAACTGCTGGTGACGGATGCCGCGGAGGTCGACGCCGAACTGCTCGGCTGGTTGTCGGAGGCGTACGCCCTCACCGTCTGAGAGCGGCCTCGACCTGCTCGAATACGCGCACTGACCCCCACTCCTCTTCGCCGAAAACGCAGTTGTTGGGCTTATGAGGCGCTCTTAAACCCAACAACTGCGTTCTCGGCGTTCCGGGGCGGGACGCCCGGATTCGGGTCCCTCCCGGCTAGCGCCTAAAATGGCAAGACCGCCATCCGGGCATTTCGCCTATCCCTCGACCATTGGAGCCACCGTGGCCGCACCCAGCCGTCTCGACTCAGTCATCGCCCTCGCCCGCCACCGCGGGTTCGTCTTCCAGGCGGGTGAAATCTACGGCGGGTCTCGTTCGGCCTGGGACTACGGGCCCCTCGGCACCGAGCTCAAGGAGAACATCAAGCGCCAGTGGTGGCGTTTCATGGTCACCAGCCGCGACGACGTCGTCGGCCTCGACTCCTCGGTGATCCTGCCGCGCCAGGTATGGGAAGCCTCGGGCCACGTCGAGGTCTTCAGCGACCCGCTGGTGGAGTGCACGAACTGTCACCACCGCTTCCGCGCCGACCACCTCGAGGAGGAGTTCGAGGAGAAGAAGGGCCGCGCCCCCGAGAACGGCCTGGACGACATCGCCTGCCCGAACTGCGGCAACCGGCACACCTGGACCGAGCCGCGCGCCTTTTCCGGCCTGCTGAAGACCTACCTCGGCCCGGTCGAGGAGGAGTCCGGCCTGCACTACCTGCGCCCGGAGACCGCGCAGGGCATCTTCGTGAATTTCGCCAACGTGCTGCAGGCGGCGCGCATGAAGCCGCCTTTCGGCATCGGCCAGATCGGTAAGAGCTTCCGCAACGAGATCACGCCGGGCAACTTCATCTTCCGCACCCGCGAATTCGAGCAGATGGAGATGGAATTCTTCGTCGAGCCCGGCACCGACGAGACCTGGCACGAGTACTGGCTCGAGCAGCGGATGAACTGGTACACCGGCCTCGGCATCAAGCCGGAGAACCTGCGGTTCTTCGAGCACCCCGCCGAGAAGCTCTCGCACTACTCCAAGCGCACCGTCGACATCGAGTACCGCTTCGGTTTCACCGGCAGCGAGTTCGGCGAGCTGGAGGGTGTTGCGAACCGCACCGACTTCGACCTCAGAACGCACTCCGAGGCATCCGGTAAGGACCTCTCCTACTTCGACCAGACCAAGAACGAGCGCTGGATCCCGTACGTGATCGAGCCGGCCGCCGGCCTCACCCGTTCACTGATGGCGTTCCTGGTCGACGCGTACGACGAAGAGGAAGTGCCCAACGCCAAGGGCGGCGTCGACAAGCGCACCGTGCTCAGGCTCGACCCGCGGCTGGCCCCGGTCAAGGTCGCGATCCTGCCGCTGTCGCGCAACGAGGCCCTCTCGCCGATGGCACGCGAACTCGCGGCGAAGCTCCGCGAGTCGTGGAACGTCGACTTCGACGACGCCGGCGCGATCGGCCGCCGGTACCGCCGGCAGGACGAGATCGGCACCCCATACTGCGTCACCGTCGACTTCGACTCACTGGACGACCAGGCAGTGACCGTGCGCGACCGCGACACCATGGCGCAGGAGCGGATCCCCCTCGACGCCCTGTACCCCTACCTGGCCGAACGCCTGCGCGGCGCGTGACGCACCGCCCGGTTCGGCGACGGATGCCGCGGTGACAGCCCCGGCATCCGTCCGGTTCGCGGGCCTCCGCGACAAGCCCACTCGCACCTACATCGGGTTCGGGATGCTCGGGATGATGGGCGACAACATCGAGCACGTCATCACCTACTGGGTGATGTGGCAGATGTTCCACTCGCCGCTGCTGGCCGGGTTCGCCGTGGTCAGCCACTGGCTGCCGCACCTCTTTCTCTCGGTCTGGTTCGGCAGCCTGGCCGACCGTTACGACTGTCGGCGGATCATCCAGGCCGCGCAGGCGACATTCATGGCGGTCTCCGTCGGCTGGGGCGTATTGTTCGTCACCGGCACGCTCCAGCCCTGGCACTGCTGCGTGCTGCTGGTGCTGCACGGGCTGGCCAGCGCCACCTGGCACCCGGCCGAGCAGATGCTGCTGCACGACTTCGCGTCGCCGGATAACCTGCCGAGCGCGGTGCGGTTGAACTCCACCGGGCGGAGCCTCGGCATGCTGCTCGGTCCGCTGGTCGGCGCGGTGCTGCTGGTGACGGCGGGCCCGGACATCGGCATCTTCATCAACGTGCTGGCATTCGTGCCGATGTTCCTGTTCATGTTCGTCACCCGGTTCACCGGGCACACGCGCGACGGTGCGGCGCCACGGGTCCGGGTGGCGATGCGGGACGCCTTCTCCGCGGTGCGGGAGGTGCGCTCCATTCCGAACCTGGTCATGATGATCGCACTCGCCGGCGCCACCTCGCTGTTGATCGGCGTGGCCCTGGCGCCGCTGATGCCGGAGTTCGCGGCCCGCCTCGGCGAGGGCAACGCCGGGTTCGCCTACGCCGCCTTGATGGGCGCGAGCGCGGTGGGGGCGGTGATCGGCGGTGTGCTGCTGGAGTCCGCCCGCTGGTTCCGGCCGACAGTCCGGGTGGCCATCGTCGCCACCATCGTCTTCGCCGTGGCGACCCTGGCCTTCGCGTTGTCGGGCAACTACCTGTTCTCGTTGCTGATGCTCTTCATCGGGGGCATCGCCAGCCTGGTCTCCACCTCGACCGAGCAGACGATCGTGCAACTCGACGCGCCGGCAGCAATCCGCGGCCGGGTGCTCGGCCTTTACGGCATGTCGAGCATGGGCCTCCGCGCCGGGAGCGGCCTGACCATCGGTGTCCTCGGCACCCTGATCGGCGTGCAGTGGGCGGTCGGGCTCAGCGCCCTGCTCCTCGCCGTACTCGCCGTCGCCATGCTGGTTTACGCGCGCACGCGACGCCTCGCCGCCGCGGGCTGACGCAGGGCACCGGCGTCGGGCTGGACCTCGATGAGGGTGACACCGGCGGGCGCGACCGCCGTCCCGTTGGCGGACATCGCGACCAGGGCCGCCGGCGCCTCGTCCAGCGTGATGCGTCGGCTGACCAGGTCCTGTGGGCGCAGTCGCCCGTCGAGCACCATCGCGAGCAGCTCCGGGTAGTCGGCGGCGGCCATCCCGTGGCTGCCGAACACGGTCAGCTCCTTCGCGATCACGGCGCCGAGCGGCAGCCGCGGGTCGGCAGCCAGCAGGCCGACCTGTACATGGCGACCGCGCGTGGCCAGCGAGCGGATGCCGATGGCCACCGTCTGCTCCCGGCCGAGCGCGTCCATGCTGACCTGGGCCCCGCCGTCGGTCAGCTCGACCAGGCGTCGAACCACCTCGTCGTCGGCCAGGCCGGCCGAGTTGAGCGTGTGCGAGGCCCCGGCCCGCCGCGCGGCGTCGAGCGCGTCGGCGCTGATATCGACAGCGACCACCGTTGCAGCGAGCGCCCGGCCGATCATGACCGCGCTGAGGCCCACCCCGCCGCAGCCGACCACGACCAGCGTCTCGCCGGGCTGCACCGCGGCCTGGTGCACCAGACCGCGGTATGAGGTGGCGAAACGGCAGCCGAGGAGCGCGGCGGCGCCGGCGTCGAGGTCGTCCGGCACGGCGATGAGGTTGACATCGGCGTGGTGCAGTGCGACCCGTTCGGCGTACGACCCCCAGTGAGTGAAGCCGGGCTGGGTCTGGTTGCGGCAGACCTGCGCGTTGCCGCTCGCGCACTCCGGGCAGTCCCCGCAGGCGCAGACGAACGGCACCGTGACCCGCTGGCCCACCCGGAACCGGCGAACGTCGGGCCCGACCGCGTCGATGACGCCGACGAGTTCGTGGCCCGGCACGTGCGGCAGCGGGATGCCTGAGTCGTGGCCCTGCCATCCATGCCAGTCACTCCGGCAGAGACCGGTGGCCTCGACGGCCACTACCACGCCGCCGGCGCTCGGCACCGGGTCGTCGACCTCGCGCACATCGGGGAGCGCACCGAACTCGTCGAAGTAGACGGCTCGCATCCGCTTTACCAGCCCGGCCAGGGGCCCGGTGTCCACTCGCGCCTCAGGAGCGCGTAGATCGCCAGGTCGCTCCACTCGCCCTTGAAGATCTCGCACTCCTCGAAATGCGCCTCGAGGCGCATCCCGAGACGGCTGCACAGGGCGACGGACGGCACGTTCTCCGGGCTCACGCGGGCGGTCACCCGGTGCGCGCCGATCTCCTCGAACACGAGGTCGAGCAGGGCCCGCGCCGCTTCGCTCGCGTAGCCCTGTTTCTGGTAATCCGGATGCAGGACCCAGCCGATTTCGACCTGGGCGTTCTCGGCGCTGGAGAGGATCACGGTGAGGTCGCCGATCACCGGGCCTCGTCCGTCAGTTTCGTCGGCCGTGCTACCCACGAGTTCCATCGCGAAGATCAGGGCGTCGTCGTCCTTTTCGAGCCGGGTGAGGCCGGCCCGCTTGACGGTGTGCTCCCTCGACTCCTCCAGCGTGCGCAGCGGCCAGGGCAGGAATCCCACCACGTCGGGGCGGGACTGGTAGGCGAACACGTCATTGGTGTCCGCTTCGGTCAGCGGGCGGAGCAGCAGCCGGTCAGTTCGGAACGGATGCGCGGTGAACGGCAGTGTGGTGAGGCCGGTGGGCGGCAAGGTCTCTTCCATGCCGCCACCCTATCCGGCGGCGCTGGAACACAGCTGCCGGAACGGCGTGGCCGGCACCGGGTCTGTGGACTAGGAGGCAGTGGGACCGGAGCCGCCGGCATCCGTTGCCCGGGCGGCGATCGCAACGTTCGACGCGGGCAGTTCCACCTTGAGGCCGAAGAGGGCGTCGAGCCCGCGGAGGTAGGCCTCGTGTTCGCCGTCCCGCGCGAGTTCGCGGGAGCGCACCATCGGGGTGTGCAGCAACACGCCGACCAGGTGCCGCAGGGCGGATTCGGTCTGGCCGTCATCGTCGCCGCGCTTGCGGGCGCGCTCGATCTCGGAGTCGAGCAGCCCGAAGACGTGGGTGCGGAGGGCGACGACCGCCGGCGCAAGGCTCTGCTCCTCGGCGACGGCGCTGAACTTGCGGGCCGCCTTGCCCACGAGCTGGCGGGCGTCGCTGGTGGCGTTCAACTCTTCGAGCGGGGCGTGCAGTCGCACCGTCTCCAGGTCGAGCAGTTCCACGCCGGCAACGGATGCCACCTCGGGGTCGACGTTGCGGGGCAGGCCGAGGTCGATGACGAGCTGGCGCGAGGCGGCGGCCGGTTCATTCGGGGTCGGGCGGACCGGGCACAGCGGATGCGCCGCACCAGTCTGGTCGGTGTGCGCCTGGCCGGCGTGTGCCGCAGCGATCCCGGACCCGGTCGCGAGGTTGGCGCGCCCGGCCTCCAGCAGGCTCGCGTCGATCACGTGGCCCTCGACGGTGGTGCAGGTCACGATGAGGTCGGCCAGGGCGGCCTCACGGGCGAAATCGGTGTCGCCGACGGCGGTGATGCCGTGGGAGGCGGCGAACTTCAGGCCACGCCCGCTCGGCGAGTACACGCGCACGTCTTCCGCGCCGCGATCCCGGAGGGCGGCGAGCGATGCGCCGGCGTAGCGGCCCGTTCCCACCAGCAGCACCCGGGTCTGGGCCCAGTCGGTCACCCGGCTCTCGGCGAGTTCGAGCGCGAGGCGTACGAGCGAGCGGCCGGCGGAGCCGATGCCGGTACGGTTCTTGACGCCGCGGGAGGTCTGGGAGGCGCGTTGGAACAGTCGCTCGAGTTCAGGGCTCGTGGTTCCGGCTGCCCGGGCCGCTTCCAGCGCGCGGCGCACCTGGCCGGCGATCTCGCCTTCGCCGACCACCACGGACTCGAGCCCGCTGGTGACGGCGAACAGGTGCTCGGCAACGCCGTTGCCGTGCACCAGGTCGAGGGTGTCGCGCAGGGTGTCCGCCGTGACGCCGGTGCTCGCACTGACGGCGTCGATGACGGCGTTCACTGCGGGGATCGGGGACACGCCGAAGGGCTCATCGAGGTCGAGATAGGCCTCGAAGCGGTTGCAGGTGGCGACGACGACCGCACCGCTCAGGGCGCCGTGACGCTCGAGCATCCCGGTTGCCGTGCTGTGTGCGCCGACAGACAACTTCTCCAGTACGTCGAAACTGGAGTTCTTGTGACTCGCGGACAAACAAATCAGCACCGGTTGATTCTACGGCCTGTAGTGGCAGGACCCGAATCGGCGCCCTGCGCGATCGCTATCGTGAGATCTTTGGCAGAATCAGGGGGTGAACCTTGACGCGCAGCATCCGCTCTCCTCCGGCCTGACCGCCGACTCCTCCCTGATCAGGGCCTACCAGGGAGTGCGCCCCGCCCAGACCCCGGTCTGGTTCATGCGCCAGGCCGGCCGGTCGCTGCCGGAATACCGGGACCTGCGCGTGGGCACCGACATGCTCGACGCCTGCCTCGACCCGGCGATGGCCAGCGAGATCACCCTGCAGCCGGTGCGCCGGCACCGGGTGGACGCCGGAATCTTCTTCAGCGACATCGTGGTTCCCCTGCGACTGGTCGGCGTCGACGTCGAGATCGTGCCCGGCCGCGGCCCGGTCCTCGGCACGGCGGTGCGCACCAGAGCGGATGTCGCGACCCTGGTCTCCCTCGACCCCTCGGTCCTCGACGCGGGCCTCGCCCCCATTCGCGAGGCCGTCACCCGCACCACCGACGAACTCGGGGCGACCCCGCTGATCGGCTTCGCCGGCGCCCCGTTCACGCTTGCCGCCTACCTCGTCGAGGGTGGGCCGTCGAAGGACCACATCCACGCCCGCACGCTGATGCACGCCGACCCGGCGGCCTGGGCCGACCTGATGGCCTGGACCGCGGCGGTGACGGGGCGCTTCCTCCGAGCCCAGGTGCTCGCCGGCGCCAGCGCCGCCCAGCTGTTCGACTCCTGGGCCGGCGCTCTCTCGCAGGCCGACTATGTGCGGTACGTCGCACCGGCCTCTGCGCAGGCGATCAGCCACGTGCGTGACCTCACCTACCTGGAGCGGCCCGCCGACGAAGCGGCCGACCCGCAGGAGGTGCGGCGCAACGTGCCGGTCGTGCACTTTGGCGTCGGCACCGGTGAACTTCTCGCCGACATGCACGCCATCGGCGCGGACGTGGTCGGCGTCGACTACCGGATTCCCCTGGACGAGGCCAATCGCCGTCTCGGCGGCACCGTTCCGCTGCAGGGCAACGTCGACCCGGCGTTGCTCGCCGCCCCGTGGCCGGTGCTCGAGGCGCACGTGCTCGACGTGCTCGAACGCGGCCGTTCCGCGCCGTCGCACGTGCTCAACCTCGGACACGGGGTGCCCCCGGAGACCGATCCCGGCGTGCTGACCCGACTGGTCGGGCTGGTGCACGAGGCCGGCCGCGCATCCGCCTCGGCCTGAGCCCAGGCGTTCACCGTGCGCAACTGCGGGGATAATTCGCCGGCACACACTCAGGGAGACAAAGTGAAGGCTTCAGGCTTAATTTCGGCGCATGCTGGCGTGAGCGGGCAAGAATCCCCGCAGTTGCGTACAGCCAGCCGGCACGGGCGCCTCGCATGACCGACGTCATCGTGGTCGGCGGCGGCATCTCCGGGCTGGTCGCCGCCCGCGACTGCGCCCGCATCGGCTTGGCGGTCACGGTGTACGAAGCAGCGGATGCCGTCGGCGGCGCCGTCGCCCGCCACGACGTCGCCGGGCTGACACTGGACAGCGGCGCGGAGAGTTTCGCCGTCCGGCGCGGTGCGGTCGCCGACTTCATCGCCGAACTCGGGCTGACCGACGCTGTGATCGCGCCGAATCCGGCCGGCGCCTGGCTGCACCTGCCGAAGAACGACAACCCGAACCAGAGCGTCACCGTCCCCGCCCCGAAGGCCGGGGTGCTCGGAATCCCGGGGTCACCGCTCGCCGACGATGTGCGCCGCGCGATCGGCTGGCGCGGTGCCTGGCGCGCCTACGCCGACAGGCTGATCCCGGTGCTGAAAATCGGTCGTGAACACAGCCTGGGCGACCTGGTGGGGAAGCGGATGGGCCGGCGGGTGCTCGAGCGGCTGGTGGAGCCGGTCGCCTCCGGCGTGTACTCGGCGCCGGCCGCCGACCTCGACGTGGACGTCGTCGCCCCCGGCCTCAACACGGCGCTCACCACGGCGGGTTCGCTCTCCGGGGCGGTGCTGTCACTGCGCGCCCAGGCGCCGGCGGGCTCGGCCGTCGGCGGCCTGCGCGGCGGGATGACGACACTGGTCGACGCCCTCGTCGCGGACCTGGACCGCTTGGGGGCGGAGATCGTGACCGGGACCCGGATCGAGGCGCTCACGGCTGGTGGCACGGCTGGCGCACGGGGATGGACGGTGACCCTGGCGCCCACCTCGACCCCCGGTGACCCAGGTGACACCGCGACCCCCGCCGGTCAGGGGTCCGCCACCGCACGCTTCGTCATCATCGCCACGCCCGGTGCCGGCGCCCTCGGACTCGTCGGCGGGCTCGGGGAGGAGACGGCGGCGCTCGCCGAGCTGGGCTGGCCGGAGCCGACCGTCGTCGAACTGGCCACCCTGGTGCTGGACGCCCCACAGCTGGACTCCCACCCGCGTGGTACCGGGGTCCTGGTCGCCGCCACCACGCCGGGGGTCAGCGCGAAGGCCCTCACCCACGTCAGTGCGAAATGGGAGTGGGTGGCCGAAGCGGCGGGGGCAGGCCGGCACGTCATCCGTCTCTCCTACGGCCGTGCCAGAACGCCGAATCCCGCCGAGGGCCTCGGCGACGCCGAACTCCAGGCCCTCGCCCTGCGCGACGCGTCGGCCCTGCTCGGCGTGGACCTGCCCGCCGAGGCGGTGCGGGGTTTCGCGCGCACCGTGTGGCGCGACGCGCTCTCGCCGGCGACCATCGGCGCCGGGGCGCGTGTGCAGGCGGTGCGCGACGTAGTCGCCGAGATCGACGGGCTCGAGGTGACCGGCGCCTGGCTTGCGGGCACCGGTCTGGCGTCGGTGATCCCCGACGCGCGCGGCGCCGCCTCCCGCACCCGCCGGACGTCCCTCGGCCTCTAGCCCAAATCTCCGCGAGCCTGCACTTGTTGGGCCTAAAACGTGGTTATAACCCCAACAAGTGCAGGCTCGCGGGAGCAGGGTGGGAGCAGGGACTGCGCGTAACGCCCGTGTGCGGGCGCACACAACAGGGTTACGCTGGGGGCTACGTGAACCTCACCGAATGGAGCCACAATGCGGGGAAAGCTTCTGTTCATCACCGGCGGACTGGTCGGCTACGTGCTCGGCGCGCGCGCCGGCCGCAAGCGCTACGACCAGATCGCGGCGGCCGCGAACGACTTCTGGAACGCCAAGCCGGTTCAGCGCCGGGTGAGCGAGGTGCGCGACTTCGCCCTGGACGCGGTCGGCGACGCGCCGGTCGCCCTGTTCAATGCGGGCAAGAAGGCCGTCAGCGCCATGCAGGCCAAGAAAGCGGATGCTGCGGCCCCGGCCAAGAAGACCGGCTCCACCTCGCCGACGTCCTCCTCCGCGAACGGCACGCCCGCGTCGACGAAGCCCGCGTCCAAGCCCGGGAAGCCGGCGGCCGCATCGGGCCCGGCCGACGACGCCAAGTAACCGCGGCACGAGACCGGGAGGCAGACAGTGACCAACACCGGATTCAACCCGAAGACCCGGCGATCCCTGGCAGAGCTGATCACCGAGCTGCCGGCGCAGGTCGGCGCCCTGGTCAGCGCCGAACTGGCCGCGTTCAAGGCGGAGATGGCCGGCAAGGCGAAGAACGCCGGGATCGGCGTGGGACTCTTCGCGGGCGCCGCCCTGTTCCTCTTCTTCGCCGTCAGCGTGCTGATCGCCACCGCGGTGATCGCGCTGGCGCTGGTGCTGCCGCTCTGGCTCTCCGCCCTGATCGTGGGCGTCCTGTTGCTGGTGATCGCCGTCATCCTCGCGCTGATCGGTTTGAACCGGGTCAAAGCGGCGACCAAGACTGACCCGGACGGCCTGCGGGGCAGCATCCGTCACGATGTCGATGCACTTAAAGGGGTAGGCGAATATGAGCGTTGAACAGGACCGGCTGGAGCTGGAGCGCACCGGGCACCGGGCCGGGCAGACCCGGGCCGAGCTTGATCGCGCGGTGCACGAGGCCGAGCACCGGCAAGGCGAGCAGAAGCCTGTCGACCAGCCGCAGAAGAGCCTGGCAGACCTGCGGAAAGAGGCGCACGCCGCCCGCTCCGAGGTGGCGGCCACGCTGGATGCGATCGAGTACAAACTCAACCTGCCCAAGCAGATCAGGATCAACACCCGGCGACTGACCTACGCGCTGCGGGATCTCGGCGACCGGAACCCTGGCGCGTTGATCGGGATCGCGGTGGCCGCGGCATCCGCTGTCGCCGGCGCGGTCTGGCTCGGTGTGAAGGCGTTCCAGAACCGCTAGCCGGGGTGCGTTCCGGCCCCGCTTTTGGTGCTGGCCGCATTGCGGGGGAGACTAGTAACCATGACTCACCCGGCTGCCGGAGAGGCAGTAGACAACACCCAGCCCGCACCCACCGAAGCAACCCCCGCCGCTCCCGAACCGGGGCCGCAAGGTTTCACCCTGTTCGCGGTGCTCCGGAAGGACCCGGCGAACCCGGACGACCTCGACGGGCGTGACGTTCCGCATGCCGTGAACGAGCTCGACGACATCGTCGCCCTGGTCGAAGCCGAGGGCGTCACCGTGCGCGGCTTCTACGACGTCTCGGGTCTCAGGGCCGATGCCGACGTCATGATCTGGACCCACGCACCGGAAGCCGAGACGCTCCAGTGGGCACACCGCGAGCTCCGTCGCAGCCGCCTGTTGAAGAGCCTGCTGCCCACCTGGAACGCGATGGGCGTGCACCGCGACGCCGAGTTCAACAAGAGCCACGTGCCCGGCTTCCTGCGCGGAATCGAACCCAAGGGCTGGCTCACCGTGTACCCCTTCGTCCGCAGCTACGAGTGGTACCTGCTGCCTGAGGCTGAGCGCAGCAAGATGCTCGCCGACCACGGCCGGAAGGGCGCCGCCTTCCGCGGGGCCATCGCGAACACCGTCTCGGCCTTCGCCCTCGGCGACTACGAGTGGCTGCTGCCGATCGAGAGCGACGAGCTCACCGAACTGGTCGACCTGATGCGGGACCTCCGGGCAACGGATGCCAGGCGCCACGTGCGCGAGGAAGTCCCGTTCTACACCGGTCGCCGGGTCACGATCGCCGAAATGGTGGAGGTGCTGCAGTAGTGACGCAGTACGACGCCATCCTGCTCGCCGGCTTCGGCGGGCCAGAGGGCCAGGACGACGTGATCCCGTTCCTCCGCAACGTCACGCGCGGCCGCGGCATCCCCGAGGAACGTCTCGAAGAGGTCGCCACCCATTACCGCCACTTCGGCGGCATCAGCCCGATCAACAACCAGAACCGGGCGCTCAAGTCCGCCCTCGAGGCGGAACTGGCATTCCGAGGCATCGACCTTCCGGTGGTCTGGGGCAACCGCAACTGGGCGCCGTACCTTCCTGACGCGATCAGTGAGGCGCACGCGGCCGGCCACAGCCGCTTCATCGCGATCGCCACCAGCGCGTACAGCTCATACTCGAGCTGCCGCCAGTACCGTGAGGACTTCGCCGCAGCACTGGATGCCACCGGCCTGGACAAGGTGGTGCACATCGACAAGGTTCGCCAGTTCTTCGACCACCCCGGCTTCGTGCTCCCGTTCATCGAGGGCGTCAAGGAGGGCATCCTCGAGGTCGAGGCGGCCATCCCCGGCATCAACCTGGCCACCGAGGTTGAGGTGATGTTCGCCACCCACTCGATCCCGATGACGGATGCCGCCAGGAGCGGCCCCGCTGAACGCGGCTTCGGTGAGGGCGGCGCGTACGCCGCGCAGCATCTGGCTGTCGCGGAGGTCGTTATGGCTGCGGCCACCCCTTCGGTGGTCGAGCCTGCCGCGGTGGTCGAGCCTGTCGCGGTGATCGAGCCTGCCGCGGTGGTCGAGCCTGCCGCGGTGGTCGAGCCTGTCGCGGTGATCGAGCCTGTCGCGATCCCCTGGCAGCTGGTGTACCAGTCCCGCTCCGGCCCGCCCAGCATGCCCTGGCTCGAGCCGGACATCAACGACGCCATCCGGCAGCTGCCGGCCCGCGGCATCCGTGCGGTCGTGATCGTGCCGCTCGGCTTCGTCAGCGACCACATGGAAGTGCTCTGGGACCTCGACAACGAGGCGATGGAGACCGCGGCAGAGGCAGGCCTGCACGCCGTTCGCGTTCCGACACCGGGCACCAACCCCGCGTATGTGAGCGGACTGGTCGACCTCGTGCTGGAACGCGTGAACGACGTGCCAGACGAGGTACGCCCCGCCCTGACCGAACTCGGCCCCTGGTACGACGTGTGCCGGCCCGGCTGCTGCGAGAACGTGCGGCTCGGCTTCAAGCCGGCCCTCGCCGGGATCGCGCCATGAGCGCCGGAGGCGCCTCGAAGGGCGCAGCCGCCGGAGGCGCCTCGAAGGGCGCAGCCGCCGGCGCAGCGAACACGCCCCTGATCCGGGTCGGAACACGCGGCAGCGCCTTGGCGATGGCGCAGACCACGATGATCGCGAACCGGATGGCAACGGCAGCCGGCGTACAGGTGGAGATCGTGCCGATCACCACCCACGGCGACACCTCCCGTGAGTCGCTGTCCACCCTGGGCGGCACCGGCGTCTTCGCCAGTGCCCTGCGCGAGGCGCTCCTGGCCGGCGAGTGCGAGGTGGTCGTTCACTCGTTCAAAGACCTGCCGACCATCGCATACCCTGGCCTCGCCATCGGCGCGACGCCGAAACGGGCCGACGCCCGTGACGTGCTGTGCGCGCGGGACGGCCTCACGCTGGACACGCTCCCCGAGGGCGCACGGGTCGGCACCGGCTCTCCGCGCCGGGTGGCGCAGTTGAAGGCACGGCGCCCAGACCTGGTCGTGGTCGACATCCGCGGCAACGTCGACACCCGGCTGGCTTTCGTCACCTCGGGTGAACTCGACGCCGTGGTTCTGGCCGCCGCGGGTCTCGGTCGTCTCGGGCGACTCGACGACGTCGCGACCGACTACCTCGAACTGTCGGACTGGCCGACCGCCCCGGGCCAGGGCGCGCTTGCGATCGAGGTGCGGGACGAGAAGCACGAGCGCCACCTCGCCTCGGCACTCGCCGCGGTCAACCACGTGACCACCCAGGCCACCACCACGGCCGAGCGCCGGGTGCTGTCCCGGCTGGGAGCGGGATGCGCCGCGCCCATCGGTGCGACCGCGGTCGTCGACGAACTGGTGTTCCTGACGGCGACCGTGTACAGCCCGGACGGTAGCCAGCACCTCACCAGCTCCCATGCAGCGACGCCGGAGTCCCACTCCATCGCGCACCTCCGTGAGGCGGCAGAAGACATCGCCGATCGGGTGGCCGATGAATTGTTCGCCGGCGGCGCGGCCGATTTCGCACCCCTGGGGGCCGCATCATGACGACCGAACGCACCGAGCCCATCACCACCAAACCACTCGCCGGCTGGCGGGTCCTCGTGCCGCGCGGCGGACCCTGGGGCGACCAGGTCGCCGCGAACCTCCGCGCCCGGGGCGCCCAGCCGATCGTCGCCCCGATGATCAACTTCGCCCCCACCGACAACGCGCCGGCCCTGCAGGCGGCCCTGGCCCGGCTGGCCGCCGGTGACTTCGACTGGATGACCGTGACCAGCGCCACCACGGTCGACGTGCTGTCCTCCTTCCAGGCGGTCGTGCCGCCGGGGACGCGGGTCGCGGCCGTCGGTGAGACCACCGCCGCCGCGCTCACCGCTGCGGGCTACCGGGTCGACATCGTTCCCTCCGAAGAGAATTCCGCACGCGGCATGCTCGCGGAATGGGAGGCCGCGACGGATGGCGTGATCCCGCTCCGGGTGCTCACCCTCCGTTCTGAAATCGCCACGCCGCTGCTCAGCGAAGGACTCCGCCGGCTTGGCCACGATGTCGAATCCGTCGTGGCGTACCGCACCGTGGGTGTCCCGGTCGACCCGAAGGTCGTCGAGGACGTCGCCGCCGGCCGGGTGCAGGCCGTACTGGTGACGTCGGGAAGCGTCGCTCGGCAGGTGCAGGAGCAACTGGGCCCGATCCCGGACACCACGCTCATCGCGTGCATCGGCCCGCGGACCGCGAAGGACGCCGCCGGCTTCGGCCTCGACGTCGACATCGTCGCCGCCGACCGCAGCGCCGACTCCCTGATCGATGCCCTGGTGCAGGCGGCGCTCGCCGGTGCGCACCCCGTCCGTTGACCATGCTGGACGACCCGCTCGGGCACGCGGCGTAGGGTTAACCGGTGACCACACCATATTTCCGGCCCCGTCGCCTGCGCACCACTCCCGCGCTCCGTCGGCTGGCCAGCGAAACCCGCCTCCACCCCGCCGAACTCGTCCTTCCGCTCTTCGTGCGGGAGGGCGCGAGTGAGCCGATGCCGATCCAGTCGATGCCGGGCGTCGTGCAGCACTCGCTCGACAGCGCCCGGCGCGCGGTGACGGATGCCGCGTCGGCCGGCATCGGCGGTGTCATGCTGTTCGGCGTGCCCACGGTACGGGACGCGATCGGATCCGGGGCGACCGACCCCGACGGAATCCTCAACGTCGCAACCCGCGCACTGGTGGAGGAAGTGGGCGACGCGCTGGTCGTGCAGACCGACCTCTGCCTCGACGAATTCACCGACCACGGCCACTGTGGGGTCCTGGCCGCCGACGGTCGGGTCGACAACGACGCGACGCTGATGCGCTATCAGGAGATGGCCGTCGCCCAGGCATCCGCCGGCTCTGCGGTCCTCGGCCTGAGCGGCATGATGGACGGGCAGGTGGCGGCGGTGCGGGAAGCCCTCGACGACAACGGTTTCGAAGACACCTCAGTGCTCGCATACTCCGCGAAGTATGCGTCAGCGTTCTACGGTCCCTTCCGTGACGCGGTCCAGTCCACACTCGAAGGTGACCGCCGCACCTACCAGCTGAACCCCGGCAATCGGCGCGAGGGTGTGCGCGAAGCGCAGCTCGACATCGACGAGGGCGCCGACATCGTCATGGTCAAGCCGGCCGGCAGCTACCTCGACGTGCTCGCCGATGTCGCCGCGATGAGTGATATTCCGGTTTGGGCATATCAGGTGTCCGGGGAGTACGCGATGATCGAGGCCGCGGCCGCCAACGGCTGGATCGACCGCCGTCGCGCGGTCGAGGAATCGGTGCTCAGCATTCGTCGTGCCGGCGCAGACGCGGTGCTCACGTACTGGGCCGTCGAGCTGGCCGCCTGGCTCACGGAGGAACGCGCCTGATGAGCTCACCCACTCCGCCGAGTACGGCCGCGCACGCCACGACCACACACAACGACGAACTCTTCGCACGCGCCCAGCAGTCCATTCCGGGCGGCGTGAACTCCCCGGTGCGGGCGTTCCGGTCGGTCGGCGGCACGCCGCTGTTCCTGGTCTCCGCTTCCGGCGCCTACGTCACCGACTCCGACGGACGCGACTACGTCGACCTGGTCAGCTCGTGGGGGCCGGCGATCCTCGGCCACGCCCACCCGCAGGTGGTGCGAGCCGTGCAGGACGCCGCAGCCCGCGGCTTGTCGTTCGGCGCCTCAACGCCGAGCGAGACCGTGCTGGCCGAGCTCGTGAAGGGCAGGGTCGGAGCAGTCGAGAAGCTTCGCCTCGTCTCCACCGGCACCGAAGCCACCATGACCGCGATCCGGCTGGCGCGCGGCTTCACCGGGCGTGACCTGCTGGTGAAGTTCGCCGGGCACTACCACGGGCACTCCGACGGCCTGTTGGCTGAGGCAGGGTCCGGCCTGGCGACCCTGGCCATGCCCGGCTCGGCCGGCGTCACCGCGGCCACCGCCGCGCAGACCCTCGTGTTGCCGTACAACGACCTCGACGCCGTGCGCGCGGCCTTCGCAGCCCACCCGGGTCGGATCGCCGCCGTCATCACCGAAGCCGCCGCCGCCAACATGGGCGTGGTCGCGCCGGATGCCGGCTTCAACGCCGCCCTGGCCGCCCTGGTCCACGCGGAGGGCGCGCTGCTCATCGTCGACGAGGTACTCACCGGTTTCCGGGTCGGCCCGGCCGGGTATTGGGGGCTGGAGAACGCCGGCGGCGACCGGTACACCCCCGACCTCCTCACCTTCGGCAAGGTCATCGGCGGCGGCCTGCCGGTCGCCGCGCTCGGTGGCCGCGCCGATGTGATGGACTACCTTGCCCCGGCCGGGCCGGTCTACCAGGCGGGCACGCTCTCGGGCAACCCGGTGGCCGTCGCTGCGGGCATTGCAACGCTCGAGGCAGCGGATGCCGCGGTCTACGGCCGCCTGGACGCCACCGCCGCCATCATCTCGGAGGCGGTCTCCGCGGCACTCTCAGCGGAAGGCGTCGAGCACGCCGTGCAGCGTGCCGGCAATCTGTTCAGTTTCGTGTTCGGCGCCGAGGCTGCCGAGCACGCTCCGCGCACCTACGCCGAGGTGCAACGCCAGGACGCATTCCGCTACCCGCCGTTCTTCCACGCCATGCTCGATGCCGGGGTATCCCTCCCGCCGTCGGTGTTCGAGGCGTGGTTCGTCTCCGCGGCACACGACGAGACGTCGATAGGCCGGATCTTCGAGGCGCTGCCGGCTGCGGCACGGGCGGCTGCCGCAGCCACGCGCTGACGTATCCGCTCGGATCCGCTCGCGCTGAGGAAATCGCCACGCGCTGAGGGCCTGCCATGCGCGCGTGCGAGAAACCGCAGCGCGAACGGACAAGGCGAGCGCTCGGACCGGAGCACCCCACCGGAGCGGCCGGCGTTACGGCTTTGTGAGGTTTCGCGCACGGTCAATCGCGTGCAGAACCGGCAGACTAGAGTCATGGCTTCCCTGCGCGTTCACTCAGACCGTCTCGAGGTTCACCTGACGCCCGCGGAGAAGTCCCTTTCCCTGCGCCGGGACGACATCGTCGTGAAGCGTGAGAACATCAGGCAGGTAGCCATCACGGACGACCCCTGGATCTGGATACGGGGCATCCGCGCGCCCGGAACGTTGATTCCGCTGGTGCTCGCGGTCGGAACCTGGAAATTCCACGGCGGCAAGGACTTCCTCGCGGTCAAGAACAAACGCCAGGCGGTGGTGCTCGACCTGGTCGACGAGGAGTTCGCCCGCCTGATCCTCACCACCAAGCACGCCCCCGACCTGATCGCCTCGCTCAAGCTGCAGGATGCTGGGCCCGCGGAGGATCCGGCCGAGCCGCCGGCCCGCGCCCGCACGTCGGCGGCAACCACCCGCCTCGGTGAGACGATTGACGAGCGCCTGGACGACTGACCGGGACCGCGACCGCGCCGCCGCCGCCGCGCCGCCGCCTCCGGGCCGGTCACCCACGCCGATCGACTCGCACCCTGCCGGTCAACACCGGTCAGCCCGACCCGGATCCTCACCCCACCGCAGCCCTGCCCACAGCCTGCGCAGGACTCAGGTGACGTCCCGCTTCCAACTGGTGAAGTAGCCGACCACGGTCGCCACGATCGCATAACCCAACAGGACCAGGCCACCCTGCCACCAGTCCAAAACGGATGAGGCCTGACCCGCGATGGTGAAGAAGCTCGCGCCGACGAGTGCGTCGCTGGCCGCACCGGGGAGGAACTTGCCGATGTTCGCGGTCACCTCGATGAAGGAGGCCGCGAGCCGCAGCAACGGTTCGACGAACTGGGTGAACGCCAGCACGATCACGATCGACGCCACCTGGCTGGGCACCAGCACGCCGAGGCCGACGCCGATGGTGGCCCAGAGGGCCATCGCCAGGATGGTGCGGCCGAACAATGCCCAGGTGTCGCTGTCTGCCAGGAGCGGGTCCACTCCGAACGCGTTCAGGACGAGGGCACCGATCCCGACCGAGGCCAGCAGGCCCACCACGCCGAGCATGGCGCCGAAGCCGAACAGGGTCACCGTCTTGGACCCGAGGACCGCGCCGCGGCGCGGGTTGGCGAGGAAGGTCGGAGTGAGCGTCTGGTGCCGGAACTCGCCGGTGGTGGCCAGGGCGCCGAGCAGCACCGGGAACACATAGCCAACGGATGACGCGAAACTGTAGATCAGCGGCGGCAGGTTCGCGCCGCTGGGAGCGCCCTGGCCGCCGGCGCCACCGCCGGCGCTCGGCGAGATCGCTCCGCTCTGCACGCCGCCGAACAGGGCGGCCAGGCCACCGGCGAGCAGTCCGATGTAGCAGAACAGCACGATGGCGAGGATCCACCACATCCGGGTGGTGGTGACCTTGGCGAATTCGGAGCGGACTGAACGGATGAAGGTGTTCACAGTGAATCCCCTCCGCCCACGAGCTTGAGGAAGGAATCCTCGAGCCCCGATTTCTGCCGGTGCAGAACACTCAACTCCACGCCGGCGGCGAAGGCGATGTGGCCGATGTGGGCGGGGTCAGGTGCGGCGGCGAGCAATCCGGTGCGGCCGGCGCTGAACGAAATTCCGGCCGCGGTGAGGGCGGCGGCGAGGCTGTCGCGGTCGGGGGAGTCGACGATCACCTGCGGGGCGACATCCGTTTCGAGACTGGTGAGCGGACCGCGGTGAACCAGCTGGCCCTTGGCGATGATCACGACATCGTCGACGCTCTGCTGCACCTCGGAGAGCAGGTGCGAGCTCACCAGGACGGTGCGGCCCTCCCCGGCCATCTCGCGGAGGAAGCCGCGGATCCACTTGATGCCCTCCGGGTCGAGGCCGTTGATCGGCTCGTCGAGTACCAGCACGCCGGGGTCTCCGATCATGGCGTAGGCCAGGCCGAGGCGCTGGCGCATGCCGAGCGAATACCCGCCCACCCTGCGGTCGGCGTAATCGGCGAGTCCCACGGTCCGCAGCACGTCGGTGACGCGCTGCTTCGGGAGGCCGGCGGCAGTGGCATAGATGCCGAGGTGGTTCCTGGCGGTGCGGCCGGGATGGAAACTGGCCGCCTCGAGCGCGGCGCCCACTGTGCCCAGCGGGTTCGGCAGGTCGTGATAGCGGATACCGGCAAAGGTCGCGGTGCCGCTGCTCGGTGTGACCAGGCCCAGCAGCATCCGGAGCGAGGTGGTCTTTCCGGCGCCGTTGGGACCCAGGAAACCGGTGACCCGGCCGGGCTCGACGGTGAACGACAGGTCGTTGACGGCGGAGACGTGCCCGAAGGACTTGGTGACGTGACTGAACTCGATAAGTGCGCCGACTGGCATCCGGACCCCCTCTGTCGCTTGACCCAGCCTAGGGGTGGCGCGTCTATAGCCGGGTGAAGGCGTGCAGCGCGGCGAGCAGCCGGTCGACCTCGGCGGGCGTGACATACGGGGCGAGCCCGATTCGCAGGCCTCCCTCGTCGCCGAGGCCGAGCCAGCGCGACGCCTCGAGGGCGTAGAACGAGCCTGCCGGGGCGAGGATGTCCCGCTCGGCCAGGAACCTGGCCGCGTGGCCGGCGCTGAGCCCGGCGAAGGTGACCAGGAGAGTGGGTGTGCGCCTCGCGGCGCGGGAATGCAGCGTGACGCCCGGCAGCTCGGCGAGGCCGACCTCGAGCGCGCTGCGCAGGTGCCGCTCATATTCCTCGAGAGCCATATGCGAGGCGACGAGGCGGTCACGCCGGTCTCCGGCGCCCTCGATCGGCGTCGCGTTCCCCGTTCCGAGTTCATGCATCCCGGCGAGGAAGTCGACTGCAGCCGTCGTCCCGGCCATCAGCTCGTAGGGCAGGGTGCCGAACTCGAACCGCTCCGGCACGGCATTCGTCGAGGGGAGCAGTTTGTCGGGCATGATCCGTTCGAGCAGTGCCGGGGCGGCGGCCAGCACTCCGCAGTGCGGGCCGAGGAACTTGTAGGGCGAGCAGGTGAAGAAGTCGGCACCGAGCGCCGGAAGGTCGACGGACGCGTGCGCCGCATAGTGAACGCCGTCGACGTAGAGCAGGGCGCCGGTCGCGTGGACCACCCGGGCGATCTCAGCAATCGGCGGCATGGTGCCGATCAGGTTAGACGCCGCGGTCACGGCGACCAGGCGGGTGCGCTCACTGAGCTGCGCCTGGACGGCATCCGCCGTGAGTTCACCGGTGTTCGGATTGAACCCGACCCAGCGCACGGTCGCTCCGACGCGCTCGGCGGCCTGGAGCCATGGGCGCACGTTGGAATCGTGGTCGAGCCGGGTGACGACGATTTCGTCCCCCGGCCTCCACTCCTTGGAGAGGTGGCGGGAGAAGTCGTAGGCGAGTTGGGTGGCACTTCGCCCGTAGACGATGCCACGGGGATCCGCGCCGAGCAGGTCGGCCATCGCGCGCCGGAAACCGTGCACCGCGGCATCCGCGTTGCGTTCGGAGATGCTGGACGCTCCGCGGTTGGACAGGGGGCCGGTGAGGGTGTCGGCGATGGCCTGCCCGACGCTGCGTGGCGTCTGGGTGCCGCCCGGCCCATCGAAATGTGCGACGCCCGTCGACAGGGCGGGAAAGTGCGAGCGAACGGCTTCAACGTCGTAGGTCATGAGCGCAAGCCTAGGGTTCGGGGGCGCCCGCGAACTAGCATGACGATATGCCAGAGCACGGTCCCGTTCCGGCCACGACCACGGCGCCCACTGCGCGCTCGACGCCGGGGCGGACCGCGGCGTCCGCTCCGGCGAAGGTCCGCGCTCGCCGCAAGCGCTTCTCGGTGAATGCGGCGCTCGACAACTTCTTCTTCGTCTTCGCGGGCCTTGCTTCAGTCTGGCTGGCCGTGCTGGTCTTCACCGAGAGCTTCGACTGGGGCTGGGCGGGAATCGGTTTCGTCGTCGTCCTGTGGGCGCTACTGGCCTACCTCGTGCTGCCGCGGCTGCACCGGATCCTCACCCAGCTTTATGTGCCCGATTACTTCATCGGCCGCACCCGCACCAGCGACGGCTTGCTCGGCGACCCGGTGAATCTTGCACTGGACGGCTCGGCCGCCCAGCTGCACGCATCGATGACGGCGGCCGGCTGGACCCGGGCAGACGAGATCACCCTGGCTTCCGGCTGGCGCATCGTGATGTCGACGCTTCGCCGCCGCAGTTACGACGAGGCGCCGGTGAGTCCATTGCGGCTGTTCGATCGGCAGCAGGATTTCGCCTACCAGCAGGAGGTAGAGGACAACCCGGCCAAACGGCATCACGTTCGGTTCTGGAAATGCCCGGACGGCTGGATGCTTCCGGGCGGACACCGGGTCGGCTGGCTCGCCGCCGGAACGTTCGACCGGGCTGTGGGATTCTCGCTGTTCACCCTGCAGGTCACCCACAAGATCGACGCGAATACCGACATCGAACGCGACCACATCGTTGCGACACTACGGGCCGCCGTGCCGGAGGCCCGGGTGGTGCTGATCCGCGATTTCTCCACCGGTTACCACTCGCGAAACGGCGGTGGCGACAGTATCCAGACGGATGGCGACCTGCCGGTGGTGGACCTGCGCCGAGTGCCGGTTCCTGGCGAACAGGTCCCCGCCGAGGTGCTGGACGCGGCATCCGCTGCGGAGGCGGTTGTGGTCGAGCTGCGCGGCGTCTCGTGAGGCGGCCGCAGTCCACCGTCTTCGGGGCGCTGCTGATGGGCGCCCGCTCGCTGTCGGGCGTGGTGTTCATCATCGTCGCGGCCTGGGATTGGCGGAGCTTCGCCGGTTCGCTGGCGCTCGAGGACGGATCCGGCGCTCCGCTCGACGACGCGACAACCAGGGCGGTGGTCATCGTGCTCCTGTGCGTGTACGGCGTGGCGCTCGTGTTCTACCTCGCGGTCGCGCTGTTCGTGTTCCTCGGCCACAACTGGGCGCGGATCCTGGCGATGACCGGCGCGACGATTAGCATCCTCATCGCCTTCGCGGACTACTGGAACAACGGCGTGGAGATCACCCTGCGCACCACGCTGGCCAGCCTCACCCTGGACATCCTGGTACTGCTCGCCCTCTCCAGCACGTCGGCGAGGCAATACGCGCGCCGGCCCCGCGGCCGCCTAGCTCGTGAGGGGTCACGAATCGACCTTCCGAAGCCCCTGGGTTCAGGGCGTGGTTGCAACACCTGATGTTTGGAGGGTGTTGTGACGTTGCGTTTGAAGAGCAGGATCACGTTTTGGCGGGCGATCGCTGGTGGCGCGTCGATCAACGATGCGAGTGGGGTTGCGGGATYCAACCCGAGCACGGGCAAGATCTGGTTCCGCGAAGCTGGAGGGGTGATTCCCAAGCACCTTCTTAGTGAGCCGTCCGGCCGTTTGATGAGTTACCAGGATCGGATGGCGATCGCGTTCTCGAGGGAGAGCGGGATGAGTGTCCGCGAGA